>DLOQ01000117.1:477-7966 GCA_002479655.1 Lachnospiraceae bacterium UBA7480
GAGGACGAGGAAGATGAGGAAGAATATGAGAACGAAGATGAAGAACCGGAGGACGGTGCGGAAGATGATTTCTTTGCAGATGATGATCTGGAAGCAGCGGAAACGGTTGAGGAAGCTGATTCTGATGAGGAATAAAATAATGTGTCTGATGAAAGCCGGAGCGGAAACTCCGGCTTTTATCAGGGAAGGAGGACATAATGGGACAGGAAAACATACAGCAGACAGTGGACAAGGTGCTTGACGATATCGCTGCAAAGCGTGAGGCGGCTATGGGAAATGCAGGGCAATCGCAGGATAAGGGTGCGGACAGCCCGAAAAAAGATTTTAAGGAGATCACGCTGAAATTCGGAAAGGGCTGTGTCGGAGAGGAATTTCAGGGGAAAGACGGGAAAGCGTATAAGGAGATACTTGTTCCCAATCCCGACAAGAATGACCACAGACCGTGGCAGACTTTTGTTGTGAGGGCAAACCATGTCCATGAGGATAAGTTCGGCAAAGGGATGTGGATCAAGCTCCCGGCAGAGGGGCATACCACGCTGCGCCGTTCCGTTGTGGTCGGGGAGAAGCCCGACGGCAAAAAAGAATGGGGTACGGAAAAGACCAAAGTTTCCAATGCCGATCTGAAAAAAATGGTGGAAGCATATAAAGAACGTCCGAGGGAGTCCGTAAAGGGCAGGCTGGAGGAAAAGAAAGCGGAAGCTGCGGTGCAGAAGCCCGCAGAACAGGCACAGAACAAGAATAAATCAAAAGGAGCGGAATTATAGGAGGGCAGATTATGGAATTAGTGATAGCAGAAAAGCCGAGCGTGGCACAGTCGATTGCCCGTGTGATCGGCGCAAATGAGAGGAAAGACGGATACATGGAGGGGAATGGGTACATTGTTTCATGGTGTATCGGTCATCTGGTGGAGCTTGCACAGCCGGATGCCTATTCTGATGCGTGGAAAAAGTGGATGTATGAGAGCCTTCCCATGATACCGGAGAACTGGCAGTACGAGGTCAAGCGGGATACTGCCGCACAGTATAAGGTGTTAAGGGAGCTGATGCACGATGCAAGGGTGGACAGCGTGGTGTGTGCCACCGATGCAGGGCGTGAGGGGGAACTTATCTTCCGGCTGGTCTATGAGATGGCAGGCTGCAATAAGCCCATGAAGCGGCTGTGGATCTCCTCAATGGAGGAAATCGCAATCCGTGACGGCTTTGCAAATCTAAAGCCGGGCAGCGATTATGACTGTCTGTATCAGTCAGCCCTTTGCAGACAGCGGGCAGACTGGCTTGTGGGACTGAACGGAACACGGCTTTTTACGGTGCTGTATGGCGGCAAGGTGTTAAAGGTCGGCAGGGTGCAGACGCCGACGCTTGCAATGCTTGTGGAGCGTGAAGCACAGATCAGGGATTTTCAGAAAGAACAGTATTACACGGCGCATATCCTCATAAACGGGATGGATGCGGCAACGGAGAGGATCGACGATAAGGCACAGGCGGAAAGCATTGCTGCAGCGTGTGAAAGCAAAGCCGCTGCGGTTGTTTCCGTCACAAAGGAAAAGAAAACCATACAGCCGCCGAAGCTCTATGACCTTACCACGTTACAGAGGGATGCAAACCGCTTATTCGGCTTTACTGCAAAACAGACCTTAGAATACACGCAGAGCCTTTATGAAAAAAAGTTAGCCACCTATCCGAGAACGGACAGCCAGTATTTATCGGACGATATGGGAGATACCGCAGGGAACGTAATCAGCGCTATTTACGGGGCAGTGCTTTTTGAGGAACAGACCGGAACAGCGCCGGACATAAAAAGGGTAATGGACAGCAGGAAAGTCACAGACCACCATGCGATCATTCCCACAATGGAGATTGCAAAGGCTGACCTTTCCGCTGTGCCGGAGGCGGAAATGAAGATACTTTCCCTTGCGGCGAACCGCCTGCTGTGCGCTACCGGAGAAAAGCATGAGTATGAAACAGTCAGGGCAGAGTTTAACTGCAATGGAACTGTTTTTACGGTATCGGGAAAATCCGTTCTGAAAAACGGGTGGAAAGACTTTGAAGCTGCTTTTAAGCGTTCCTACAAGACAGACAAGGCAGACGGGGAGAACGAGGACAGGAAGCTGCCGGAGCTTTCTGAAGGAATGTCATTTGAGGGAGTGCAGACAAAGGTAACGGAACATTTCACTTCCCCGCCGAAACACTTTACGGAGGACAGCCTGTTATCCGCTATGGAACGTGCCGGATCAGAGGATATGGGCGATGATGTGGAACGCAAAGGGCTTGGCACGCCTGCCACCAGAGCCGACATTATCGAGAAGCTGGTGAAGGACGGTTTTGTAAAACGTGAGAAAAAACAGATGCTCCCCACGGAGGACGGCATGAAGCTGATTACCGTGCTTCCTGATGCGGTGAAGTCCCCGAAGCTCACAGCGGATTGGGAAAATGCCCTTACTCTTGTGGCAAAGGGTGAATATTCCATGCAGGAATTTATGGGCGGCATTGAGGATATGGTGCGTGACCTTGTGCAGACCTATCACAGTGTCAGTGAGGAGCAGAAATCCATGTTCGGAGGCGGCGCACAGGGAATCAACGCAGGAACTGCGTTAGGCAAATGCCCGAAATGCGGCGGCGATGTGGTAAAAGGAAAATTCGGCGCTTACTGCAGAAATAAATGCGGTATGAACGTATCACGGGCAATGGGGGCGACGCTTACCGACAGCCAGATTAAAAGCCTGCTGGAAGGGAAAAAGACCCTTGTAAAAGGCTTGAAGGGGAAGAAAGGCAGCTATGACGCTTATCTTATCCCGGAGGGTATTGAGGATTATTCCTACACCAAAGACGGAAAGGAGATCAAAGGATCACAGTACAAATTTAAGCTGGAGTTCCCGTTTTGAGAAATCGACAAAATTATCTCTTGAAAAATTTTCCAGGGTATTATATTATAAGCATATTGTGATTGAACCAGGTGTTGAGAAAAAGAGGAATCATATGGCGTATGGGAATAAAAAAGAGGAATTAATGGATGCCTGTATGAGGATTATCGCCAAGGAAGGCATGGCAGCCTTTTCCATGAAGCAGGTAACGGACTATGTGGGTGTTTCCGAGGCGTTGATCTACCGTCATTTCGGGACGAAGGAGAATTTTTTGTACACCTGCTTTGAACTGGTTGACAGGCAGATTGCCGCACTTTTTCATTCAATGACGGTACAGATTCCGGAAACTGATGAGGAGGCCTATGCGATTATACATTCTCTGTGGATGAAGTATTTTTCGTTCCTTGTCCGAAACGATTACCGCACAGTTTTCTATTTTGAGTACCGGTATTCTGGTAACTTCGGCCTGAGTAAGGATATTAAGGAGAAGAGAGAGGAGGCGAAGCAGACCTATTTCAGCAATTTTGGGAAGATCATTAAACCCTTTGACGAAAAATACCACTTTGAGGAAAAGGTGTCTGCCGATTTCCTCTGGGCATACATCATAGACACCACCGGGATATTCGCCAGGCGCATTATCCGCAGGGAGCTTTCCGGCACACCGGAGAACTACGAGATTATATTCGGGCTGGTATCGAGGGGAATCATGGGATTGACCGAAGAAAAATAGGGTTTCCAGAAAAGAAATCCTTTTTTTTGCAGACAAAGTAAGTGAGTCATTACTCATATAATGACAGAAGATAAATTTACTAAGAAAGGAAAAACAAAATGAAAATAAGGACAAAAATATTGCTGCTTGTAAGCCTGCCGATGCTGGCGCTCGCTATGATATCCTTTATCATTGCCGCCGTGGAGGTGCGCAAAGGTATCGTCAATCAGGCTTATGTGGGAATGGAATCGACGGCGCTGGCAATCCGGCAGATTTTTGAGATGGGAGCCGAGGGGGACTATGTCATGGACGCAGACGGAAACCTTTGGAAGGGCGATGACATGAACATTTCCGAGGCACTGGATCTTGTGGATGAAATCAAAAAGAATACCGGATATGATGTGACCGTGTTTTACCAGGATACCCGTATCCTGACGACGATCACAGATGAATCCGGAAACCGGCAGGTGGGCACGAAAGCCTCCGATATCGTGACTGCCTCCGTGCTTGAAAACGGGGAAAATTATTACGATAAGGATATCGAGATTCTGGGGAAGCAGTATATCTGCTATTATATTCCGTTCTACCAGCCCGGGGGGGGGAATGACCAGCCAGTGGGGATGATTTTTCTCGGAGAGGAATACCAAAAGGTTTTTTCGTTGGTAGAAAGCGCATGCACGACAATTTTATGGGGAATGAGCGTAATCCTGGTCCTGTCCTTGGTGTTGTCGGTGATTGTGGGCGGACGGCTGAGCGGTTCCATCCGGGAGGCAGTTCTCTATGTGCAGCAGATAGGTGAAGGAAGACTCGGGATATCCGTGAAAAAGACGATGATCGAGCGGAAAGATGAGGTTGGTGATTTGGGCCGCAGCGTGAAGAAGCTGGATGGGCAGCTTACGGAGATTGTTTCCGAGATTCAGGAGCAGTCCGGAAAGTTAAGTTTCATTGCAGAAAATTGCGAGGAAAAGGCAAGAAACGCTTCAGAGGCGACTTCGGATATCACAATGGCGGTGGAGAGTATCGCTGCTGCGGCGGCGAATCAGGCGCAGGATGTGGACAATGCGAATGAGAGTGTGGAGATGATTGGAAACGCCATTCAAAGTACCAATCAGAAGATGGCAAGTTTTTCTGATACCACCCGGAATATTTCAAGCGCCTCGGAGAGCCTGAAAGTGATTCTCAATGGGTTTGTATCCAGCATGAAAAATGTCCAGACAAGCGTGGGTCTGGTATATGATCAGACGAATGCGACACATAAATCCGTGGAACAGATATCGGGAATGGTGAAGGTAATTACCGACATTGCTTCCAAGACCAATCTGCTCTCGCTGAATGCCAGTATCGAGGCTGCCCGCGCCGGGGAAGTGGGTAAGGGCTTTTCCATAGTTGCGAATGAAATTAAGGAGCTGGCTGAGCAATGTGCCGTTTCTGTCGTGAACATACAGGAGATTTTAGGGCAGCTGAATACAAACTCCAACGTTTCGGTGGAAACCATGGAAACCGTACAGGAAAGTATCAACCGGCAGGCTGACATTCTGCACAAGACAAATGAACAGTTTGAGATTGTGGAGCAGGGGGTGGAATGGTCCGACCAAAATATCCGGATGGTATTAGAGGACGTGGAGATGCTGGAACAGGCAAAGGGCAGCACGGAGGAGATCGTGCAGCATATAGCGGCGATTGCACAGCAGAACGCTGCCGGAACGGAAGAAACTGTTTCGTCCGTCACGGAGGTGAACCAAATGGTTGCGGAAACTGCGGAGAACATGAAGGAGCTGAAGCTAATTGCGGGAATCCTTGCCGAGGAGATAAAAGTATTTCAGTTTGAAAGCACTTTCAGATAAAGCGGGTTATGGGATTTTGGAAAATTGTAATAGAATAAGGTTCTATCAAAAGACCGAAGGGATTACCAGCCCGTCGGTCTTTGCTTTTTGCTGCGGCCTCCTTTGGGCTTCGTCAGGATGCCGGGCGGATAAAACATATATTTGGCTTGTAAATTCTTTGATTTTAGTATAAAACCTAACTTTCGGAGTTGAACATTAAAATATGGTGCTAAGCCATGGTTTAAATCCTGTGGCTTAGCATTTTTTTAATTTCTCCATCACTCAGAAAATATGATGTTAAGGGCAGATTACAAATAGCTGCAAATTCTTTTATAAATGAACTTCCTCGTGTGAGATTTATGTATTTCCGGTCTGATATTTTTGCAACTCTGAAATCATGTACAAATTCAAACAACTCCTCGGAACAGTAGTTGTTTTTTAATACCTTAAATTGGAGTAGCCTTGTCAGCAACACTGCAAGATAGCAGATAAGAAAATGTCCGATAATCGTATCTTCTTTTTGCAGATACACCGGTCTTGCATCAAGCTGTGATTTCATGATGCGGAACGATTCCTCTATTCTCCAAAGATTGTGGTATGCATCATATACAGCGTTATCACTCATTGATAATTCAGAAGTGACGAGCAGGTTGTAACCGGCAAGCTCAAGGGATTTTCTGATGAGTTCTTCGTTCATTGTCACTTTGATTTTGCCATCTGTTTCATTACCTTTTTTATCAGTAGTAGTGAACAGTACATATTTTGCTGAATCGCCATACTCAGATTTTTTAGCCTGTGATGCTTTTAGAAGTCTTGCTTTTTCCACTTCTTTGTTTATTTCATAAATCTGTTTCTTCGCCAGCTTAGGATTATAAGTAACAATTCTTTTTTCGGTAATCTTAAATTTCTTTTCCTTTCCAGAATCAGCATCCTTAAATTTGTACTCGAATTCATCAATACATTCTTTGATGCGGTATAACACATCGCCATTGGCATTTCTGATATCCCTGTAATCATTATCTAAAAGAACCCATGTTTTTTCTGTTTCAGGAAGCTGCTTAACGGATTTAGAAAAAATATAACCGTCACCGTTTTTCAGTGCATGGTAAATATTTTCAGCACAGTTTAATCCTTTGTCGGCTATCTGAATTGTTCTGCCGGATACAGAGTTTCTCTTTTTTAAATCATCTATTATATTTCTGATGATTGGTTTTTCACTTTGGTTGCCGGGAAAAAGTTTCATACCGATAGGGATCTGGTTTGCATCAAGAAGAAGTCCAAGACCGACTATGGGCTCTTTCTTATTTTCTTTTGAAGGACCTTTTTTTCTAAAGTCATCTTCCTTATCGATTTCAAAGTAAAAGTTGGTGCAATCGAAATAAGTATGGGAAGTATCAAACTTATACATCTGCTGTATCTGATGATTATAGATTTCAATAACCTTTTCGTATTCGCAGCCAATGTATTCCAGACCATCATAAAGCTGGTTCAAGGAGAAATCATAGGAATCAAAAAGCTTGGGAATCACTTCGTCGTAAGTCTTTGATTTTGAGCATGGATGAACAAGTCTTGCATAGACAAGTGCCGAAATCATGTCAAATACGTTAAATCTGAAATCAGTAGCAGTCTGCATAAGGTCAATATATTTTTTTACGGAGAGCTTATCGTTGATATTTTTCATCGGGAAGTATCCAATGAGTTTTTCGGGAGAATCATCAGATATCTGTTTTGCTTTTTTAACATTTTTTTCAGCCTTGACTTCCTGATTAAGTCTGATTACTTCTTCTTTGTAGAATGATACAGGGTCATCAATGCCCGTTGCCTGAAGCTCGTGAACATATCCAATAGCTTTGTACGATTTGTGTGCTGTATGACCGCGTTCCGGATCATAAAAACTTGAGTAAATCTGGAGATATGTCCCTTTTTTGTTGTTAGTTTTTTTTAAAAAATATGCCACAAAAATCACCTCTCCTTAGTATAACACCATAGCACCATATATGCAAGGGTTAAAAAATATTTTTGTCAAGTTTTTATAACAACAAAAAAAGCCAGCATTTATGCTGACTTGCGATAAAGTGGAGCTTCCTGTATAATTCA
>DLOQ01000063.1:0-11530 GCA_002479655.1 Lachnospiraceae bacterium UBA7480
GCCGCTCCACCAAAGGGCTCAATCTCCGTCGGATGGTTGTGCGTCTCATTCTTAAAGCTGACCAGCCACTCCTCTGTATAAGAAGGCGTGCCGTCGCCGGGATCGATCTCTACCGGCACGACGATCGAGCAGGCATTGATCTCCTCGGATTCCTCCAGATCATTTAATTTGCCGTCATGCTTTAACTTTTTCATTGCCATCAGCGCCAGATCCATCAGGCAGACAAATTTATCGCTCCGCCCTTCATAGATCTCGTTCCTCGTATCCAGATAGCTCAGATACGTCGTTTCCAGCGGCGTCTTATAAAATCCTTCTTCAAATTCCACGTCCGTAAGCTCCGTGGAAAATGTCGTGTGACGGCAGTGGTCAGACCAGTAAGTATCCAACACCCTGATCTCCGTCATGGAAGGATCACGCTTTTCTTCCTCGGAAAAATATCTGCGTATATGCAAAAAGTCCTGAAAGGTCATCGCCAACCCCAGCGAATCATAGAGTTTTTTAAGCGCATCTTCCTCCATCGAGATAAAACCGTCGAAGATCGATACGTCCACCGGATCCTCATACTGCGTGATCAGCGTCTCCGGTTTTGTCATATCTGTTTCTCTCGAATCCACCGGATTGATGCAGTGCTGCCTGATCCTTGCAAACTCCTCCTCCGTGATGTCGCCGATCACAATATACGTCACCGCCGTTTTGATGACCGGCATCTCATCCTCTTTCAAAAACTGAATACACTGTACCGCAGAATCCGCCCTCTGATCATACTGTCCCGGCAGAAACTCCACACCAAATACCTTTCCGTCTGCCGGAATGTCTAATGTCTCATGATACAGGATATCCACAGGCGGCTCCGAGAAAATAGTCCTGCACGCCTTTTCAAATACCTCATCCGAGATATTTTCCACATCATACCGGATCAGAACCCTTACCTCTCTGACACCGCTGATCCCAAGATATCCCTTGATCTCTTCTTCAAGCTCTCTGGCTTTTACCGCGTATTCCCGTTTCTTCTCCACATAGACACGCCTGACACTATCCATTTGTAATGACTCTCCTTTTTTAATATTAATCCCTTTCACACTATCTGGTCTGCCTCGACCAGAACTCCACCAGTTCCTTCATCTTTGAAACAATTGCATAGAACACGCCATTGCTGACGCCCTCATTCCACATCACCGATTTGGACATTCCCAAAATCACATATTTTGAAAGAACGGCGCCAAGATTCTCAATCTCCATGATCTGCGTCTCCCTGATCATCTTCAGCTCATCCTCTACCGTATTCATCCTTTTTCTGTGATAAATATAAACATAATTGCGGTCTATAAATTTTGTCTTCTGTGCCGCCTTTATGAATCCCAGCAATGTAGAATCATAGACCGGTACACGCAGGGAATGTTCGCCTCCCTCCCGCGGTGTATAGGTAGAAGACAGATCCTTTTTATTCTTCGACTCCAGCCACGGAAGATATTTGACCAGCGATTCGATATCTTCCCTGTACATCTCCACCTTTTCCGCAATTCCTTCATTTGCAGCTCGCTTTACCTCATTGTCCATTTTAATCACATTTCTCCTTTCCACATTATGATATCTCAGGCAATTGCAGTATCCCCTTCATACAACAGGACTCACAAATGCCGGCAATTTAATTTCCAAGAAAGAGCTTTGATCAGCGTTTGTTACATCATAGCAGCTGCCGTATCAGCTCAGCCGCCTCATCATATTCAAATTCCCCTATGGCATGCTTGATCTCGATCAGCTGCCTGCGGATGCCCGTATCCAACGGATAGGTCAACAGATTATCCACCTTCCTCGCAGCCTCCGCCTGTTCCAGAAGATCCAGACTTCCCTGCAGCGAATGAAGCATACTGCAGAATTCCTCCCATGTCAGTTCCTTATCCCTGATCTGGATGATCTCCTCACGCAGAAGACCGTTATCATTTAAAAGGTTCTTGATATTCTCCAGCATCGTCTCATACTGCTCGACCATAAAGGAGGACTCACGACGGATAACCTCTATATTGCCGTCTCTCGCGGCATACTCCTGAAGTCTTGCAAATTCCGCCAGATCCATTGCGCCGATTCCCGCCATCAGACCCTTCAGCGCATGCACCTCAAAGATATAATCCCTGTAATTGCAGACCATAAGGCAGTCCTTGATACGCTGTACATGTCCGGCGCCATCGTCATAAATGAATTTTAAGATCTGGAGATACCTTGTCTTATTGCCGCCGTAATTATTCAGCCCGCTGGCAACATCCACATGAGGGAGTTCGATCTCTACCTCCGAATAATCCAGATCATCATCCTTCTCTACATAATGAATAATATCAGATGGAAGATATTTCTTCAATACCGCTTCGATACTATTTAAATTAATTGGCTTAGAAATATATTCCTGAAAGCCATTTTGTAAAAACATCTCTCTGGTACCGCTGATCGCATTGGCGGTCAGGGCAATGATGACCATATTGCGGATCTCCGGATTGTCATGCAGCCTGATCAGCTTCGTTGTTTCAATACCGTCCATATCGGGCATCATATGATCCATAAAGATCATATGATAATTGTGCTTTTCTATCTTCTCCAGACATTCCCTGCCGCTTAAAGCGGTATCGACGCGTACCTGGTACATCGTAAGGATCCCCTGCGCCACTTTGATATTGGTAATATTATCATCCACCACAAGAATTTTTGCAAGCGGAGCAATCAGCGATTTCCTTCCCGCTCNNCCGCCGGGCGTCGGAAGCTCCAGTTCGTCAAAATTGCCCACCGGTGTTTCGTCCGCAATCTTCTGGTGAAAATAAAAGGAAAATACGCTGCCCACACCATAAGAGCTTTTTACACTGATCGCTCCGCCCATTGCTTCCACCAGCCGCTTACAGATCGCCAGTCCGAGACCTGTACCCTCTATCGTCCTGTTCTTGATCATATCCGCACGCTGGAAGCTGTCAAAAAGCGTCGGTATACTCTCCTCCTTGATGCCGCAGCCGGTATCTTCCACAGATACACTGATCATAGCGTCTTTCCCATGCTTTTCCNNTCCAGATTCATACGGATATAACCGCGCTTTGTATATTTTGCCGCATTGGAAAGAACATTGGTGAAGATCTGGTGCACATGCATCTCGTCTCCGTGAAGCATAGCAGGGATCGTTTCCTTCATGTGAACGATCATCTCCACATTCTTATCCGCCAATTTCAGATTCGCCATATAGACGGCATCCTTGACCAGCAGCCCCAGACTGTAATCCCGTTCCTGTATCTCCATGTTGCCGGTCTCTATTTTAGAAAAATCCAGAATACCGTTGATGATCGACAGCAGGGTATTGCTGGCATTCCTGATATTATTGGCGCTTTCCTCCACGTTGCTGTTGATATTGTCATTTAAGATCAGTTCCGTCATGCCGATGATCGCGTTCATCGGCGTCCTAATCTCGTGGCTCATATTGGCGAGAAACATGGATTTTGCGTCATTTGCCTTCTCCGCTTCCTCCTTCAGCTCGATCAGCTTCTGCCTCGCATGATATTCCTCCGTCTTATCCGTCATCCAGATCGTTGTTCCCTTATATTTCTGCTTATCATAAAACGGCACCAACGAAATCTGGAATCTGTTTTCCGCGATCTCCATAACTTTCTTATCATTATCCATCAGCTTTTCCACGATCTGCTCCTGTGTCGCTTCGTAATTCAACTCAGGAAAAGCCTTTTTGGCATATTCATTGGCATACAGGAGTTTTCCGTTAAAATCCACCACCGCGAAGCCGTCTTCTATCGTCTCTAAGATATCGTCTTTTGCCATCTGCATGGAGTCAAATAACCGAAAACGATAAACTACCGCAATGATATACCCCCAGCATACACCAAAAACGACATTCATCCAGTAAAAACCGGTTTTATTGTCGAGCAGGAGAAGCAGATTGCCGGCAGCCGGAAGCAGATTTGCCGCCAGGAGCCACCCTGCGCCGGGATTCGTGTTACGCTGTCTGACATGATAATGGCGGAACAGCAGCCCAAAAGCAGCAAGGCTGATGACCATGGAACATGTGATCTCTATGTATTTCAGCATACCAATAAGGAACGGATATACCGCGCCCGGCAGTATTCTGCTCATGCCTTCCGACATCAAGCTGTCCGTATGTTCCGGCAGCGTTGTCATCTTAAGATACCAACCGGGTAACAGGGTGGAAATAAGAATCATAAACCCTGCAAGCATGCCATATAAGAGCAGTCCGTTATAAATGCCCTTAGGGATCCGGATATTACAGCAGAGCATGGAAAGCAGCGAAAGCATAACGACAAAAAATACCGCTCCGATACTTTCGATCTGATACGCCGGCAGCAGCGTTTCCATGGATACGGCAGAGATACTAAAGAAGCCGCCCAGCAAAAGCAGAGCAACTGATACGCCAAGAAAATTCAGCATTTTCTGAATATCCGACGTCTTACCGCTATTGATCAAAGCCATCGTGCCGACCAGCAAAATGCTTTCTATTACCAATGCAACTGACAGAAAGATATACACGCCCATCCCCTACTTGTTTTAAAAAGTCATCTGAAAACTTATATTTTGACATATACCTTCACACTACATATTACATGAAAAAAATGCACGTGTCAAAACATGCATTTTTAAAATAACAGGGGCGGAAGGAGTCGAACCCTCTTCAGCGGTTTTGGAGACCGGCGTTAAACCGTTTAACTACGCCCCTAAATATACTTACCGTCAACGAATGATATGATATCACGTTTTCATTGTGATGGCAAGTATATTTCTAAGATTAATTTTTGATTCTTCTATATTTTTGCTGCAAATTCCGATTTTCGGAATTTTGGATCAGCGCTTTTTATTTTGTTTTTATTGTTTCTAACTTTTTTATTTGTATTTTTATAGTATCTGTGTTACGATAAAGATAATATTATTAGACAAAAATAATATAATAATTTCTTATGGAGGAAGTAAATATGACATTTGACCAGCTTCTCGATTACGCAGCATCCAACCAGTGTTCGGATATCCACATCACTGTCGGGACTCATCTTGCGGTGCGTCGCTTTGGAACTTTACAGATCATTGAACCGGAGCCCACCATGGACGAAGCAAGAGGAATGATCTATGAGCTGATGACACCGGAACAGCAGCAGCTTGCGGAAAGCGGAAAGGATCTGGACTTTGCGCGTTATTTTCAGGGCGGCAGGCTCCGTATCCGTATCAATATCTATCATCAGCGAAACAATCTTGCTGCCAGCCTTCGTCTTTTAAATGAGTATATTCCCAGCTTTACCGAATTACAGCTTCCGGATGTAGTCGAAAGCTTTTGTAAGCTTCCCCGTGGTCTTGTCCTAATCACAGGTCCGACAGGAAGCGGCAAGACAACAACGCTTGCCTCCATGATAGACTATATCAACAAAAGCCGTCCCTGCCATATCATGACGATTGAAGATCCGATCGAGTATATTCATAACCATAAGCTTGCAATGATCCATCAGCGTGAGCTTGGCAAAGACGTATCCGACTATGCGACCGCTCTCCGTTCTTCCCTCCGTGAAGATCCGGATATCATCCTGGTTGGAGAAATGAGAGATTATGAGACGATCTCCGCCGCCATCACTGCTGCTGAAACAGGACATCTGGTATTCTCTACACTGCATACCACCAGCGCGGCGCAGACCATTGACCGTATCATCGACGGCTGTCCGCTGGAAGGACGTGAGCAGCTGCGTATTCAGCTTGCCACCATTCTTTACGGCGTTGTTTCCCAGCAGCTTCTTCCGTTACAGGACGGCAACGGACGTATCGTAGTAACCGAAACGATGGTCATGAACCCCGCAATCGGCAATCTGATCCGTGAGAACAAGACCAACCAGATCCCGAGTACGATCCAGTCCAATGCGGCGATGGGTATGCATACCTTAAATTCCGACTTAAAGAGACTGCTGAGCGCCGGTCAGATCGACCGCCAGACAGCATTTAACTGCTCCAATGACCGTGACAGCTTACAACGACTGCTCGGTCTGTAATTGCTTATATAAACGGGCGTAAAGCATAATAAAACGTAACTGCCCGCCGTCGGCGGCTCAAATAGCGATGAAAAACTCGCATTTTGCGTTTTGCGGTGTGAAACTTAGTGTTTCTATGCGAAATTCCCTTTGGAAGTGAGCAAAATTGCTAAAGCAATTAGAAACACTTTTCACACTACGTCCACCCGTTTATATAACTTGCACATCTCATAGATCTTCTCAGCCAGAGCCGCCGTATAGACATCCTCCTTCATCCGCCAGTCCCAGTTATTACCAAGGGTGGAAGGAGTATTAATCCGTCCCTCGCTTCCAAGGGAGAGATAATCCTGCATCGGAATGATCGCCGTATCCGCGACACTTGCCAGGGCAAGCCGGATCATATCCCAATTGATCTTTGCCGGTCTGCTGTTATTCAGATATTTCCGCGCATACGCCTTATCTGACCTTTTTAATGACTTAAACCAGCCGAGGGTCGTATCGTTATCATGCGTACCGGTATAGACGATGCAGTTTTTATCATAATTGTGCGGCAGGTAATCATTATCTTCATTGGAATCAAAAGCAAATTCCAGAATCTTCATGCCCGGATAGCCGGTCTTTTTCACCAGCTTTTTAACACCCGGCGTCAAAAACCCAAGATCTTCCGCAATGATCGGATATTTCCCAAGCTTCTGTTTCATCGTCTGAAAAAGATCATAACCGGGTCCCTTTACCCAGTGGCCAAATTCCGCCGTCTTATCTCCATAGGGGATAGAATAATACTCGTCAAATCCCCTGAAATGATCGATACGGACGACGTCATACATGGCGAAGCACTGCTCCAGACGCTTCATCCACCATGCATAGCCTGTTTCCTTGTGATACTCCCACCGATACAGCGGATTGCCCCAAAGCTGCCCCGTCTTGGAAAAATAATCCGGCGGGCAGCCGGCCACGGCGATGGGAACATGCTTCTCATCCAGAAGAAACATCTCCGGATTCGCCCAGGTGTCCGCGCTGTCAAGCGCAACATAGATCGGGATATCCCCGATGATATATACCCCTTTTTGATTGGCGTATTGCTTTAACTCAAACCACTGGCGGAAAAACAGATACTGCATGAATTTCTGGAACTCTATCTCTTCCTGATATTCCGGATCGTCTCTGTATCTCCTTACCGCAGTCTCCGTGTGAAGCTTAATATCCTCCGGCCATGTCATATAGCCCCTGCCTTGATGCGCTGTCTTAAGCGCCATAAACAGGGCGAAATCATCCAGCCAGAAACTGTTCTTCTCCACAAATTCCCGATACTTCTCATTGTTCTCTTTATCGGCGCAGCCGCTTCTTTGAAAGGCATTTTTTAAGAGCTTGAATCTGCCGCGATAGATCTTCTCATAAATGATCTTTTCTCGATTGTGCCCAAAATCAACCTCGTCACACTCTTCTTTTTTCAGCCATCCATATTCAATCAGCTTTTCCAGATCAATAAAATACGGGTTGCCCGCAAATGTGGAAAATGACTGGTACGGTGAGTCTCCATAACCGGTAGGTCCCAAAGGCAGAACCTGCCAGTAATACNNTACTGACCGGCTGCCGCCAGAAAATCCACAAATTCATAAGCTTCCTTTGAAAATGATCCAATCCCATAAGCAGATGGCAGACTTGATATCGGAAGTAAGATTCCACTTTTTCTCATATTGCATGCTTCCTTTCTATAGGTTTGGCGCCTCCGTGAGGTCGCCATCCATTTTGCCCCGATGCCCGCTTGCTGTTTTTACTTTAGTTTCCAAATATCCCTGTTATATTCCGCGATCGTCCGGTCAGAGGAGAAGAAGCCAGCCTTCGCGATATTGACCAGCATCATCTTCTTCCATCTGGAGCGATTCTCATAAGTCTTAAGGGCTTTATCCTTTACCCTGATATATTCCTTTAAGTCTAACAGCGTCATAAACCAGTCTTTATTCAGCAGCTCATTGTACAGCCGCTCCAATGACTTTTTATTGCCCGCCTTTAACGCCTGCCCGCCGATGATAAAATCTACCGCTTCACGGATCACCGGATCTTTTTCATAAAACCTGCGCGATACATAATCCGCTTTTTCGTAATGTCTGATGACCGTATCCGCATCCTTGCCGAAGATAAATATATTGTCGTCCCCTACCAGCTCATGGATCTCCACATTCGCGCCGTCGTCGGTTCCAAGCGTTACCGCGCCGTTCAACATGAATTTCATATTGCCGGTGCCGGAAGCTTCCTTGCTTGCAAGGGAAATCTGCTCTGAGATATCGCACGCCGGGATCAGCTTCTCCGCATAGGAGACATTATAATTCTCTACAAATAACACCTGCATGTACTGATTGACCTCAGGATCCTCATTGACAATCTTCTGCATGACCAGAAGCAGATGGATGACATCCTGCGCAATGATATAGGCAGGCGCCGCTTTTGCGCCGAAGATAAAAGTGATCGGACGCTCCGGCTTTTTGCCTGACTTGATCTCCAGATATTTATGGATGATATACAGCGCGTTCATCTGCTGGCGCTTGTACTCGTGAAGGCGCTTGACCTGAATGTCAAAAATGGAGCTCACATCTAAGGCGATCCCCTCTTTTTCCTTCACATACTCCGCCAAAGCCGCCTTTTTAATCTGCTTGATCTCATAAAGCCTGTCAAGCACAGCCTGATCGTCCTTTTTCTCCAAAAGCTTTTCTAATTCTTCAGCATTTTTCTTGTAGCCGTCGCCGATGGTCTCCGTCAGGAATGACGCCAGTTCCCGGTTACAGGACAAAAGCCATCTCCGGAAGGTAATGCCGTTGGTCTTATTGTTAAATTTCTTCGGATAGATCTTATAAAACGGTGCAAGCTCCGTCTGCTTTAAGATCTCGGTATGGATCGCCGCCACACCGTTTACCGCAAAGCCATAGTGGATATCGATATGCGCCATATGCACCCGTTTCTCCCGATCAATGATCCATACGCGCTCATCCTTGTACTTCGCAGCCACACGCTCATGCAGTTTCTGAATGATCGGCACAAGCTGCGGAACCACTTTCTTCAGATATTTTAAAGGCCATTTTTCCAATGCTTCCGCCAGGATCGTATGGTTCGTATAAGCACAGGTCTTGCTGACCACCCTGACAGCTTCATCAAAAGTAAATCCTTCCTGTTCCGTCAGTATACGGATCAGCTCAGGAATGACCATCGTCGGATGCGTGTCATTGATCTGGATCGCAGCATACTGGTTCATCTTATGCAGGTCCCTGCCCTGCTCCTTCAGCTCTTTGATGATCAGCTGCGCACCGTTGCTCACCATAAAATACTGCTGGTAGATCCGCAGCAGATTGCCTGCCTCATCGGAATCATCCGGATACAAAAACAATGTCAGGTTCTTCTTGATCTTTGTCTTATCAAAATCGATCCCCTTTGTTACGAGCCCTTCATCCACGCTTTCCAGATCAAACAGATGCAGCTTGTTGATCCCCTTATGGTATCCTGCCACATCAATATCATAAAGTCTTGACGTCACCTTCTGCTTACCGAACTGCACGGTAAATGTCACATCCGTCTTATTCAGCCAGGAATTGTCTTCGATCCAGTCATTCTTTTCCGCCGTCTGCATATTCCTCTTAAAGACCTGCTTAAATAATCCAAAATGATAATTCAGACCGATACCGTCGCCCGGAAGTCCCAGACTGGCGATGGAATCCAGAAAGCATGCCGCCAGACGTCCCAGCCCGCCGTTGCCAAGAGACGGCTCAGGCTCAATCTCCTCAATCTTAGCAAGACTCTTTCCTGCACATGCCAGTCCTTCATCTAATGTATCGTATATTCCCAGATTGATCAGATTATTACTTAATAATTTACCGATCAAAAACTCTGCGGAAATATAATATACCTTCTTTTTTCCCGTGATCTGCTTCTTTGACTGCAGCATTTCCTTTGTAAGTGTAAGCAGCGCGTAATAGATCTCCCTATCGCTGCATCTCTTTACCGTCTTGCCATACTCCCTTGCCGTCAATGCCTCCAGCTGCTGCATCACGTCCTGCCCTGCCGCTTTTCTCATCCCTCATATCCTCCGTTCGCGCTTGTTCCGTATTTTATATTTTTGTATTTTCTCAGCACACTAATCCTCCATGTCAGAGCAGCTTGCTGCGACTCAAATAGCGATGAAAAACGCGCTTCTCACACTAATTGCGTCTGCCATCAGACCAATTTGTGACGCTCCACGCTGTGAACATTGTAACCCTTAAACAGAAAAATGTCTAGGAAAAGCTGTATAATTCTCATAGAAAATCCCCTCATAAAAAAATTTTTAAATGCTATTTACTATTTCAATAAAATGTTTTAATATTCTATAGGTAAGGAAAAATATATAATATTAAGGAAAAGGAGATATTGAAAATGAATCTTTCACCTCTTCAAAAGGCAAGATATGAGTACGCTCCCAAACTTCCGGGCATGCTCAGAAACGGCATTGCAGAAATCTGCGTTAAGGAAGGCGCTGAGACATCAAGCGTAGCTGATCAGGACAAGATCAAAGCTCTCTTCCCCAACACATATGGCAAGAAAGAAATCACCTTTGCAAAAGGCCAGAATACAGCTCCCGCTAAAAAGCAGGTTGTAGGCGTTATCCTTTCCGGCGGACAGGCTCCCGGCGGACACAATGTTATTACCGGTCTTTATGATGCCTTAAAGGCAACGAACAGCGACAATGTCCTTTACGGCTTCAAGGGCGGTCCCAGCGGACTTCTGGAAGACGATTATGTTATCTTTGATGATGCGTTTATCGATCAATACAGAAATACAGGCGGTTTTGATATCATCGGCTCCGGCAGAACGAAACTCGAAACAGAAGCCCAGTTCGCAGTTGTAGAGGAAATGGCTAAAAAACATGGTCTGACAGCTATCGTTATCATCGGCGGCGACGACTCCAATACAAACGCTGCTGTTTTGGCTGAATATATGGCAGCCCACAATACAGGCGTTCAGGTGATCGGCTGTCCTAAGACGATCGACGGCGACTTAAAGAATGAAGATATCGAGGCTTCCTTCGGCTTTGATACCGCTACAAAAACTTATTCCGAGGTAATCGGTAATATCGAAAGAGATGCCAACTCCGCCAAAAAATACTGGCACTTTGTAAAAGTTATGGGACGTTCCGCTTCCCATGTGGCTTTGGAATGTGCGCTTGAGACACAGCCCAACATCTGCCTGATCGGTGAAGAAGTTGCAGCCAAGAAGATGTCCCTTTCCTCTATCGCAAGCTATATTGCTGATTCCGTAGAAAAAAGAGCAGCTAACGGCGACAACTTCGGCGTTGCCATTATCCCTGAAGGTATCGTAGAATTCGTTCCTGAATTCTCAGTGCTGATCGCAGAGATCAATGAGCTTCTTGCCGGAAGCAAGACAGATACTTTCAATGCGCTTCCCGGCTGGAATGAGAAATATGAATTTATCAAAAACGGTCTTACCGCGGAATCATTTGCCGTATTTGATATCCTTCCTACAGGCATTCAGCAGCAGCTCTTCCT
>DLOQ01000063.1:11537-13594 GCA_002479655.1 Lachnospiraceae bacterium UBA7480
GAGAAGTTATTCTCAGCGCTTGTAAAAGATGAGCTTGCCAAGAGAAAAGAATCGGGCACCTACAAAGGTAAATTCAGCGCGCTTCATCATTTCTTCGGTTATGAAGGAAGATGCGCATTCCCTTCCAACTTTGACGCAGACTACTGCTACTCCCTTGGTTACAATGCGTTCATGCTGATCTCCTATGGCTACACAGGATATCTTTCCAAGGTGTCCAACCTTTCCAAACCTGCTGACGAATGGATCGCGGGTGGCATGCCTATCACCAAGATGATGAACATGNNTAAGACAAACCGGTTATCCGCAAAGCCTTAGTAGAGCTTGACGGCGCGCCATTCAAATATTTTGCGGCACACAGAGATGCATGGGCTGTTGAAACAGCATTCATGTATCCCGGCGCCATCCAGTATTACGGTCCTTCCGAGGTATGCGATCTTACAACCCGAACGCTTGCCCTTGAAAAAGGCACGATGTAATCCGGAATCATCCAAAAACCTACGAGAAACCCCATATGCCGGATCCTCTGGTATATGGGGTCTATTTTTATATACATTTAATTTTAAGAAGCTCCTCTCTTATCAGTGCCTCCCTATATAATATTATGATGCAGATATAAAATAATGATTTGTTTATTTATCTTATGACATCATCAGTAGATATACAAAATACGCGATATATGCCATAAGCATCAAAATACCAAAACCCCGTTTCAGCTTCTGATCCTTGTTCAGAACGCCGATCCACAGCAGGAGCGCCGTTACCAATGCCACAATATTATCAATCAGGAAATTCAGATTTGCAGCTTCATTTCTGTAAGGCAGCGGCGTAATCGTTGCCGCAGCTGCCAGAACAAACAGGATATTAAATATATTGCTTCCAACGATATTGCCAATCGCAATATCCGCTTTCTTCTTTGCTGCCGCCATCGTAGAAGTGATCAGCTCCGGCAGGGATGTGCCAAATGCTACTATGGTCAAGCCAATCAGCTTTTCTGTCATACCAAAGCGCTTAGCCACATAACTTGCAGCGGACACCGTCACGTCAGAACCAAGTACAATAGCAGCTCCTCCCAGCAGCACCCATAGGATCAGCTTCCACATCTTATCATTTTCATCCGCGCCTTCCACATCATCAACGCCTCCCTGTCCTTTCTTCGCCATATTCAGAAGATAGATCAGAAAGCATGCCATCAATCCCAGCAATATGATACCGTCAACTCTGCCCAGTGCCCCGTCAAAATATCCCATGACCAGGACAAATGCCGTAATCACGATAACAAAAGGTATCTCAAGGTTTCTCGTGGATTTCTGCACGGCAAGCGGACAGATGATCGCTGAGATGCCCAGAATCAGCAGGATATTCATAATATTACTTCCCAAAACATTACCAATGGCAATGTCGATGCTGTCACCGCTTAATGCCGCCGTAATGCTGACCGCCGCCTCCGGCGCGCTTGTTCCGAACGCCACGATCGTCAGTCCGATGATCAACTGCGGAATCCCCAATTTATCTGCGATCTTACTGGCGCCATCCACAAACCAGTCCGCTCCCTTGATCAGAAGGACAAAGCCAATCACCAGAAAAACTGCCTGCAGCAGGATGTTGTCCGCCCATGGATCATCCCCGTACAGCTTTAATAAAACACCTATGATGATCAATGCGATCTTAGCCATCATCCCGACTGCTTCGCCTGAACCGGCTTTCTTTTCCGTTACTGCCTTTTCACTCATCCTTTTATTCCTCCCTATCACATATATATGTAATTAGGTGATTGCGAAACTCTTATCAGACTCTTTCCTATTGTGCATCATTGACAATTCAACGCAGACACGCTTTCGCTTCGTGAAAAAGCGCAGCGGCACATAAGATGCCAAAGAACGGCATCTAAGTGCCGGCGTTTTTCAAAGGTCTGCTTATGAATTTGTCAATGCTGCACAATCAAATTTCTACTATTGAGAGTTTCGCAATTGCCTAATATATGTAATCATATGATAACAAAATCAGTGCTTATTTTACCATGACTGTTCATTATAGCGCAAATTGCGAAGCAATTTGTA
>DLOQ01000136.1 GCA_002479655.1 Lachnospiraceae bacterium UBA7480
CGTTTCGCAAACGCCTAAATATAAAAAATGGAAAGAGAGGAGATACGATGGAACGGAAAAAATCAGTAATGATCAGAAAAAATATGCTCCTGAGCCTTTTAACCATCCTTATAGTCTGGATGGCAGGGTGCGGAAAGAATGAGGCGCAGGATCCGCTAAATACGACGATGGAAATGCCGCTTTCCACTTTCAGGTTTACGGAGATCAATGAGATATCCGGCTTAAAAAGCGGCAGCGCGTTTTTCCAGACCATGAAAAAAACGGAAGATGGATTTGCCGTTCTATATGTAGATAGTCAGGGAAATCTTACGGAATGTCGTACGGCTGACGGGGGAGCCACATGGAAGGAACAGGTTGTAACCGTAGATTGCGTTGGTGGGGAGAATTGGACGATCTCTAAGAGCGATATGAACGCAGCGGGTGAATATGCCGTTCTGGTTATGAAGTTGACGGAAGATAACGCATTTGCCGGTTTTCAGGTGATGTTTGCGGGCAAAAACGACAGCCGCCTGATTGCGGAATATGATGATGGGATACATAAGGTTTGTTTTAATGAGGCAGGAGATGCCATACTGGTCTGTACCGAATATGAAGTTGAGGAGTATGGAGTGGATGGCAGGCTGATCCGTTCCTATCCTGTTACCGGTGTAATGGATATGTGTTTCATGGGACAGGAGATCGTGTTCCTGACGAATGACGCCATCAGAGTTTATGACGAGACCTCCGGGGAAATGGTTACTGAGGATCTTGGATTTCATGAAATGCTGGCGGAGGATCTGCAGAAGGCGAATACATTATCTTCTTACGACGTGCTCAACAACCATGAGATGATGCGTTCTGATGGAAACGGGGCGGCATATATTCTTTTAAATTCCGGTATGTACCGGTATGTGCCGGGCAGTTCGGTGATAGAGTGCATTTATAGTACAAGCAAAAACGGCGTTGACAGGCTTGATAATACGCTCAGTTTTGTACGGGAGGGAGATGTGTTTTATCTGTTGGGTTATCCGGAAAATGATGATACCCTTTATTTCCTGTGCTGCAGCGAGACGGATGAGGCAGTGGAGCCGGTGGAAAATGTGCCTGTCAGGGAGATCACCCTATATACTTTATATTCGCAGGAATATTTGGAACATACTATCAGACAATTTGAAGATGAATATCCCGGCATTAAGATCAATATTGAAGTCGGGCGTGAGGAAGGGAGCAATACGACCATTACGGAAGCGGTTAATGCGCTGAATACGCAGCTTCTGGCAGGCGACGGACCGGACATCATTATTATGGATGATCTGAATTACGCTGCCTACAGGGACAGTGGCATGCTGGTGGAACTGTCCGGCTTGTATGATGAGATTTTGGAAGAAAATCCGGAATGTAATACCGCGATCCTGTCCTGTTACCGTACGGAAGACGGTGAGATCTATGCGATACCGTCGCAATTTGGATTTTCGGTAATATCTGCGCCTGTAGACAGCATAGATTCCTTGAACAGTCTGGAAGGGCTTGCAGAATATATTCAAAATAGTTCGTGTTCGAATCCTGAGTATGGTAACGCTTTGTATATCTATGACGTTACAGGGCTGTTCCATACTCTGTATCCGGCATATTCCCATAAAATATTCGGAAATGGGGAAAGTTATGACAAACAGGAGCTGGAAAATTTTGTGTCCGGTATGAAAGACGTGTGGGACGCCTTAATGGAACATACCACGGAGGAGCAGATACAGGAATGGGAAAGTCTGTTTGCCGAGGAGGGGGTAATCCTATATTCCAATGTCCATTATCATTGCTATGGACTTTATGATAGGACGAATGAAAACGTACAGATGGAGTCCGGCCGCAGCATAGGGCTGTATACTTTTTTCTATTACTTTGATGTGTTCAATATGCTGGACATCACAAGGACATATCCAAATGAAACATATGATGTGTTTGCATACGATGATGTCAAAACATTTACGCCGTTGCTCATCTATTCCATTAATGCCAAAAGTGAAAATGTGGATGAGGCAGAACAGTTTATAAAATATATGTTAAGTACTGATGTTCAGAGCATTATATCAATGGATTATTATAATAATAATGAAGAACATCATTACGGTATGCCGGTGAATATGGAAGGCCTGTTGAACTCTTTTCAAAGTTTAGCGAATATAGTTAAACCGGCACAGGAACAGACCCCGGGCTATGAGACGTTTCTTGACGGAGAACAAGATTATTATATGTCCATTGTGGATAGTCTTTCGGTTCCGACTTACCGGAATGCGATTTTGGAGGAAAAGATATTTGCGGGCATGGAAGAGTATCTGAACGGCGATATTACGTTGGATCAGTATATGAATGAGGCGGATAATGCCATCACCCTGTATATGGAGGAATAAATAATGATTTTTTCTATTCTCGGATGAAAATAAGAAAGGGTCGCAGGATGAAAAAGAGTAAAATCACCATAACAATAGCTGTTATTATCGGTATCATATTTGTTTTTTGGGGCGTGAATAATGTGTTGGATGCCTATGAAAGATATCAGAGAGAGGGACAATTGGCGGCTGTGTCGGGCAATCAGGCGGAAGATGCTGCCGATACGCAGTCGGTTGATCAGACAGCAGATAGTGCTGCTGTACAGTCGGTTAATCAGGCAGTAGGCGTACAGCAGTTTCCGGATCATTTGCAGGATTTGATACGGACGGTCATGGAATCACCGGAAGAAAGCGGCGTATGCGGGGAACATCTGGAGTGGTATTATAAGGATGAAGTACTTGTCATCACCGGAACGGGGAAAATGACCGGATATCCCGTGAGCGGTACGCCATGGTATGATGGTTTACGGAATCAGATAGGAAGCGTTATCATAGGGGAAGGCGTAACGAGCATCGGTGATTATGCGTTTTCGGATTGCAGTGGATTGACGGAACTCACGATACCGGATAGTGTAACGAGTATTGGTACGGGTGCATTTGCAGGATGCATAAGCTTAACGGAAATTGCGATACCGGCCGGTGTAACGGACATTGAAGAAGATGCATTTTGGTGCTGTAGCAGCTTGAAAGAAATCACAATACCGGATAGTGTAACGCGTATCAGAAGCGAGGCATTTGCGCAGTGTGAAGGCTTAAAAGAGATCACGATACCGGACAGCGTAACGCGTATTGAAAGCAGGGCATTTTCATCCTGCAGCAGTTTAGCGGAAATTGTAATACCTGATGGCGTAACGAACATTCGGTACAGGACATTTTCAAATTGCGGCAGTTTAGCGAAGATCACAATACCGGATAGTGTAGCGAGCATTGCCGGTGAGGCATTTGCATGGTGCGGAAGCTTAAAAGAGATCACGATACCGGACAGTGTAATGAGCATTGATGAAGGCGTATTTCTGGACTGCAGCGATATGACCGTTTACTATAGCGGCGAAAATCTTGATGCTTATATTGACAGTTACAGCAGCGACTGGGAAGCGAATAATATCGTCTGGGTTAAGCAGTAAGAAACGTGATTTTATTTTATAAAATAATTGTATTCTGAAGACTGGGATGATATAATAAAACCGTTTGCAGATAGGATCATAAAATCCGGAGAGGGGCTGTATCAAAGCATGAAAGCAATGGAAACCGAAAAATTTAAAAAATTTGGGTCTTCGTTTATTCTGCTTTTATTGGGCGCGGGATTTGGACTTCCCTTTTTGGTTTCCCTGCTCAGAGAGCTTGCAAGCGGGGACTTCCGATGGGATGCCGTTCTGGGGCTGGGCATTATTTTTTCCATTATGGCATGGATTGCTCTGCTGATGATGCTGGCATGGGGAACCTTGACGCCGTTTCTGACAAAGGGCGCTTATCAGCGTTTGGATACGCTTCCTTATCAGTTTAAAAGTTCTTTTCAGGGCAGGAACGGCAGACTGTTGATCGATGTGGAACATGGAATGATTGGCTTTATTTCAGCGTATAATCCTTTTGAAATCCAGATCTTCAATGCATCCCGTATCGGTAAAGCAGAGACGATCGCATCGACAATGACAGGAGTACGTTTTGTGTTTGAGCTGGATGGTAAAAAAATAACCATGTATACCTTATTAAGCAACAGAGCGGTCAATCTGAAGTCAGGTATTGGCGCTGAGGCAATCTCCAAAGCGGATACCTTCGTGCAGCTTTTGATGGCTGCAAAGAGCAGGGCGGAGGAAAACATCTAGGGATGGCATGTGACGATTTATGAACTTTAGGGGCATAAAACAGGAACTCTTTTTCCCGATTTTGAAAGAATGGCAGCGTGTCGCTGCCTTTTTTATGAATGTCTGCACTTTCAGGACACATGCTGCCCGGAAAGAGAAATTTAATATTTTGATGCTTATGATATTGACATCTGTTCTTGGATACGAATAAAAACCGCCGTAGGCATCAGTGTGTTTATTATGGCATTTATTGCGTTTACGGGAGCGGTTTTCCATTTTGCGATAGGCGGCGTTCCTGACTTGCGCGTTTGTATTGCATGTGTGGTATTTACCCTTTTCTGGGCGAGGATCGCGGCTTTGTTTGCAAATAAGGCAGAACCAAAAACATTAAACAGAGTAACGGGGAGCGTTCTTGTCATATTAGGGGTGTCGTTGTTTTTGCTTTTTGTGCTTGCATAAAGCAGTGAAATGAGAAAGGATACCTGCACGAATCACTAGAAATTTCTGGATTTATTAACTGATTCGTGATAAATTATAATATGATACAGAGAGTCTTTTTGTATATATTGTCTTACAGAAAAAGAATTTTTGCATCTGTTTGTGGATATGCTTAAAACGATAGCGGGAACAAAAAGGATACTTTCGCTTTCCGAATGAAGGAGCTGAGAGGAACATAATCAATGAAACCGGAAAAGAAAAGACCCAGAATCTATGTCTGCCATACCCTGTACCATGTATATGTCTCTCTGCTCAAGGAGATGACGATGTATCAGGAAGACGGCAAAGCGGATATTGCGCTGAGCGATATTTTTATGGATTTTGGGGATTTGGATGAACGACTTTCTAGAGCAGATATTTTTGAACAGGTTTATCGTCTGCATGAAGTCAGGGACCGGGATATCCCCGGACTGATGAAGTATAAGGAGAACCACCATAATGTGTTGATCCACCTGATAAACCGGCTGATCTATACAAAAAAATACGGCAAAGCCCAGGATCGTTTTTTTACGATCGACTTTAAACAGTATCAGGACATCTTTGTATATTGCGATTCGGATGCCATCGGTTATTATCTTAATTATCATCATATCCCCTATCATGCGGTGGAGGATGGACTGGACTGTTTAAAACACTTTGATGCGGCACATCAGGACAATGAAGGACATTTTGCGTTAAAAGCATTTTTGGCGAGGCATAATCTGATATTTATACAGAATGGGTATAGTAAATATTGTATAGATATGGAGATCAACGATGATTCCTTTATCAATTATCGATTTGATAAATATAAGGTAATTCCCCGGAAAAACATGGAGGAATCCCTTACTTCGGAGCAAAAGAGGACAATGCTTGGGATCTTCCTGCCGGATGCGGATGAGATCGTCCGTAGACTTGCGGGCTGCGAGGATTGTATCTTGTTTCTGACAGAAGCGTTTCCTAATGTTACATCGATCCGGGAGCAGGTGGCGAAGGAGATCATCGGAGAATACTGTAAGGGATATCAGGTGGTGATCAAGCCGCATCCGAGGGATGACGTGGATTATGAGAAACTGTTCCCGGGATGTATCGTAATACACGGAAAGTTCCCCATTGAAGTATTGAATTTTATCGAAGGAATCCATTTTAAAAAGGCGGTTTCCATTATCACATCGGTGATGTCGGGCATCCGGTTTGTTGAGGAGAAGATCAATCTGGGACCGCATATCTGGGATAAATATGAGCCGGAGGAAAATCATATCCTGATGAACCAAAAATGGGACGAGCTGCATCCGGGCGGGGGTGCCTATGTGCAGAAATAGAAAGAAGAGAGAACTAACATGCTTAAGATCATAAAAAAAATCAATATATTAATGGATAAGAAGCAGAAACTGTCAATGTTTAAGCTGTTTGTCATGATGGTGATCTCCGCGGTGCTGGAGTCGGGAGCTGCCCTGATGGTGATGCAGGTGGTGACGATCATCCTGTCGCCGGATGACCTTGCCCAGGGGAAGACCTATCAGAGCATCTGCAGCCTGCTTGGAATCGGAAGCACGAAGGTCTTTTCGGCATTGGCGATTCTGTTTCTGGTGCTTTTATATATTGTCAAGAATCTGTTCCAGTTCTTTCAGCAGAAATATATGTACCACTTTATTTTTTCCAATCAATTTAAAACATCTTCCAATCTTATGAAGAATTTTGTAAGACGTGATTATGAGTATTACCTCAATGCGGAAACGGCGGTGATCCAGAGAAGCATTACCGCTGATGTCAGCAATATGTATGCGCTGATCATGTCTGTGCTGCAGATTGCAGCGGAGTCCATTGTGGCGGTATTTCTGGCAGTCACGCTTTTTGTCAAGGATCCGGTGATGACGATTGTTTTGGCGGTTGTGCTGTTGGTGACGCTTGTGGTGATCAAGAATATCATCAAACCCATCATGAACCGGACCGGCAAGGAGAATCAGGACTATGGCGCGGCGATGTTTGCGAGGATCGCGGAGACGATACAGGGGATCAAAGAGATCAAGGTGGCAGGTCGTGAACAGCATTTTATTGAGGAATACTGCACGGTGGGCGAGGGCTATGTCAAAGCGATGGAACGGCAGAATATGTTTAATAATACGCCGAAGCTTTTGATAGAAACCGTTTGTTTTGGTGCGCTGTTGACTTATATTGCGGTATTGATCCTGTGCGACGTGGATGTATCCGGCATGGTATCACTGCTTGCCGCATTCGGGATCGCTGCCATGAGGCTTCTGCCGGCAGCCAGCAGGATCAATAACCAGCTGACAAGCATGGCGTTTAACGAGCCGTTTTTCTTCAATGTCAGCGATAACCTGATCGAAGAAACAGATGAGGAGCATACCGACCTTTCTTATGCGGTGGTTGCGAAAGAAAAGCTTCCGGTGACCAGAGAGATCAGATTGGAAAATATCACGTATCATTATCCGAATTCTGATAAGCTGATTTTTGACAAAGCAAATGTCGTCTTTCCGATTGGCAAGTCCATTGGAATCGTGGGAACCAGCGGTGCAGGCAAGACCACGATCATTGATATTCTGTTAGGTCTGCTAAAGCTGCAGGGGGGAAGTGTTAAGGCTGACGGCATCGATATTGAAGAGCATTACAGGGAATGGCTTGCCAATGTCGGTTATATTCCGCAGATGATCTTCCTTCTGGACGCAGATATCCGGAAGAATGTTGCATTTGGCATACCGGAGGATGAAATTGATGAGGAAAAGCTGTGGTATTCGCTGAAAGAAGCCCAGTTGGATGAGTTTGTGGAGTCTCTGCCGGAGGGAGTTCATACGGGCATCGGTGAGCGCGGCGTAAGGCTTTCCGGTGGGCAGAGGCAGAGGATCGGTATCGCGAGGGCGCTTTATAATGATCCCGAGGTGCTGATTCTGGATGAAGCCACTTCCGCTCTTGATAATGATACGGAGGCAGCGATCATGGATTCCATTAATCGGCTGCATGGGAAGAAGACGCTGCTGATCATAGCGCACAGATTGCAGACGATCGAAAAATGCGATATGGTATTCAGGATCGAGAATGGCGCCATCATCAGGGAGCAGAGATGATACTTTACTGTGGGAAAGGATAGATGGAACGATATACTTATGGATGATAGATTTACAAGGACAAGGATGCTGCTGGGCGATGAGGCGATGGAGCGGCTGGCTGCGGCAAAGGTGGCGGTATTCGGCATCGGAGGCGTGGGAGGATATGTTGTGGAAGGGCTGGCG
Organism: Lachnospiraceae bacterium UBA7480; assembly: GCA_002479655.1. Classification (GTDB taxonomy): domain Bacteria; phylum Bacillota; class Clostridia; order Lachnospirales; family Lachnospiraceae; genus NK4A136. Next base: position 7,891 of record DLOQ01000136.1, read on the forward strand.
AGAAGCGGGATCGGCTCTTTTGTTTTGATTGACCATGATAAGGTCAGTAAAAGCAACATCAACAGGCAGATCATCGCAACGGAACAGACGGTAGGACAGAGTAAGACATCTGTTATGAAACAGCGGATTCTGGAAATCAATCCAACGGCGGAGGTGGAAGAAAGGCAGTGCTTTTTCCTGCCGGAGAATGGGGGAGAATTTGATTTTTCCTCTTATTCGTATGTAGTGGATGCGGTAGATACCGTGACGGCAAAGCTGGAAATCATCGTCACGGCGAAAGCCTGCCATGTGCCGGTCATCAGCAGTATGGGTACGGGCAATAAGCTGGATCCGGTCAAGCTTCAGGTGGCGGATATCTATGAGACAAAGAACTGTCCGCTGGCGAAGGTGATGCGTCATGAGCTTAGAAAACGCGGCGTGGAAAGCCTGAAGGTGGTGTATTCCACGGAGGAGCCTGTCATACCGTCATTGCAGGATAAGGTGATCCCAAGCGTGGCATTTGTGCCTTCTGTGGCGGGGCTGATG
>DLOQ01000164.1:0-143 GCA_002479655.1 Lachnospiraceae bacterium UBA7480
TGCGCGTTATAATAGGGAAGGCAGGTTTTATGAAAAGGTTTTCCGCGCCGGATCTACGCTAAGAAGCGGCATAAATCCGGCACAAAGAACCAATAATCATATACTAATAAAGGATAAGGATTCGCGCTATGAAGGTCGTATTA
>DLOQ01000164.1:220-2815 GCA_002479655.1 Lachnospiraceae bacterium UBA7480
CTCCGGTTGCGGCAAAAGCACCACGCTGTTTATGATCTGCGGGCTGGAAGAACCCACGGAAGGGAAAATATTTTTCGGTGAAGATGACGTAACAGAGCTTCCCCCGGAACATAGGGGCGTCGGTGTCGTCTTTCAAAATTATGCACTCTATCCTCATCTGACCGTCAGGCAGAATATCCTCTTTCCGCTGCAGAACTTAAAAGGAGCGGACAAGCTTTCCAAAGAAGAAATGGACAAGCGGGTTTTCGAAGCCGCAAAGCTGGTACAGATCGAAGAATTGCTGGAACGCAGACCAAGTGAGCTTTCCGGCGGTCAGCAGCAGCGTGTCGCAATTGCCCGCGCCATGGTGAAGATGCCAAAGGTTCTTCTTTTGGACGAGCCGCTGTCCAATCTTGATGCCAGACTGCGCCTGCAGACGCGGGAAGAGATCCGCCGGATCCAGAAAGAGACCGGCATCACGACGATTTTTGTCACGCATGATCAGGAAGAAGCTATGAGCATCTCCGACGTGATCGTCGTCATGAAAGACGGTGAACTCCAGCAGATTGGCAAGCCGCAGGATATCTATGACGATCCTGTCAATCTGTTTGTTGCAAAATTTCTCGGCACACCGCCGATCAATATATTTCAGGGAAAAATAGAAAACGGAAAACTCTGTCTTTCGGGAAGCCCCCTTTCTCCGGGGAGCGATACACCGGACGATGCTTCCTACCATTCAGATCTTACCGCTATCTTAGATACGCCGGGCGTTGCCGATCAGGAAGTTACCGTGGGCATCCGTCCGGAAGGATTTATCCCGGACGAGCACGGCGCTCTTAGCTGCAATCTGGTCAGAGTCGAAGTGATGGGACGCGACATCAGCGTCGTTTCCACACATCCGGCTTGCGAAAATCCCAGCATCCGGTCTATTATTGATGCGGACAATAAGATCGATCCCGACAGCGCGACCGTCTCTTTTTCGCTAAAGCCGCATAAGGTGTTGTTATTCAACAAAGAATCCGGCGAGCGGATTTATTTTACTTAAGGAATGGCATGATCACATGAACAAAGCAACGACTTATGATGAATACATCCAACAATTAAACGGGCGGGGCGATGTTATTGTTTTCCGCGGGCAGCCAAACAGCGACTTTGTCCTGATCCCCTCCGGTCTGCGCGGCGACCATATTGCTATTGCGGACAGTCAGATGTTCCGTTTTGTAGATGAGATGAAGCATCTGTTTAATTTTGATGAGCTGACCTGTATCGAGATCGCGCAGCATTTCGCGCTGCCTACGCGTATGCTGGATTTTTCCTACTCCTTTGATGTGGCGCTGTTCTTTGCCTGCCACGATGCCAAGGGAAGATATCAGGATTGCGACGGCAAGGTTTTTATCTTTAACAAGAGTAAATATGAAAAGATGCTGAAAGACCGCGGAAAGCTTTCCAGTCAGGTCATCCGCAATAATCAATATCTCTATGAATGGCTGCAGAAGTATATTGATAAAGAATCCACCGATATGAACCGCGGCGTGGATATGCCGATTTTCGTTGACGCAACCCAGCAGTTTGACCGCCTTTATATGCAAAAGGGATTATTTCTACTCTGGGGACGCGACGAATGTTCCTTTGAGAATATCATGCTCAATGAAAAACTTGATATGAACTATTTTATAGATACGATCGTGATTGACGCTGCGGCAAAGCCGTGTATCTTGGAATCACTTGCGGAAAAGCATCTCAGTGAAGACACGCTGTACATGAATGTCGGCAAGATCAAAGATCTGGTTAATTATATTAAATACGGAACGCCTCCGGAGGAGACAACATGAGCAAAAACAATCCTAAAAGCTGGCTTTACCTGCTGCCGGCGATCCTCTTTTTAGGGATTTTCATGGTATATCCATTGATCGATGTCCTGATCTATTCTTTTGAAGAAGGTTACAATTTTGCATCCCAGACTTTTTTTGATGTGGGATGGTACAATTTTTCCTATGTGCTGCATGACGCATACTTTCTGCAGGCAGTCAGGAACACTTTCCTGATGGTGATCATTACGGTGCCCCTATCTACCGGCATCGCCCTGCTGATCGCGGTAGGGATCAGCTCCATCAAGCCCCTTAGGAATTTATTCCAGACGATCTATTTTTTGCCTTATGTGACCAATACCCTGGCAGTCGGTCTGGTATTTATGATCCTGTTTAAGAAGACCGCGTACTCGGATGGTCTTATCAATCTGCTAATCAACTGGTTCGGCGGTCCTTCCGTAGATTTTATTGACGGTCCTTACTGGGCAAAAATGTTTGTTATGTGCTTTTATATCATCTGGGTAGTTATGCCGTTTAAGATCCTGCTGCTGACCAGCGCGCTTTCTTCCGTGAATCAGCACTACTACAATGCCGCCAGAGTTGACGGCACTTCACGACTGCGCACCTTTACAAAGATCACGCTCCCCATGATCTCCCCTACGATCTTTTATCTGGTCATCACGGGATTTATCGGAGCCTTCAAAGAATACAGCAACGCGGTCGCCCTGTTTGGCACCAATCTGAATGCCGCCGAAATGAATACCATCGTAGGCTATATATACGATATGCTTTATGGCGACAGCGGAGT
>DLOQ01000164.1:2821-5689 GCA_002479655.1 Lachnospiraceae bacterium UBA7480
ATCGTGCTGACCATCACCTGCATCAACCTGCTGGTCAGCCGGAAGCACACCTATTATGTATAACCACACTTCGAAAGGAAAGCATATATGAGCGCAAACCAACCCGCCAATTATCATCATACCGCCCGTTCCGCCGCAGCACGAAGCAAAGCGGTCCATACGGTGATTTATTTTTTCCTTGCAGTCTGGGGGATCATCGTCCTCTTTCCATTTTATTGGATGATCCTGACCTCCATCAAAAGCTACGGGGAATACAATTCCGAATATATACCGAAATTTTTTACGACCTCGCCTACTTTCCAGAATTATATCAGCGTCTTTACGGAAGTGCCGCTTGTCCGCTATCTGACCAACACGCTGATCTTTACGCTTGCGACGACGGCGATCATGATGGTCGTGATCACGCTTGCCGCATTTGCGTTTGCCAGACTGCAGTTCAAAGGAAAGAATACCTTATTTACGCTGTTCCTTTCCCTGATGATGATACCGAATGAGCTTGTGATCATAACAAATTTTACGACCATTACCAATCTCGATATGCGCAATACTTTCTTGGGGTTGATCCTGCCATCGGTTACTTCGATATTTTATATTTATCTTTTAAAAGAAAATTTTGCGCAGGTGCCGGATGCGCTTTACTATGCTGCCAAAGTTGACGGGACCTCCGATCTGAAATATCTCATAAAGGTGCTGATCCCCATCTGCCGTCCCACGCTGATCACGATCGGCATCCTGAAGATCATTGAATGCTGGAATTCTTATGTATGGCCGCGGCTGATCACCGATGATGAGAATTATTATCTGGTTTCCAACGGTATCCAGGAGATCAGAGAAAACGGTTTTGGACGCGAGAATATCCCTGCCATGATGGCTGCCGTCGTCGTCATTTCCATTCCGCTGGTAGCGCTGTTTCTGATCTTCCGCGATAAGATCATGGCCGGCGTATCCAGAGGTGGGACGAAGGGATGAATATGGGAAAGCAGTGAGCATGAATTTTGCAAATATTGTGCCTGCAGCAGCACGAATTTGCAGGTTAAAGGCATAATTTTAAGTTTTTTATTCTTATTTGAGCCGCAGCAAAGCTGTGGACATGGAGGATTAATATGATAATAAAAAAAAGGGTTTGCAATTTCCTGCCGCTTTTGGTCATCTTCATTCTCTGTCTGACCGCCTGTCATGGTTCACGGGAAGAAACTGCCTTTGAGATTCCGGAATCATTTGATACCACGCAGCCGATCACGATTACTTTTTGGGCAAAAAATGACACCAACAAGGCACAGACGGATATCTACAAACAGGCAATCGCGGATTTTCAGGAATTTTATCCCAATATTACCGTCAATCTGCGTCTTTATACGAATTACGGCACGATTTATAATGATGTCATTACCAATATTGCCACCAACACAACGCCCAATGTCTGCATTACCTATCCCGATCACATCGCAACCTATCTGACCGGCAGCAATACCGTTGTGCCTCTGGACAACTTATTTGCCGATGAACGATACGGATTGGGCGGCAGCGAAATTTTATTTGATTCGGTTTCGCAAGAGGAGATCGTCCCAAAGTTCTTGGAAGAATGTCGTTTTCAGGATGCATATTACGCGATCCCCTATATGCGTTCCACGGAAGTGTGCTATATCAATAAAACCTATGTGGAAGCGCTCGGCTATACCCTGCCCGATATCATGACATGGGATTTTATCTGGGAAGTGTCGGAAGCCGCCATGGCAAAGAACGCGGACGGAAGCTTTGCCGTCAATGGGCAGAACGTCCTGATCCCTTTTATCTATAAATCAACGGACAATATGATGATCCAGATGTTAAAACAGCGCGGCGCCGGGTATTCTACTGATAACGGAACGATCGAGCTGTTTAATGATACGACGACGGAGCTGTTATATACAATAGCAGATCACGGGAAAAGCCGCGCGTTTTCAACATTTAAGATCTCCAGCTATCCTGCCAATTTTCTAAATGCAGGGCAGTGTATCTTTGCGATCGATTCTACTGCGGGCGCAACCTGGATGGGTTCCGATGCCCCGCTTTCCGATATCAGTGAAGATCAGAAAGTGGATTTTGAGACCGTCGTCATGCCGATCCCGCAATTTGATCCGGCAAATATGCAGATGATCTCACAGGGACCTTCCATCTGCATCTTTAACAAAAGCGATCCGCAGGAGGTTCTGGCTTCCTGGCTCTTTGCGCAGTATCTCCTAACCAATGACGTACAGATCGCCTATTCAGAAACGGAAGGCTATATCCCCGTCACCACACGGGCGCAAAACAGCGCGGAATATCAGGAGTATCTTTCCCGAAGTGGAGAAGACAACTCCGCCTATTATGAAGTCAAGATCGCCGCAGCACAGCTTTTAATGAAATATACCGACTGCACTTTTGTAACGCCGGTATTTAACGNNATGCGGCGGGACAGCTGATCGAAAATACCGTAAAGTCTGTCCGCCGCGGCGAAACGATCGACGAACAATACATTGAAAACCTATACAGCGATATCACCTCCCTATACCGCCTGGACCAGAAAGGAGCCTCAGCCAATGCCAAAACGGATCTCGGTCCGCTTCCGGATACTGCCGTCATAATGCTGTCCGCTCTTGTCATTGTATGGGCTTTTATCCTGATATATGTCATCTTTGAACACAGGAAGGGGAAAAGAAGCTGATTTTTTGTTGAAAAGTACATTGATTAATTTTATATAACTTTGTAAAATAGCGGTGAAAAATAGAAAATCAAAGATTATAAATAGAAAATCAGAGATTTTCTATTACATATATGAAAAAAACTCATATATGCAATGCACAAAAAGCAAAAAAACAGAAAGGGAGAAAGATTGAAAAATCAAAGATT
>DLOQ01000164.1:5755-11171 GCA_002479655.1 Lachnospiraceae bacterium UBA7480
CGTTCTTTCACTGGCGGTTGCACTGAGCGGATGCGGCAAAACGGAGAATCCCGCAGCCGACGAAACGGGAGCAGCAGCAAATGACGAAAAATCCGAAGGCGTTATGACGTATGCGGAATACATCGCTGCCGATCTGGACACGCAGGTTGTCGTAGAAACCTATGTACAGGCAAAACAGGCCTGGTGGGAAGACAAAGCAACCATCTATACACAGGACAAAGACGGCGCTTATTTTATCTATGGAATGGCATGCTCCGAGGATGATTACGCAAAGCTGACCACCGGCACTAAAATCCGCGTAACAGGTTATAAGAGCGAATGGTCCGGTGAGACTGAAATCACAGATGCCACCTTTGAGATCCTTGACGGTAACTTTGTTGCTGAGCCTTTAGATGTGACTGCCCTTCTTGGCACGGACGAACTGATCAACCACCAGAATGAAAAGGTATCCTTTACGGATATGACTGTAGAAGACGCAGGCAATGGAGAAGCATTTATGTACAACTGGGATGGTTCCGGCACAGACGGCGACGACCTTTATTTCAATGTTTCCGTGGGCGGCGAGACCTATTCCTTTGTAGTGGAATCTTATCTGTGTGGCAAGACGACTGACGTGTATGCCGCTGTTAAGAATCTTAATATCGGTGATGTTGTCAGCATGGAGGGCTTCCTTTACTGGTATGAGGGCGCCAATCCCCATATTACTTCCATTACTGTAAAATAATCAACCAACCGNNAATCCCAGAATGGCGGGCAGATTTGTCCGCCATTTTTTAACCCTGTCAACCAATCGGAACGATCTTATCAAACGCCGGTAGAAAAGGAGTTTCCCATGAAATGTAATCCCCAATCAAATAATATTGTCCGTCGCATGAAAATATCTGCCCTGGTCGGCATATCCCTGATTTTCATCCTTACAGGATGCCATGCAGGGCAAAATGGCAGTGCCGGTGTGGACAGTCTTTCCGGCAATATGACGGAAACCTCCACAGATAACAGGGTATCTCCTGATCTGATCGCTGCTATGGCAGCTCCTACAGATACCGGCAGCCTGACCGTAACGGAAGAAATGATCAATACAGGCATCCAGAATCCCGGTAATCTGTACCGCCTTATGAACGTTATGGAACGCGCCGCCCACGGAGAAGAAATTACGATCGCCTATATCGGCGGCTCGATCACAGACGGCTCCAGCGCGTCTCCCAAAGATACTTCCTGTTATGCTTATCTTTCCACAAAATGGTGGGAAGATACCTTTCCTGATGCCACAATCAATTATATCAATGCGGGAATCGGCGCAACAGACTCCTATCTCGGCGTACACAGACTACGGGATGATGTTCTTGCCTACGAACCGGATCTGGTCATTACGGAATTTTCCGTCAATGATTACCGTTCATGGAACAAAGAAACATACGAAAGTCTTTTACGCACGATCCTTTTATCTGATAATGAGCCTGCCGTGATTGCCTTACTGTTAGGCACGGAACAAGATTATAATTATGCGGCGGAGCATGCGCAGGCAGCATTTAAACTAAGCGTCAGCACAATCAATTATGCCGCCGTCCTCTCTGAAGGCAGAAAAAACGGAACTCTTTCATGGAAAGACGTCGGCAATCCGGACGGCATACACCCGGCGAATGGCGGGCATGCCCTGATTGCGCATCTTTTAACGCAGTTTTATTGTAATGTATTATCTGAAATCAATACGGCTGTTTATACGGAATATGTGGTGACAGATGATACTCTGACCAAATCCAGATATGAAGATGCCGACCTGCTTTATGCTTCGGATATTACCCCTGTCTCCATGGACGGTTTTACACAGACTGATATCCCCTCGGCGCTGTCTCATACGGACGGATGGGCAACTACAACCGCTGGAACGATTTCCTTTGAGATTACAAGCCGCGAAGCCGGCATTGTCTTTTACCAGACAACCGACGGTAAAAGCGGTCAATATGATGTCTATGTGGACGGGGTATGCGTCACAACGATCGACGCAGATTACAGCGGCGGCTGGGGCAGCTGCTGCGACTATGTGGAATGTTATAAAAATGATGCCTCCGAAGCGCACCTGATTGAATTAAAACCTTCCGAAGACAACACAGGGGATAATTTTGCCATCTGCGGCATCTGTGTAGGATATTGAAAAATAATAGGAGGCCACGAAACGAAGTCTCCAAATATTAAACGAGTTTTTGCAGATTTACCCAGTCAGAACCGTATCCCATGATAGCCATCACATCATCCGCAGAAATGGTGTGCAGTTGTTTTTGCAGCTTTTTAAAGGATGACTTCATAGCAGATATAAATTCATTTACGTCTGACTTGCTTAAAAGGAGGGCAAACATGATCGCAATGGCATAGGCATCATTTGTCCCGTATGTATATGAGCCGTCCTTTGCGCGGACTATGCCGAGTACAGAAAAATTTTTTATGCTTTTTGTGTGGATGCGTTCTTTGAAGCGGATGTTATAAATGCGTTCATCATGGGCGCATTTATTTCTTGCCAATGCCAGCATATGCATAAATTTTGAAAGCTCGTCCGGCTGAAGATTAAAGTGCCTGGAAACCGTTGTTTTATCAGAGGGCTTCATGTTTTTGTAAAAGTTTTCTATTTTTCCAAAAGTGAGTACATTTACAAGTACCCAGAGGGGAATATATCCGTGCTCCGTCATGTAGTGGGTGACAACCTGATGGTGTTTGCTCATCTGGCGGGCGATTTCCTGTTGGATATCTCCAATGAGTTTGATTACCGAGGAAATATGCCTTTCCGAGGATATATCGAAATTTTCAATTTTGAGATAGTTATCATGTCCGTATTGTGCTGAAAATTCATGAGCGATAACAGTTTTAAATGTATTTTCAACTTTCAGCAGGTATTTGAGATAGGTATTCCGAACCTCCCTGTCAAAGCTGTACAATGCATAAACCTCATCAAAGGACGTGCCGGCTTTATAGACCTCATCGGATGCGGCTGTTGCCTTAGAATCTAAAAACAGTTCTTTATAGCCGTTGATGATGTTGTAGTAGTTTTCGCTTTCAAGTATGCGCATTACTCGTGAACCCTTGGAACCCCTGCCTATGTCCATACCTCTTGAACGAAGAATGTTTAACTGTTGCCGGTAGGATTTATATGTTTTTTCAGCCATAGTGCCCTCCTATAGATATAAAAAGCCCCCGGGCCCGAAGGACACCGGAGGACAAACTGGCAATACCTTGTGAGATTATTATAGCATAGCTTGTCCAAATGTCAAGGATGGCGTTTGCCATATCTGCAGTTGGTACAATGCCCTCATGAAGGTATATACCATATATAATTATATTTCAAGCAAAAGGAAAATATGATTGGGAATTTTTTCAAGAAAATCTTCCCTTTAATCTTTTTTCAATAATCTTACTTCGTTATTCTTTACTTCCAGAATCTCCGTAAAGGACTGCAGATAATCCGAGAACTTGCTATATCCCAGCTTTTTAGCGGAAAAATTGGAATTCCATGCTTTCAGACCTTCATTGATGATTGCCATGTTATTACATTCGCCGCCATGCTTCTTAAGAATATGGATGATCTCCTGCTCCACATCTTCCTTCTCGATATCCGTACTTTTAAACATGATCACGGTGCTGCTGTTCTTCTTTTGCAGCATGAAATTACTCATCTTATCTTCCAGAAGTGTACTCAATTTTGTACAGCCATAATTACGCACGTCAAAATCAGGGTATTTATTGGTCAGCTTGCTTCCGACCTCACCGATATAGGTATCTTTGCCTTTATTGGAATTTTCATCAATGATCTTGAAAATCGCATTTTCAATCTCTGAAAGGTCTGTCACTTCCAGTTTATTTTCTTTTTTGGCAGTTTTCCGCGTACTGCCTTTTTTTGTCGTAATTTCTTCTATTTCCTCATCATTATAAATGACTTCCAACAGCTTAAAACTATTGCACGCGCTGCGGAACGCCTTTGGCGTCTTGGCTTCACCGATGCCGACAACTTCCTTGCCCGCTTCACGCAGTCTTGCAGCCAGCCTTGTAAAATCGCTGTCGCTCGTCACCAGATAAAATCCATCAACATTTCCCGTATATAAGATATCCATCGCATCTATGATCATTGCGGAATCGGTGGCGTTCTTTCCTGTCGTATAACTGTACTGCTGCACCGGCAGCACGGAATGTTCCAGAATCGGCTGCTTCCAGCCGGAACGGAGACGGTCTGTCCAATCGCTGTAGATACGTTTATAAGTCGCCACCCCATGATCCGATACCTCATCCAGAATCGCTTTCAGATATTTGGGAGCAACATTGTCGCCGTCAATCAAAACGGCATATTTATTTTCAGAGCTCATCTTAAAACCTCCCCATCATCTATGTTTCGTCTTTTTTCCTGCTTTTATACTGTAACTCCGGCAGATACGCCGATACCTTCGTATCGGGCGGGATCGACTCCGTCACAAAGGAATTGCCCGCTACCACGGAATTCCTGCCGATCACGGTCTTTCCGCCAAGAACCGTCGTATTGGCATAGATGACCACATTGTCCTCGATCGTCGGATGACGCTTCACTCCGGAAAGCTCCTGCCCTTTCTGCGTGGATAATGCGCCAAGCGTCACACCCAGATAAATCTTCACATGATTGCCGATCCTCGTCGTCTCTCCAATCACGATACCCGTACCATGGTCAATAAAGAAATACTCTCCGATCTCCGCGCCGGGATTGATATCGATTCCCGTCTTGCCATGAGCATACTCCGTCATGATCCTTGGAATATACGGAACATTCAGCTGATACAGTTCATGCGCGATCCGGTAAACAAAGATTGCGAAAATGCCCGGATAGGAAAATATGATCTCCTCCCTACTATTCGCCGCGGGATCCCCCTCCAACTCCGCTTCCACATCCTTAAACAAAAGATTCTGTATCCTTGGAAGACGTCCGATAAACTGTAGCGTAAGATCCTCCGCCTGATTTTCCGTTTCCTGACGATCCTGAGCTTCGTTCCTCCTGCCCGCCTTATACAAAAGGGCTGTCCTGATCTGCTTAAACAGCTTTTCATAAACTCCCGCAAGCGTGTTGCCCGCAAAGCTCTCCAGTGAAACATAAGCCGTATTCTCATCCCCAAAATATCCGGGAAACATCAGTCTGCGAACCTCATCTACGATCTCAATGATCTCCAGGCGTTTCGGCAGTTTTACCCCGATACTGATCTCAAAGATCTCCTGCGACTGATAATTACCGCTAAGCTCGGCAGCCGCAGCCGTGATCGTCTTTTTTATATCCTGTTCCATATATTTTCCTTCCCTTACAGATGATTTTCTAAATTCTGCTTCCTTTTTTATTTCTTATCATAATAGTCAATTGCGAAACTCGCAATAACGTAAATTTTATTGTGCAGCATTGACATATTCATAAGCAGAC
>DLOQ01000164.1:11250-13597 GCA_002479655.1 Lachnospiraceae bacterium UBA7480
ATTTGAACAGAGTTTCGCAATTGCCTAATCTTATCATTATACAGAGTTCAACTGTCATACTCATCCAGAAACGATATCTTCTTTCCTTTTTTCTTATATGCGATCACCGTGTCCAGTGATACATTTTCCACGCTCTTAAAGATATTGGATTCCACAAAAGGATTATCTTTTTTCATCCGGGCGATCAGCTCCTTTACCTCCTGCCGTTTGGATTCCATAGGCTCGTCGACGCTGAGTGCCGCGCAGCGTTCCGTAAACCGGCATGCGCACTGTAAAAACCGCAGCCCGTTCTCATCCCGCCACCGCTTGATATCCGCTTCGCGAACCAGATACATGGGGCGAATCAGCTCCATACCCTCAAAATTCGTACTATGCAGCTTGGGCATCATACTTTGTATCTGCCCGCCATAAAGCATCCCCATCAGAATCGTCTCGATCACATCATCATAATGATGTCCCAACGCAATTTTATTGCACCCCAGTTCCTTTGCCTTATGATACAGATGCCCCCGCCTCATTCTTGCACAGAGATAACATGGCGATTTTTCGATCTCATATACCGCATCAAAGATCTCGGATTCAAATATTGTGATCGGGATCCCAAGAAGCTTCGCATTATGCTCGATCATCCTGCGGTTTTCCTCCCGATACCCCGGATCCATGACCAAAAACTCCAGTTCAAACGGAAACTTCCGATGCCGCTGCAGCTCCTGAAACAGCTTCGCCATCAGCATGGAATCCTTGCCTCCGGAAATGCATACCGCTACCTTATCATGCTCCTGCAGGAGCCGGTATGTATTGATTGCCTTCGCAAACGGCGAAAACAGCTTTTTATGATAACGCTTTCTAAGCTCCGTTTCTACACGTTCACAAAACTCTGCGGAATCGACGGCATCACTGATCGATCCATCCCGCGCCATCATCCCGTTATCAGCCGTTGCAGCTTCCATCACAGATATCTCCTTATGTCCCGTCACATGAACTATATCATTTTATTATACATAATAATCTGCTTTTTGTGAACTATTGGTGACATACGCAAGTATACCATAAACAACTTCTTTTGGCTACCTTAACCCGCCGCCGGAATCTATTTTGCTTTATTTTCTATTAAATTAACAATGATCAGCACAACCGGAAAGAGTACGCCCGCAACCGGCCAGATGATATTGGCATTTATCATCTCCTCAGGAAGCATTTCTGCCTTGGCGCCCAGCGTAAAAGCAAGGAAAATCGCTGTAACCAAAAGCCAATATACCGCGCTTACAGCCGGTTTGATTGACGACTTTGCTTTTTCCTTTGCGGCAATGCAATATCGTTCCTCCTGCAGTAATCTTTCAAAGGATCCCTGTATCATACCGGCAATTACAAAAAATCTTACTCCTATGGAAACGATCACCAGCATTAAGCATACACAGATCACGGCAGGCAGATCATTTTCCCTAAAGTTTTCCTCAAAAAATGCAGAGACAAACAGCACGATCGCACCGATAAAGCATATCACCGTACCGGTAATGTTATATAGATTATAAACGCTCTGATAGCCCTTTTTCTTCTCCTCTACCATACCGGTCACCCCATATTCCGACTCAAAGACTTCCTTTTCAAGAAACGCGTACGGTTTTATCTTCGCGCTGCAGGATAAGAAGATTCCGCAGGCAGCCGCGACGATCGCGAGAAGTATCATCATCCCTATCCCACCGGCGGCATCTTCTGACAGAGGAATCAGATTTCCTTCCGCACAGGTTCCAAGCAGGAACAGGCAAATAGGGGATAAGATACACATGATTACGCCTAATGCAACTTTGGGCGCATTTTCTTTTGTGATGCGGAGATATTCGCTCGCCTCCTCCATACTGATCCTGCGGAGGGACGAAGTATCCTCTTTTGGATTGCCGCCTAATTCATCTGCTTCCATTTCATCTTTTAATAAGTAATCCACCGATACGCCGAACAATTCACTCATTTGCAGGATCCGCTGCAGATCCGGAGTTGTCTGCGCGCCCTCCCATTTAGAGATCGCCTGCCTTGTTACACCCAGTTTATCCGCCAGCTCCTCCTGCGAATATCCGTTTTTCTTTCTTTCATATAATATTTTATCTGCCAAGATCATATGGATTCTCCTCCTTCTCCTATTCTATAATATTCAATGGCATTTCGCTATAGCTTGATCAAACATTATCACGATCCGTGGTTGCATACAAGAAAATGCCGCCTTGCAATTTGTCAAACAACGGTTGCAACCCACCTTATCAGCGGTTACAATCGGTTTTTTCAGCGGTTACAACTGTCCTTATCAGCAGTTACAACTGGTCCTTATCAGCAGTTACAACTGTCCTTATCAGCA
>DLOQ01000164.1:13660-19146 GCA_002479655.1 Lachnospiraceae bacterium UBA7480
TAATAGCGATGATCCTGATCTCTATATTATTTACAGGCAGTACATAAGAACAAAGAAATAATGAAGCAGACTTCCCGCAATGACAAAAAGATGCCAGATAAAATGCATATATTTCTGGTTATTCTTTACATAGAAATAAATTCCCGCGGTATATGCAATACCGCCGCCAAGAAGAAGCCAGAATCCCGTTCTGTCAACCGCCATAAGCACCGTATTGGCGGATACGACGATTGCCCACCCCATGACTACATAAAGCACAAGGGAAAATCGATGAAAACGCTTGAGGTCAATGGCATTTAATACGATCCCGATCACCGCGCAGGCAGCCTGCACGCCAAAGATGATCCATCCCTTCGCACCGCCCACAAGAGATAAAGCTACCGGAATATATGTTCCCCAGATCAAAACAAAGATGGAACAGTGGTCAAGGATCTGAAATACCCTTTTTGCCTTATATCCGGTCATGGCATGATAAAGAGAGGACACGCTGTACAACAGGATCAGGCTTGCGCCATACAATGCCGCGCTGACCAGACCTATGGTATCCGAATGTATGGACGCATAAACGATCAGGATCCATGTACCTGCTGCCGCCATCAATGCTCCTGTTCCATGGGATATGGAATTGGCAACTTCCTCTAATACGCTCTGTCCGTTAAAGCTTTCTACCTTAGTCATAATAAACCTCCATTTCATATCGTCAAAGATGTCTTAAATGTATCTTTTCCAGTTTTTTGCAAAATATAATATTTGTAACCACATAATAAATCTCAAGATTATTATATGTAGTATTTAATACTACATTACACCGTTTTTGCAAATATGTAAAGAGTTTTTTAAAAATTCTAAAATAAAAAAGAGGCTTTAATGCTTCTAAGCCTCCTTTTTTAGCTATTTGATTTATAGTTTAAATTACTATTTTAATTTAGAATAGTTAAACCTTGTTCCTGATTATTTTTATTTCAGCCAAAAATTATCTGTTGATTTTCTGCATTTTCTTTATAATGGATTGCCAATACATTCTGTCTTTTAAAACTCTAATCACCGTAATTGTAGAGTCTTCCACAACAAAGAAGATTAAATATGTACTATAAGGTTTAAAATAAATGCTTAACCCCTCAATAACATATCCCGTTGCTTCATAGCCTTTTGGAAATGAATCCAAATCCTTTATTGCTTTCTTTATCTTCTTAGAAAAATTTTCAGCATATTCACGATATTTGAATGTTTTGAGAATATACTTTTTTGTTGATTTAATATCCAAAAGCGCATCTTTTGAAATAATAGTTTTGTATTTCTTTGGTTTCTCCGTAGGCATTATATTTTGTCAATTTCCTCCCAAGCTTCATCAATCGTATAAACATCGCCCTTTTTCAAGCTTTCTATTCCCTTGGAGAGTTCGTCATATAATGCGCCTATGGCTAATTTTTCAGAATAATCTGTTTTTATAATTTCATTATCCCTTATAACTTGTGTTGCCGGTGCCATAATATCATTTCCTTTCATTTTTGATGATTCATAGCTTATATTTTCATTATACGATATTTAGCATTGGATTTTCAACAGATTTTTATTCTTTTAGTCACTTTTTTCTTGCATCCAATACCCTTTTCGCCGGATGGGCGCAGATAAATGCGATCAATATGATCACATCCGTTATCCCCAGACTGATGGGATATACCGCCATGATATTCAAAAATGTTTTATATTTGGGAAAAATATAGTAGATCCACACGATCCTCACGCCGCATATCCCGATGATCGTAAGGACAGCCGGCATCAAAGATATTCCGAACCCGCGCATATATCCGGACATTACTTCATATGACTGGGAAAAGAAATAGGCGGAAAATATCATGACAAGCCGANNCAATATCCGATTTCTATGACTTCCGGATTCTGATTGAAAATAGCTAAAAGATCACGACCAAACAAAAGAATGATCCCAATCGCCAGTGCCGTAAAAATACAGCCTTCCAGATAACACAGCCAAAATGATTTTTTACAACGGTCGATCTTCCCCGCACCATAATTCTGTCCGACAAAGGTAGTGCATGCCTGACCATAGCTGATAAGAATATCATGGGCAAATACTTCAATATTAAATGCTATGCTTGATCCCGCCATGACGATCTTTCCAAGGCTGTTGATCGCGCCCTGGATAATGATATTGGCAAAAGAGAACACCGCAGACTGTATGCCTGCCGGAATACCGATTCTTAAAATATTTTTCAGGATCGGTCTGTCTATTTTCAGATCTGAAATCTTTAATTGTATCATATCATCGCGTTTTATAAGCGCCCTCAGCAAAATAAGGGAGCTTACAAGATTCGAAATCACCGTTGCAAGCGCCACGCCGTTTACGGTCATCTTCAGGATACAGACAAAAAGCAGATTCAGCAGCACATTAAGAACCCCCGATATTGCCAGTGCAATCAGGGGCATTTTGGTATTGCCTACAGCACGGAAAACCGAAGATTCAAAATTATACAGAAGGATGACCGGAACCCCTATCATATATACTCTGAAATATAGGATTGCCATATCGATCACGTCATCAGGGACATTCTGGGAAAGAAAGATCCTTTCCGCAAATATCTGTCCCAGAACAGATATAAAAATCCCTATGATAAGGGAGATCAGAACAGAAGTATGTACTGCTTTTTTTACGGTTTTGGTATTTCCGCAGCCGACGGCATTGGCAATCACAACATTCGTACCTAGGGAAATACCGATAAAGGCATTGACGATCAGCCCGATAATAGGGCTGTTTGCGCCCACCGCCGCCACTGCCGCCTCTCCCTGATCTCCGGTAAATCGCCCTACTATCGCTACGTCAGCAGCATTAAAAAGCTGCTGTAAAATGCCGGTTGCCGCCAGCGGCAGCGCAAACAGCAGGATCTTATTCCATAAAGGTCCATTTATCATGGTTGTATTACGAGCAGCGGATCTCAAAGTAAAACCTCTCTTCTACGTCATATCTTTTTTTCTATACCAATTCTATACCAATCCCCCACGCCGCCTTTGCCGCGTGCGACCAAAATTTTTTCTCACACCAGCACTTTAGATAAAAATTCCTTCGTTCGCTCCTGTTTGGGATCTCCGAAAATTTCTTCCGGCGTTCCCTCCTCTAAAATGACGCCCTCATCCATAAACAGGACCTTCGTCCCGACCTCCTTGGCAAATCCCATTTCATGGGTCACAACCGCCATAGTCATTCCATCCTCTGCCAGATTTTTCATAACCTCCAGCACCTCTCCGACCATCTCCGGATCAAGCGCGCTGGTGGGCTCATCAAAAAGCATCATCTTAGGCTTCAATGCCAATGACCGCACGATCGCGATCCTCTGCTTCTGTCCGCCGGACAATTGTCCGGGGTAAGAATCCGCTTTCTCCCTAAGATTAACAACGTCCAATAGTCTCAGCGCTTCCTCTTTCGCCTCTTCCTTTGTCATCAGTTTTAATTCTACCGGAGCGAGGATCAGATTATCCATAATGCTTAAATGCGGGAACAAATTAAAATGCTGGAATACCATTCCCATCTGCTGCCTGATCTTATTGATATCAACGCCTTTGTCTGTTATTTCCGTTCCTTCAAAGAAGATCTGGCCGGACGTAGGTGTCTCCAACAGATTCAGGCATCTTAAAAAAGTAGACTTGCCGGAACCGGACGGACCGATGATAACGATCTTTTCCCCCTGCCCTATTTCATAGTTGATTCCACGGAGCACCTTATGTTCTCCGAAATCCTTACATAAGTTTCTAACGGATATCACTTTCCCGCAGCCTCCTTTCCAACAATCCCATGATCCAAGTAAAGAACATGACAATCGCAAGATAGATCAACGCCACCACAAGCAGAGGCAGCATGGCATCATAGGTAACGCCGCGGATGATATCCCCGCCGCGCGTCAGTTCATTTAACCCGATCGTACCACAGATAGACGTCTCCTTCAGCAATGTAATCATCTCATTGACCAGCGCCGGAAGCACATTCTTGATTGCCTGCGGCATAATGATCTTCTGCATGGTCTTCGCATAACCAAGTCCCAGCGACCTTCCCGCCTCCATCTGCCCCTTATCTATGGACATGATGCCGGAACGCATGATCTCGGCGATATATGCTCCTGAATTGATACCAAACGCCAAAAACGCCACCAAAAATTTATTCGTACTGCTTGCCAGGATCACAAAATACATAATCATCAACTGTACCATCATCGGCGTACCGCGGATCACCGTCAGATAGATAACGCATATTTTGTTTAAAAAGCGAAGCAGAAATCCCGAAAACCCGTGCAGGTTCTTCTTTCCGATCTGATCATGCGATGTCCTGACGATCGCGATCAGGATACCGATCACAAGTCCCATCAAAAGTGCCGCGGCAGTCACCTGCAAAGTAACCACTACGCCGTTTGTAATATATCTCCATCTTTCCTTTTCCACAAAATCCAGCACAAATTTTGCAACCAGATCATTCCACCATTCCGTCACGTTCTTCTCTCCATTATCCTGATATTATTTGATATGTACATTACTGTTAATACACTTTGCCCTATGTAAAACATTATCATGTTAGGCATATTCATGTCATGCATTTTCATGTTACATATTTTAACGCAATACATTTCTACGTCATACATTTTCTTATCATATCACAATTTTCGTTATTTGTAACCCATAAGACAGAAATAAAAAAAGCCCCCATCGTAAATTTACAGGATATGTTTACGAAGTACGACTTATCGTTTCCAAACATTTTCCATTTTCAGCGAGTTCTTATTATGCTCGTACAGTTTAAGCCCGTATGTTGTCTGCTCGTCCTGAAGCTGTATAGAGGGCGCTGTTTCCTGTTCTTTGGACTTTTCATTAAGGCAGGCAAGAATTTTCTTTTCCTGCTCGTCTATACGCTTCGTGATCTCCTCATCAATCGTCATATAGCGTTCTATCAGCAGTTCCCCCACCTTCAGCTGCAGCTGCGCTTCCTTGATCAGCTCCGGCGGCATGGAATGTTTCCATCTCTTTCGTTGTAAGGTGATATTTGTTAATTATCATCTCATCAAACTCTTCATCTACAGCTGTTCGTGGAAATGGATTTTCATTTTTTTCATAAGGAGCGGATGTTTCATCCATTATGAATCTTAAATTTTCCGTGGAATACATAAACTCACCTCCGTTACAATTTTTCTACAATAAACAACTTGTGTTTATTTCCGAGTTTTTCATTAAGAATATACATCTGTGTCGTTGCTAATCTTTTCGCTTCATCTAAATCATCGGTTTTCTGTTCTCAAAGTCTGTCCTGTCCATCGGCATATCGGGCAGTTCCCTGATCCCGTTCATTGTCTTTTCCCGTTCATTGTCTTTTCCTGCTCGTCTATACGCTTTGTGATCTCCTCATCAATCGTCATATAGCGTTCCATCAGCAGATCCCCTACCTTCAGCTGCAGCTGCGCTTCCTTTACCAGCTCCGGCGGCATGGAATG
>DLOQ01000133.1:0-7024 GCA_002479655.1 Lachnospiraceae bacterium UBA7480
GAGCTGGTCGGCGTTTATTGTATCAATCAGGGATATGCAGAGTTCAGGCAGATCGTGATCCTGTATCAGAATGACGAATACGCCATTATCCAAAAGAATACGCCGGGCGGCATCAATGAATATGATTACATTGTACTGGATGCATCTGTAGTTTCGCCGGATGATTTTATATTTGAATAGTTTTTTATTAATTTTTTTATATTTTTTAGAAAAATTTAAAAAAAGGGTTGACATAATTCCAAATAAGTTACATAATATATTTATGGTAATCATTGCCATAGGATTAATGAAAATGGAGGACATAAGGAATGGGAGCAATTGGCGAATTTTTGAACGCAATTAAGATGAGAGAACCCGACGACGAATACTATNNCGAAGATAATGTTGTGAGAGTGCCTTCCTATAAACAGGCAGAAAGAGATTACGTGGAAGAAGAAAAGCCTAAGAAAAAGATCCAGAAAGTTACACCGATGCCAATCAGCCGTAAGAAAGGCAATACAGGCGGAACCGGAGATGTATTTGGTATTAAGCCGGAGACAATGGAAGATGCCAAGACAATTACGGATACTCTGCTGGAAGGCAGAACCGTGGTTCTGAATCTTGAAAACATTGATGTAACAACGGCAAGAAGGATTCTGGATTTTGCAATGGGTTCAACTTATGCAATGAACGGTATCATGCAGCAAATTTCCAATAGTATCTTCATTATCGTTCCTGATGGTGTGGAGATTTCAGGCGCGTTTCAGGATCTGATTGGAGCATCAGAGAATTGAACGAATACATAAGCGTGATTAAGACAGCGGCATAACAGCTTTGTGCCGCTGTTTTTAAATTGATGTATGTATTTGATTGACATAAATGCAATAGCTTGGTAAGATTAAGACGAAACCGATTACAGGAGAAAATGGGAATGTCAGCAAAATTATCAGTTACCATGAACAAAAAACCGATTTATGATATTGTGATAGAAAATGACTTTGAGGGGCTTGCAGAAGGGCTGGAACCATATCGCGGCAGACGATGCATGATCGTGACAGACACTAATGTGGGACCGATTTATCTTGATGCTGTCAGCGAAAAAGCTGCAACGGTATATAATGAAGTTTATTCCACATCATTTCCTGCCGGTGAAGACAGCAAAAACTTAGTTACCGTACAGGCAGTATTAAAGGATCTCATCGAGCATCATTTTGACCGCAAGGACTGCATCATTGCCCTGGGCGGAGGCGTAGTCGGCGATCTGGCAGGATTTGCGGCATCTATCTATATGCGTGGGATCGCAGTGATCCAGATACCCACAAGCCTGCTGGCTCAGGTAGACAGCAGCATCGGCGGCAAGACAGGCGTTGATTTTGACCAGTATAAGAATATGGTCGGCGCTTTTTATATGCCTAAACTGGTATATATTAATACGGCAACACTGTCAACATTGGACGCAAGGCAGTTTTATTCCGGCNNCCTCCTTTTATGAATGGATCCTGGGTAAGATGTATGAGATCCATGACCGGGATCCGGCAACACTGGAGGAAATGATCGAAACCTGCTGTCAGTGCAAGCAGCGGGTAGTGGAACGCGATCCCTATGAGAACGGAGAGCGTGCACTCCTGAACTTTGGTCATACGCTTGGACATGCGATCGAAAAATATATGGATTTTAAGCTTCTGCATGGGGAATGTGTTGCGCTTGGCAGCGTCTGTGCCGCATTTATCTCTTGGAAAAAAGGGAAACTATCCATGGAGGAATATTATGAGATCCGGGATATGTTTGTACCGTTCCGTCTGCCGATCAGCATGACAGAAATCGTGCCTAAAAAAATCGTGGAACTGACTAAGGCCGATAAAAAATCGGATGGCGGAGGGATCAAATTTATTCTGCTGAAAAAGGTGGGGAAGGCTGTCATTGATACAAGTGTAACAGCAGAAGAAATGCTTGCGGCATTGCAGGAGATTCATTTTGATGAGAACGAATAATAAACATCTCAATAAAATCATGTTATTTTGGGATCTGGTCATCGTGTCTTCAGGCATCGCCCTGGATCAATGGACGAAAGCACTTATGACGCGTTATTTAAAGGGACAGCCATCCATTTCGGTCATTAAGAATATCTTGGAGCTGGATTATGTAGAAAACCGTGGCGCGGCATTCGGTATGCTGCAGGGGAAACGGATCTATTTTTTGGTGATCGCGGCCGTCGTATTTTTTTTGTTTGCCTGGCTGCTTCTTAAACTTCCTCCGGAAAAAAAATATCAAAAGCTTCATATTGCACTCAGCTTTATCCTTGCGGGCGCAGTCGGAAATACCATAGACCGGGGAATAAAGGGATATGTTGTTGATTTTGTTTATTTTAAACTCATTGACTTTCCTGTGTTTAATGTTGCGGATATTTTTATCACTGTTACAACAATATGGCTTGCCGTTTTGCTTTTATTCTTTTTTAAAGAAGAAGATTTTGATTTTCTACGCAGGAACACAGGGCAGAAAATGGATAACGGAAATGAATAGTGTGGAAGCGGCGTTTTTCATAGTGATTTGGGCCGCAGGCACAAATCGCAGGCTGTAGAAAGGCATGGTTATTAGTGGGAAATGTCAGAATATCGCTTTACCGTGGAAGCGGAGCAGGAAAATGAACGGCTGGACAAATATCTAAGCAGCTTTCTTGCGGAGTGCTCCAGAAATTATATTCAAAAGCTCATTAAAGAGGGAGCCGTCACCGTGAATGAAAAACCGGTGAAAGCGTCCTCTTTGCTTCATATGGAAGACGAGGTATCAATCATCGTGCCGCAGCCGGTCCTCCCGGAGATCCAGCCCCAGGCGATCCCTCTTAATATCATTTATGAAGATGACGATCTAATCGTCATAAATAAGCCTAAAAATATGGTTGTTCACCCGGCTGCAGGGCACTTTGACAATACTTTAGTCAATGCAGNNCTGTGGGGCGCATTTATCGGGAATCAATGGCGTTATGCGTCCCGGCATCGTCCACCGGATCGATAAGGATACGACAGGACTTCTTGTCATCTGTAAAAATGACACCTGTCACAATGATATCGTCATGCAGCTGAAAGATCACAGCATCCAGAGGACATATCATGCAATTGTAACCGGTGAACTGAAAGAAGATACCGGCACGATAGACCAGCCCATCGGCAGGCATCCCCATGAACGCAAAAAAATGAGTATCAATCAAAAAAACGGTAAACCGGCCATTACACATTATCAGGTGCTTGAACGATTTTCACAATATACGTATATCCAATGTAATCTGGAAACCGGACGCACACACCAGATCCGCGTCCATATGGCAAGTCTGGGACATCCTTTGCTTGGCGATGAATTATATGGCAGAAAATCCAATCAATTTAAAACGGATGGCCAGACGCTTCATGCCAAAACGCTTGGATTTATTCATCCGTCAACAAAAAAGCCGGTTATGTTTGACAGTCCGCTGCCGGAATATTTTGAACAGATTCTTACGACGCTTAGAAAATCTTAAATGTAATATAAATTGTGATAGGGACTTGCTTATATAACTATTCGCAAAAGGAAAGTTTTGCGAATAGTTAAAGCCAAACTGAATAATTTCTTAACCAACAGCTATTGAATCAACAATTTCACTGCAATCCGCACAGCTATTTCAGAAATCCCACGCTGATACAGATCAGCATATTCTGCGTTGTGCTGATTGATGTCCCGGAGCATATCCTCCTGTGTATTGATCAGATGAGAGGTTTTCCGGTGGCTGATCCGGCTGTTTAGCTCCCTGAAGATAGGAATCAATTCCGGTAATTCCCGTCCTTGTTCCAATACTGTATGCAGTCCGTTTCGTTTTTCATGATCCGCCGTTGTGATGATCTGCATGATCAGCCGCAATTCACCGGTCAGGTCGGAGGCCTCCATCATAATATCCGGTCTTGACTTCCATTTCTCCATAAAATAGGCTTTAGCACCGTCGATATCCTGCTTTTTCAGAAATTCTGCAAGTTTTTCCTTCATTTCCCGGGTTTCCGCCTTTTCGCCAAAGACACCCACCATGCATTCCAATGCTTTATATTGGTTCGCCTGTACCCATACAAGCAAAAGAAATTCCGAGATAAATCCAAATACCCGTTTATGATAATCATCCTCATCAGTGTCCAGATCAATCCGCCTCTGCACCTCAAAAAAAATATCAAAGAGCCACTCCGCGTAAGCGTCAAATTTCTTTTTGTCTGTCACAAACAGATTGCCGAAGTACGTTTCCGGACCATTTACCAGCCGGACGAATGTTTCATAATATGGCGGGAACACGGTATATTTCTCCTTCAATATCTCCCCGACCATATCCAGCGCGGCAATATTATGATTTGCCGCAAATCCATAATGATACGAATTATTCAACACAACACGCCTGGTTGTAATAATATCATATTCTTTTAAAGAGGAAAGAAATTTCTCCGCAGTAAAGAGTTTTCGATCCTCATCCAGAAGATACCTGCGGTAATGGCTTGTGCCGACATAATCTACGTCCTTACAGTTCTTCCAGATCCAGTAGATCCCTGTCAGCTCACTGTAATATTGATTCAGATGAGAGATATTATCACCGGTATCATCACCCGGATATCCAAGATTCCCGTGAAGCGCACGCCCCACATGAAGCGGCTGATATAAATCATCCGGAGGCAAATCATATTTTTTATGCGTAAATGTATAGATCCGTATCATCAAAAAACATCCTTTCATCAAATTCCTTATATTACTGCGGTATTCTTATTAATTATCTATCTTCCAAAATATGCTCCATTCCCTGCGCAATGATCGTCTTTACATGTTCATCCGCCAGTGAATAAAAGATGGATTTTCCTTCCCTTCTGCTCTTGATCAGCTTACTCTGCTTCAGAATCCGAAGCTGGTGGGAAATGGCGGACTGCGTCATATGAAGCGCTTCCGCAATATCGCATACGCATACCTCCGCCTCAAATAAAACAAATAAGATCCGGATCCGCGTGGAATCCCCAAACGTCTTAAACAGCTCTGCAAGGTCATAAAGCTGATTTTCCTCCGGCAAAGTATCATTGACATGTTTAAGAAGCTCCGTATGGATCTCTTTATGGTCACATAATTCAATATCTTCGTGGATGTGCATGATGATAGTTCCTTTCGATTCTAAAACTAAAGTTTCGCCACAAATAGTGCCCTGATGGCATTGATTNNGATCACCGCCAGCACCATTACGCCGACGTCTGCAAAGATCGCCAGCCACATATTAGCAATGCCTAAAGCTCCAAGAACCAGGCAGATCACCTTGATTCCAATTGCAAAATAAATATTTTCATAGACGATCCGGATACATTTCCTTGCGATCCTGATTGCCTTCGCAATCTTTAACGGATCGTCATCCATCAATACGATATCTGCGGCTTCTATCGCAGCATCGGAACCAAGCGCACCCATGGCAATGCCGATATCCGCACGCGCCAGCACAGGCGCATCGTTGATGCCGTCGCCCACAAAGGCAAGCGTTTCTTTCGCCCCCTTCCGGGAAAGCAGCTCTTCCACTGCCGCAACTTTGTCCCCGGGCAGCAATTCGCTTCTTACTTCATCGATCCCAAGCTCCTCCGCTACCTGTCCGGCAACCTTATTGCTGTCGCCGGTTAACATAATATTTTTATGGACACCTGTTTTCTTTAAAGCGGCTATTGCGTCTTTTGCATGCGGCTTAATCACATCTGAGATCACGATATGACCCATATACTTTTCATCTATTGCCATATGGACGATCGTTGCTGCGCTGCGACACTCCTGATATGCAATGCCAAGACGCTTCATCAGCCGATGGTTGCCGGCAGCGACTTTTTTCCCATCTACCAGCGCTGTGACTCCTTCTCCGCCGATCTCTTCCACCTGACTGACTCTGGACTGGTCAATCTCCTTACCGTATGCCTTCTGCAGGCTTTTGCTGATCGGATGTGTGGAATAGCTCTCCACCAAAGCCGCATATTCGATCAATTCCTCATTTTCCAGAGCACTGTGGTGGATACCGCTGACTTCAAAGACTCCAAGCGTCATCGTACCGGTCTTATCAAAAACTACATATTTAGTATCGGCAAGCGTCTCCAGATAATTAGACCCCTTGACCAGAATCCCCTGTTTCCCCGCGCCGCCGATACCCGCAAAAAAACTGAGCGGAATACTGATTACCAATGCGCAGGGACAACTGATTACCAAAAAGGTCAAAGCTCTGTAGATCCAGCTCCCCCATGCCGGCTCTAATCCCATTGCCAGCATCCGAAACAGCGGCGGCAGGATCGCCAGCGCCAGCGCGCCATAACAAACCGCAGGGGTATAGACACGCGCAAATTTGCTGATGAAATTTTCTGACTTGGATTTCCGGGAACTGGCATTTTCAACCAATTCCAGAATCTTGGAAACCGTTGATTCACCAAATTCTTTTGTAGTGCGTATCTTTATNNCCATCCAGCGCAATCCAGCCACTGATGACTTCATCCTCCACTCCCACCTCTCTGGGGATGCTTTCGCCGGTCAGCGCGCTAGTATTCAGAGCAGAGTTTCCTTCAATCACAACACCGTCAATGGGAACCTTTTCCCCCGGCTTTACCACTATGACGGATCCAATCTCTACCATATCAGGATCTACCTTTTCAACCTTCCCCTCCCGCTCGATATTGGCATAATCCGNNTACAGCGTAGCTCTGGAACAGTTCGCCGATTTGGTAAAACAGCATAACCGCCACGCCTTCCTTGTATTCTCCCAGAAGGATCGCGCCCACCGTTGCCACCGCCATCAAAAAATTCTCATCAAAGATCTGTTTATTTTTGATCCCCTTGAATGCCTTTTTTAAAATGTCATATCCGATAATCAGATATGGCGCCATGTAACAGATCAACTGTATTATATTGATATACGGCTGTTCCAATGGCAGCAAACTAAATGGCATAAACTCCAGCACGATCATCAAAACCAGAGATATAATGATCCTTTTAAGGACTTTTTTCTGCTTCTTATTCATAAATATAATCCGCCTTT
>DLOQ01000133.1:7071-7214 GCA_002479655.1 Lachnospiraceae bacterium UBA7480
CGCCTTCGGCGGCTTAAATAAATTCTTTGTTCTATTGCTAATCAAAATAAATTTCGCAGTCATCTTCAACCTTCTTACAATTTTTCAGGACCTCCCGCATCACGGCATCCGGATCCTGCCCGTCTTCAAACTCCACGATCATC
>DLOQ01000133.1:7225-10793 GCA_002479655.1 Lachnospiraceae bacterium UBA7480
CCTGCCGTATTTTGGGCAGCCTCCTCCATCTTATTAGCACAGTTAGCGCAATCCACTTCAATCTGATAACTCTTTTTCATTTTCATGATCCTCCGTATTATTTAATTAAACATATGAGCATTTATTCATATATTGATTTTATTATAACATTTAAACATATTTTGTCAATTATCTTTTTCATATATTTAATAATTTATCTTTCTGATATATTTTATATTTTATCTTTCTCATATATTAAAGATTATTTGATATTGAATCACTTAAAAATGGACAGATACGATTTTCTGCATCTGTCCATTTCATCCCCATACCGCATATTCTCTTACTACCCTGTCTCTGATAACAAAGCGTTTCGCTCGCACACTACAGCCGGAACCTGTCGATCACCTCTTCCAGCTTCTGCGCCTTAAGGTTCATCTCTCCGGTCTTATCCGTGACAGTCTGGATGTTTTCTACCATAGTCTGAACGCTGGCAGTTACTTCTTCATTATTGGCAGCATTTTCTTCACTGATCGCGCTCAGATCCTGCACGCTTCCTGTGATGCTGACCTTGTTCTCATCAAGAATGCCTGTTTTTTCAGCAATTTCATCAATTTTACTGAGACTGTTTTCAATCTGCCGGTTCAGCTCATTGAAGCTCTCCTGCGTTTCAGTGACTTTCTCCTGCTCTTTAGCGATCAACTCTCTGATCTCGTCAGCCAGAACCACGCTCTTATCAGACTGCTCCATGATCTCCGTGGCCAGCGTCTTAATGGCATTGGCTCCCTCGCTGGACTGCTCCGACAGCTGCCGGATATTGTCTGCAACTACGGCAAAGCCCTTACCTGCCTCACCTACCCTTGCTGCTTCTATGGATGCATTCAGGCTCAGCATCTGCGTCTGTCCGGCAATGCTCTGAATGAATTTTACGGTTTCGTTGATCTTAGAGATGCTTCCATTCGTCAGATTGATCTGCTCGCTGATATTCTCTGCCGCGCCAACCGATTTTGTGCTGCTCTCCATAACTTCATTCATATACTTTGATGCCGTATCACTGACGGAAGAAATCATTCCTGAGCTGTCACGAAGACTTTCTATATTCTGGGATATAATGCTGATATTGTCTCCCATGCTTAAAACATCGACATTGACATTCTGTACATTATCCGCCATACTGGTTGCCGCCATAGAAAGCTCCTCCATAGCAGTATTGATCTGTTCGGCGCTCACACTTAAGTTGTCGCTGATCTCATCCACATTTTTAATATTGTCGGTAAGATCCGCCGCTACGGATTTGGTTTCATTTACGATATCACGCAGGTTATTCTGCACCTGTTTTGCCGCCATTATAATGGAAACCGTTTCAGCAATCGTGGTGTGTATCTCAAAATCATGGCCAATGTTACCATCGGCAATAATATCAAGTTCATCTGCCACCTGCTTTAACGGTCTTCTAACAATCTTTGCAGTTAAAATAATGACCACTATAAAAATGGCTGTTATCACTATGGCTATGAGCGCAAGCGTAATGATCGCCCTGTAGACCGCCGCGGTTACAATGGACTGTCTGCTTCCGGCAAAAGACATACCCACAATATCCCCATCCAGTTCAATCGGCAAATAACATACATAATATTTTTCACCATTGATAACAACATCATGGGCAATATAAGTTTGTCCATTTTTCAGAACTGCATTAATGACTGCATCTCCGGCTTTGGTGCCGGCGATACGTTCGCCCTTGTCATCCCGTATGGAAGACAGGAAACGGGTATCCCCCTTAAAGATCGTCATTTCAATATCCATATCTTTCAAACTGTCTATGTATTCTTCATCTGCGGTGTTATAACTGTCCCAATCTTCCCAGTCATAGCCATAATAATCTCTGGCTTCCCGGCAGGAGATCTCCAACTTTTCTTCCGTTGCCGCAATCAACTGATTTTTTAAGTTCATGCACGCTATGATGCAGACGGTCAGAACCGTCACCGTCAACGGTGTCATGCCAAAAAGGATCAGCATGCTCGTCATGCTTAACTTGGCTCCATTTTGTTTGGAATCTTTCATTATGTTTCTCCCTTCATCTCCTTTTAGTTTATATTATATATAGATAATATACTTTATTGTTACTTTTTGTCTGTCTCCTTCGAGGCTTTTTCAGCTTCTTTTTCCTCCTGCTCTCCGGCTGCCTCTTCAACCGGCTCAATCTTATATTGCAGCTTCCTGAGTCCGTATCGGCGTCTGGTAACGATCTCCCGCACTTCATCAGGCGGGATCTGCATAAATTGATTGTTTTCATCAATGTAATCAACCTTGATGTAATCTTCCGTATGCTTCGGCATCTGCTTATCATCCAGATTACTTCTAATCATTGCCTTAATGGCAGAATAGATCACTGCAAATAAAGGCACGCCGATGATCATGCCGGGAATCCCCAAAATCCCGCCAAATAATGTAATGGCAAAAATCACCCAGAAACCGGAAATTCCCGTGGCATTGCCCAATATCTTCGGTCCTAAAATATTACCGTCAAACTGTTGCAGCAGTATAATCATAATTACAAAATATAAACATTCCAACGGATCAACCATCAAAACAAGAAATGCAGATGGAATCGCACCGATATACGGACCGAAAAATGGAATTACATTGGTTACACCGACAATCACACTGATCAGGATCGGGTAGGGTGTGCCGATGATGCTTGTCAGGATAAAGCACAAGAAACCGATAATGATAGAATCCGCAATCTTTCCCACAATAAAACCGAGAAAAGTTTTATTGATAAATCTCATATTATGAATAAAGCTGTTGGCTGTTTCTTTTTTTGCCAATGCATATACAATTTTTTTAGCCTGTCCCGCAAAATTCTCTTTTCCATAAAGAAGATAAAATGAAATGATGATACCGACCAGAGTATTTAATAAAATAGTTAAGATAGATACAACACCGGAAGTAAGAGCCTTTATAAGGTCGTTGATCTGCGGCATCAACCCCAACAAGGTATCCGTCAGTGAGCCATCTATCCACTCATTGATTTTTAAAGTCATTTCATCAATGATATCATTAATAACTCCGTTAAACTGAGGACGGTTGCGAAGAACATCATTGACCCACGCTTCAAGATTATTGATATAAGTGGTCAGCTGTTCGGAAATGTTTTCAAGGCTTTTCCGCAATTCCGGAATAACCAGAGCAAAAAATGCATAAATCAGATATGACAGGAAAAACATACTAAGCAGAATCGTCACTGTCCTGATCCGCTTTTTATTTTTTTCAGAAATAGTTTTATTTTTTAAAATCTTTTCATAAATGATCCGTTCTAAAAAATTGATGATCGGACTTATTAAATAAGCTATTAAACACCCTATCAAAATGGGAGAAAAAATTTTCACCAAAGAATGATATAATAATTTTACTTCGTTAATATGAAAAATAAAATAATAAAACAGAAGGATTGCCGCTGCTGTCAAAAATATGGTGATACCCCATTTTATATAGGATCTGTTTTCGTGTTTATCCATTTTGCTGTTGTCTCTGTACTTTCCTAAAAAATAAAATTTCGCTCGCGGGCTTCGCCCTATGCTCACTC
>DLOQ01000025.1:0-759 GCA_002479655.1 Lachnospiraceae bacterium UBA7480
AAATTTCGTCACCTTCCAAATTGATTTTAGTCGAGGGCATATTCTCGTCATAACCGCCGGATACAAATATGGCTTTTGCTGCGGTTTGGGCTTTTTCCGCTTCATCCTTGCCGTGAACAAGCGAAGTCAATTCATAAGCAAGAATTTCTTTTGCTTTATTAAGCTGCTCATCTTTCCACAATGCCATTTCTTCGATTTGTTCGAGAGGAAGGAAGGTCAACATTCTTATACATTTTATTACGTCCGCATCATCAACGTTTCTCCAATACTGGTAAAAATCATAGACCGAAGTTTTGTTTGCATCAAGCCAAACCGCACCTTTTTCGGTTTTACCCATTTTCTTGCCTTGAGAATTTAACAACAACGTAATTGTCATTGAATGAGCATCACGCCCCGTTTTTTTACGTATTAAATCGGAACCGGCAAGCATATTTGACCACTGATCGTCGCCGCCAAACTGCATATTGCATCCGTAATCCTGATATAAGCGCAGGAAATCATAACTCTGCATGATCATATAGTTGAACTCCAAAAAAGTCAGCCCCTTCTCCATACGCTGCTTATAACATTCCGCACGAAGCATATTGTTGACGGAAAAATGAGCTCCCACATCCCGGATCATCTCGATATAATTCAGATCCAAAAGCCAGTCCGCATTATTGACCATCAGTGCCTTTCCCTCGGAAAAATCTATAAACCGGCTCATCTGCTTCTTAAAGCAGTCGCAGTTATGCTGAATCGTCTCCTTCGTCATCATCT
>DLOQ01000025.1:824-5074 GCA_002479655.1 Lachnospiraceae bacterium UBA7480
GCCATAAAATGCCCCACATGCAGGCTGTCCGCCGTAGGATCAAAGCCGATATAAAAAGTCGCCTTACCATTGTTGATCAGCTCCCTGATCTCCTTCTCATCCGTAAGCTGCGCTAAGAGTCCTCTTGCTTTTAGTTCCTCAAAGATTTCCATTTTACCGTTCTCCAATTCTGTCATTTCTATCATTTATCCTATTTCCGGACATGCTTTTGCAGGCAAATCTGTCCGTACTTTCCGATTATATCTTATTGCATAGTCTTTTTCAAGTCCCTAAAACCTCATTCCCATCGCAAAGAAATACGCCGCCATCTGCGCTCTGGNNCAGCAGTTTTTTCACTTCTTCACGGCTGTAAAATGCCGCCCCGATCTCCTCATTCTCCGAAGTATGGTCGGCAAATTCTCCGCTGACTTCCACAAACGCGATGCTGGTCTTGACATCCGAAATGGCAACTGCCGAAAAACACGGCGGAAGGATATCTATGATGCGGCTGATCCTTAATCCGGTCTCCTCATACAGTTCGCGTTCCATGCACGCCTCCATGGTTTCTTCCGGATCCTTCATACCGGCACAGAGATTATAGATATAACGGTTCACGCCCATACGGAACTCTCTTAATAAAAGCAGCTTATCCTCATGAAACGCCACAATAGAGATCCCATCCGTCCTTTTCCCAATATCCTCCGGCGACGCAAGATCGTTACGGCTGACCATCTCATACTTCTTTTCCCTGCCGGCTTTATTCAGATACGTTAATTGATAATTCTTCAGGTATCTGCCGTTCCAGACTTTTTCCATATGAATTAATTTCATCTGCTGTCACTTCCTCTTTTTTTATGATAAATTCCCAGATAATTACGAAACTCTACTCAAATTCTTTCCTATTGTACATTATTGACAAGTCATCTCACACCAGCCCAAGAAACGCCCCCAGATTCCCCCGCAGTCCATGACTGGCACGATGGGAAAACAATTCCCCGCTGTTACAGCAGGTGCAAAGCGAAGTTACTTCTATATGCTCCGGCAGGATACCTGCTTTCTCTAAGACACATTGATTCGCCACCCAGAGATTAAGCTGGTATTTGACATCTTCCGCATCCTCTAAGTCCTGATGTGATTTCTCCTTTCTGCACAGCAAAGCATCCCTCATTTTATCCGGTTCCATTGTCAGCCTGCAAAACCGGTCATTATGATACTTCTCCCAGAATTCCCCAAGGAAATGCTCCGCCACATCCTGCCCGACTTCATAGCAGTCCGCACAGATCGACGGTCCAACCGCGGCGATGATATCCTCGGGCTTTGACCCAAAATACTCCTGCATCTTTTGCACCGTCACCTCGCCGATGCCCTGCATCGTCCCCCGCCATCCGGAATGGGAAAGTCCAACCGCCGGATGAACCGGATCCACAAAAAATAACGGCACACAGTCAGCATAAAATGTCGCCAGTACGATTCCCCGTTCCTCCGTAATCAAGCCGTCCGTATCAAAAAATGTTTTCTCTCTCGTGATTCCATGTCCGCGGTTCGCGCCGGTTACCAAACACACATTCACCGTATGGGTCTGATCCGAAGCGATCATGTCCTCCGGCCTGCAGCCAAGCAGCTTGGCGATCCTCCGGAAATTCTCCTCCACGCATTTTCGATCGTCACCCCTTGTAAAGCCCAGATTCATATCGGCATANNCCCGCCGCCTCTGGTCGTAAACAGATGCCTGACCACTCCTGTCCTGGTCAGACTTTCAAACTGCAGATATGGGATTCCATCCTGTTCCAGCAGTTGCGGCGTCTGCCGCCCATCCTTCCATACCATAGAGCCCCTCCCGGCTGTCTCACAAAATATCAAACTCTTGATGCCTGCTTACCTGATAAAATCAAATGCATTCTTAATATGCTGGATACTTCCATCCGCATAAATCCCGATCACGTCAAACCGGCAGGGCAGATCAGNNGCACCTGATACGCATAATGATACTCCGCCGTCCGGCTGATCCTTCTCTGTTTTCTGTGATCCACCGCCTCCAGCGGATCTCCGGAAGCATCGCCGCTTCTGTACTTGATCTCACAGTAAACGATCGTTCCATCCATGTCCTTTGCAATCAGGTCGATCTCTCCGAAATGGTTTCTGTAATTTTGCTCTACGATTTGATAACCCTGTCCGGTCAGATAGCCTGCCGCAATATTTTCATATTCTGCGCCAAGACGTCTTTTATTCAACCCAGTCCTCCATCTTCCCGCCAGCCATTCCAATCCCATTCTTCAGCTTATCGTTTCCCCGCCTTTTCCATTTTCGCCTTGATCTTATCCATCGCATCCACAAAGACAAGGATTTCCGCTACGACCTCATAAAGCTCCGGCGGGATCATATCCCCGATCTCCAGTCTGGAAAGGGTATCCGCCAGCTTTCCGTCCTGATGCACCGGAACATTGGACTCTTTTGCTTTTTCGATGATCTTATCAGCAAGGACACCCTGCCCGGATGCTATGACCCGTGGTGCGGCGTCATTTGGATCATATTCCAGTGCAATTGCCTGCCGCTTCTTTGTCTTACCCTTATTCCCATATTCCGCCATGGATGTCCCCCTGCTCCGCTCTATTCCTTCTACTCTGCATTACTTCATTTCTTTGCTTCAGGCTCTGATATCAAAGCTGTATTGCGCGATCGCCTTTGGAACCGCGCCGTCCTTCTTAACGGCTGCCTGCGCTATCACATCCTTCTTATCCTCATGCTTCGCCATTTCCGTCTTCAGCTGATATCCCCTTCCGGTCAGCCGTTCATTAAGGATATGGATATTCGCCTCAATAAAGTCAAGCATCTCGTCATTTTCCAGATAAAATTTCGTAAATACATTTTTTGCTGCTGTCATGGAAGCATAAACGTCTACCATGCCAAGGTTCTGCATATCCAGATGCAGCATCGCGCTGACATTGCCGTCTTTCTGCGCCAGACTTTTTTTATCCGTATAAACAAACAGATCCCCCGTCGCCTCCCCGCCGTTCATTTTAAGCGGAAGCTGGATATACTGATACATCTGGTTCATCTGGTTCATAAAATTCATATTCTGATTCATATTGGAAAGATCCTGTGACAGAGCCGTCTCCGGTTTTGCCAGTCCCGACAGGGCATCTGTAAGCTGCCTTGTCTGCTGATCCAGCCTGCGATACAGACTTTCAACCGTACTTTTATCCGCAACCTCAGAAGGTTCCAGAAACCACTGTTTTTGAACTGCCTGCTGTATCGTATTCTGAAATCCATTAGATAAAAATACATTTTTGATATCGTGTTTTAACTTTGCCGCAAGCTCCTCCGGCATCGTGCCGCTTTCCATCCGCCTCATCAGCTCCGAAGTCATCCTTAACAATTCCTGCGCTGATGCCGGCTGTTCTGCAAGCCTTGAAAGCTGTCCCTCCGGCACACCGGATTCTTTCAGCATCCCAAGAAGCGTATCCTTCGTCTGTTCCAATGTATTCTGCACGGCAGCTTCCCTGCCGGATGCAAGTGTCTTTCCCGCTTCCTGAGTCTGCTCCCTTCTCTCCGCGGTAAGTTCCTTTCCCGACTTCCTGAGTCTGCGCCTTTCCCTCCGCGCTAAGTTCCTTCGCGGCTTCAGGTGCTTCCTGTTCTGATAAAACATTCTTGATCTCATTCAGTGTCTGGGCATCATCCGCCGGCACAACCTCCTTTGTCATGACAAACCCATCCGCCGGCAGAGGCGCGCTGCCGACCACCTTCCCATCAACAACCACAGCCTGCAATGAATTTTGAGGCTCAGCCTCCTGCGAAATCTCCTGCCAAAGAGCGCCATCCTGCAAAACAGATCCTATCGCCGCTTCTCCATTTGGCGCGTTCCCTGTCGTCAATTCAGCATTTGCAGTGCCCAGAAAAGTATCCACAACTGCTTTCATAAACTGCATCGCCGCATCTTCCTTACCGGCCGCAACCAGTTCACCATACATTTGGGGGATATCCGCCGCGATCTGCTTCATCCCTTCCCCGATCTGCGTCTCATAGTTCTTAAATGCCTCAAACTGTTCCACTGACTGCTCATTGATCTCCAGTCCCATCTGATGCATCTGTATGATATTCACCGGATCATGTCCGGGAAAGCTTGATATCGTATGATACATATTTGCTAGGGAATTCCTGTCAATATTCATCCCCGCTTCCATCATGGCGCTTGTCATAGCCAGAGAATCCGAAGTAGCCGTCATCCCTGCCGCCTGAAGCGCATTCAATGCGGTAGAACTGTTGGTAAGATT
>DLOQ01000025.1:5109-5297 GCA_002479655.1 Lachnospiraceae bacterium UBA7480
CAGATCCATGGCATGATCCAGCTTCGCTGTCACGGGCGTTCCTGTTCCGATATCAATCTGGACAGTATCGCCATTGCTTGCGATCACTTTTCCCTCGATCGTCTGCCCCGCGCTCAGATTGGAAAGGGAATTACCTGCCTGACCATTGACAGGCGTGGAAGACGCTGTTCCTGAAACAGCGCCAGCGA
>DLOQ01000125.1:0-2009 GCA_002479655.1 Lachnospiraceae bacterium UBA7480
AGGCGGCTTTACCTTGGAAAATTTTGTCCCAGCATCGGAGCGGAAAGTATATTACAGTCTGAATGATTTACGGGATTATTCCTTTTTGATACGTAATTTTTACATTGTAGATCCGTCAACCGGCGTGACGGCAGATCAGATCAATGCGGAGTATATGATGGCGCAGGATATGACGATCAACAAGCNNGCAGATCCTGATCTATCATACACATTCGCAGGAGGCGTTTGCGGATTCCATACCGGGAGACGCTTCGACGACGATCGTCGGCGCGGGGGAGTATCTTGCTTATATTCTGGAGGAGGAGTACGGATATGAAGTGCTTCACCACGTTGCCAGTTATGACACGCAGCAGCACAATTATGCCTATTCCTATGCAGAACCGGAGATCCGTAAGCTTCTGGAGGAATATCCCAGCATCCAGGTGGTGATCGACCTGCACCGCGACGAGATGGCGGAGGGGACGAAGTTGGTCACGCAGATCAACGGACAGCCGACAGCGCAGTTTATGTTTTTTAATGGGCTCAGTTATCTGAATGAGCTGGGACGCATCGATTATCTCTCCAATCCGAATCTGAAGGAAAATCTGGCATTTTCCTTCCAGATGCAGATGATGGTCAATGCTTATTATCCGGGACTGGCAAGAAAGATCTATCTGAAGGGATATCGTTATAATATGCATCTTACCGGAAAGTATCTGCTAATCGAGTTGGGAGCGCAGAATAACACAGTACAGGAGATCAGGAATGCCTGTCATCCGCTGGCGGATGTGCTTGACAGGGTTCTAAGCGGAAGATAACATAATTATTTCCAGAATTCTATGGTGTCAGCAATCCGCGCGAACAGATCAGGATCCGCATCCCGAAGCGGCCATACGTCGCCCTGAACATAGATTAAAAGCTGGAAGCATAAGGTGATGAGAAGGCAGAATACCAACNNCCTGCCGCAGAAGCCTTTGCCGGCCGGCTCCGTATGATTATACAGGCATAGACTGAGCAGAGCGGCGGTCAGGGATAAAAAGAGGGAGAAATCGATCATATACCGGTACATCAGTCCGCCCATGCCCATAATTGTAACGAAGACCAGAAGCAGGATGCCTAAGGCGGACAACATCCATTGCATAAGGATCAGATCCCCGGACAGGCGGATGTTTTTCTTCCTGCGTATGGCATAAAAGACCGCAATTGTCCATAACGCGGGATTCCAAAAGAGCAGTCCGCCATAGCCGTGCTTAAATATGATATCTCCGGCAATACCGGGCGCAAAATCCGTGCTTTCCACAAAAGGGAAATTACCGGACAGATGGGGCAGATCGAGAAGATAATAGGTTATCCCGGACGGAATCCGATGAAAGGAGACGGGGATATCATGAATATTGATGGATGTCAAGTTGTATCCGGCTCCAAAATCCACAACAGATCCAAAACGAATCCGGTTGTAATACATAAGCGGAACGGCAACTATCATAAAAGGAAGAAGAAAGCAGATCCAGCGGTGCAGCAGCGGATGAGAAGCAGCGGATTTGCCTGCTGACCGGCGGGGGAGCATGACGCTTCTAAGAAGTGGATAGGCAAGCATTGCGGAAAACGTAAGCTGAGGGCGGCAGCCTGCAGAGAGCGCCATCATCAGGGAACCCAGAAACAGGTATCGTTTCATGTGTCGGCTGCCGGACGCGGCGGCACAGGTCCATAAAGCGATTCCCATGGTAATAAAGAACAATGCGGCAATCATCGGGATACAGTAAGAGCTGGAATCGGTCAGTACATAAAATAACATACTCCCGGCGAGAAGCAGCTCATATTCTATCAGGAAAATGCCAAGAGAAACCATCTTGTAATATCTTTTGCACAGCTGGTACAGCAGATAGGATAAAGAGACAGCCATGGCGATAGCAAAAAAGGCGACGGCGCACCAGTTAGGCAGGTCCGCGCCGGTAGCCAGATAATACGGAAGATAGAGAAGAAGGCAGGGAACGACGCCAAAATAGACATAATAATGCCCCTCATAATAT
>DLOQ01000125.1:2055-2215 GCA_002479655.1 Lachnospiraceae bacterium UBA7480
CGGATACTTCCAGATCAACGGCTGTATTCCCCTGTGCCAGCGCGTGAGCCAGATGGATATAAGGTTCAAAACCTGCATTGCCGCGAAAATAGACAGGATTAATCGTAATCAGAAGCAGTATCAGTAGGATATTTAGGAGGAGCGTAATGCAGACGGAGGG
>DLOQ01000125.1:2251-4995 GCA_002479655.1 Lachnospiraceae bacterium UBA7480
TATGTCCACAGCCTGCTTTTTCTGCCAAATAACGTAAGGAAAGAAAAGAGCAGGACACAGAGGAGCAGACGCCCCGCTGAGAGATGCAGGGGGACGTTTCCGTTATAACAGATGTCATTGCATATGATCTCCGGGCTGTTAACGCCATAAAAGCAGACTTTCAGATAGTCTGCCTGTTCCGGCAGGTTAAAAAAGATATATTCCATGATGCCCGGGCGGCTGCCAATGCGTTTGGAGGCAACGATGCCAAGAGAATTCCCGGAACCGTCCGACGCTTCCAGGATGATATCTATGGCATGGGAGGTAATTACCGTATATTGTTCTCCCATGGAATTGCTCCACGCTTCCGCGCCGTTGGCTGTATAGGCATCTATGCCGATAGTATGGAAGCGGTTATCTACGGGGAGCAGCAGAAAAGAATACGCGCTGCCATGTTCCAATTGATCAAAGGATATCGGGACAGGCGTGTCCGCCAGCGTCCTCCAGTGGGGAAGGTTGCATATGGTCAGTTCTGTGCAAAGGGCAAACAGAATAATATAGATCATACGTTTGATGATGTGCTTTACAGTCTGCATGAGCGATCCTCCAAAGCGCGCTGCAGGAATANNCTTTTATTATACTTCAACAACTGCCGGTTCGTAAACAGAAAAAAATTCCGCCTGTGCGGTTGAAAATTTTTATGATATGTTTGGCTTGCTGTATGCCGCTTTGGGTGGTATTATTATATTGTGGAAAGTAAAGAGACAGGGAACAGGTAGAAGATGGAGAGACGGTTACATACGGGGTTTGGAATAGAATCCTTAAAGAAAAGCAGGTATGCCCTGCTGGCAGCCTTGATTACGGCATTTTTATTCACTGTTATTTACACGATGGCGGGGAGGCTGATTGGCGGGGATTTTCTTTTTATGCGTTCGGACTTAATCCATCAATATGCCGCATTCAATAAATTATTTCTTCGTAATCTTCTGGAGGGCGGGAGTCTGGATTATTCGTTCCAGATTTCACTTGGCATGCCGACGGCGCCGTTGTACGCGTTTTACTGCTTAAGTCCGTTTAATCTGGCGTTTTATCTGATTGATAATGTCGATGCGGCGTCAGCGGTAGTAGTTGTTTTAAAATTATCCGTGGCGGCTTTTGCGTTCCAGAAGTTTGCCGTCCGCGTCTTAAAAAGGGACGGGCTGCCGTCACTTGTGTGCGCCGTGGCGTATGCGCTCTGTAGCTACTGCATCGTCTTTTGCTATAATATTCATACGCTGGATGGCGTGTATATGCTGCCGGTTCTTGTGACGCTGATAGCCGGATTGGTGAAACGCGGACACTTTCTGGCGCTGACGCTTGCCTACGCCTATATTTTTATTGTTAATTTTTACTGCGGGTATATTCTGGGCTTTTTCTCTCTGCTTATCTTTCTCCTGATGATGCTCTTTGAATATAAGAAGGATGTAAAGCGGTATGTCGTCTGCGGCGCAAAGTTCCTGGCAGCCGTGCTGCTGGCGACCATGGCCGGGGCGTTCGTCCTTTTGCCGATGGCACGGGAAGCGTTGACAAATATGTCGGAGACCGTGTCTCCGCTTTTGGGATGGCTGCTGCTGTCGCCTGTTGAGTTTTATGGTGATTTCTTTATCGGGGCGATGCCTGATCTGCAATTTAAGCCGTTTGTTTATGGCAGTATTAT
This sequence comes from Lachnospiraceae bacterium UBA7480, assembly GCA_002479655.1. Taxonomy (GTDB): domain Bacteria; phylum Bacillota; class Clostridia; order Lachnospirales; family Lachnospiraceae; genus NK4A136. The sequence goes on from DLOQ01000125.1 coordinate 3,927, forward strand.
ATTGATGTATCTTGTGCCGTGCTTTTTTGCCGATCGCGCCATAGCGTTAAAAAGCAAAATATCAGCAGCGGTTTTACTGGTATTTCTTTTGGTTTGTACTTTCTTTAAGCCGACGTATCTGTTTATGCACTGCTTTAACTTTCCGAATGGCTGCGGCTATCGGTTCGCCTATTTTTATGCGTTTGTTCTGCTCTCGATGGGATGCCTGGAGTGGGAGCGTATGGAGAAAAAAAGTGCATGGAAGCTTCTGCTTGTCTGTGCCGGCAATATTATCTTCTATGGAGTGGCGTATGCCTGGCAGGAGAGGCATCCGGGAGCAGGAGACGTTATCTTCTCCATCAGGGGATGGGGAGTGAACGCCGCCTTTTTCACTGCATATTTTTTGATTTTTGCGATTGCTGTGAAAAAAAAGAGCTGGAAACCGGAGGCTGATAAGCTGCTGTTTCTTTTGACCCTGGCAGAACTTACGGTGAACGGGTATCTCTGCGTGGATGCCATTGAGACAAGCGTCAAAGATGAAAGGGCAGTATATGAAGCCTTCCTGCAGCTGTCCGGTTCTGCGGTTGACGAGATTAAGGCGCAGGATAAAGGGGTATATCGGATATCCTATGAAAATGCATATAACTGGAATGACACCGCGTTAAATGACTATATGGGATTTGATTATTTTTCAACGGTAGAAAATCCGGTTCTGCGTAATGCCTTAAGTCATTTGGGGTATTTTACCTCGGAAAGGGTGGTTAATGATTATGGCGGCACTTCCATGACAAAGATGATATTTGCGGAAAAATACGATATTAATATAAACAAAGCGGAATATTATGCCCAGGGAGCGATTCCGCCGTGGGAATGGAATGAGGAGACGTTGTCGCTTGGGTTTATGGCGTCAGAACTGATTATAAATACGGCTTTGGACAGCGAGAGCGCATTTGATAACCAGAACAGACTTATCAACGATCTGACCGGAAAAGATCTGGCGCTGTTTACCCCATATGAGGGGACGGTAGAGCTTATGCCGGACAATATGACGCTGGAGTACCGGGAGGAAAGCGGCTACAGGATTGCGAAG
>DLOQ01000124.1:0-172 GCA_002479655.1 Lachnospiraceae bacterium UBA7480
CCATCGCCGCAAGCGCAAGCGCCGCGCCCGCCCTGAGATCCGGCGCGCTGATCGTCGCTCCTGAATACCTCTCTACGCCTGTAATGATCGCCGTATTGCTTTCTACTTTCACCTGCGCGCCCATACGCACCAGCTCATCCGCATATTTAAAACGATTATCAAAGATACTCTC
>DLOQ01000124.1:192-4312 GCA_002479655.1 Lachnospiraceae bacterium UBA7480
GCTGCATATCTGTCGGAAATCCCGGATATGGCAGGGTCTTCACCTGCGTACTGGAAAGCGGCTCTTTCGCTATGATCCTGACTGCATCATCATATTCATAGATCCTGCAGCCAATCTCCTGAAGCTTCGCCGTAATACATTCCAGATGCTTAGGGATGACATTCCTGACCGTAATATCTCCTCCGGTCGCTGCCGCAGCCATCATAAAGGTGCCCGCCTCAATCTGGTCTGGAATAATGGCATAATCCGTTTTATGTAATCTGTCCACGCCCTTGATACGGATCACATCCGTTCCTGCCCCTTTGATATTGGCTCCCATACTGTTTAAAAAGTTGGCAAGGTCAACTACGTGCGGCTCCTTGGCAACATTCTCAATGATCGTCTTCCCTGTCGCCATGGTCGCCGCCATCATGATGTTGATGGTTGCTCCCACCGATACCTTATCCATAAAGATATGCGTACCGCGAAGCTCTTTTGCCTCCGCTACAATACTGCCATGAGACACGCTGACTTTTGCCCCAAGCGCCTTGAATCCCTTGATATGCTGGTCGATCGCCCGGATGCCGATATTACAGCCTCCCGGAAGCGGAACCTCCGCACGCTTATATTTTCCAAGAAGTGCGCCCACCATATAATAAGAAGCACGAATCTTCTTCATATATTCATCCTTGATGATACAGTCATAGATATCTGAACTGTCCATCCTAACAATATGACGTTCCGGTCTTTCGATTTTTACGCCGATCCTCTCCATTGCCTGAAGAAGAACATTTGTGTCCATAACATCAGGAACATTTTCTATCGTTACCATCTCATCCGTCATAACCGCGGCTGCAAGAATCGCCAGCGCGGCATTCTTCGCTCCGCCGACTTCAACCTCTCCATGCAGGGGANGACCGCCGATAATTGCGTATTTTTCCATAACGCGCTCCTATAATCTATCTCATAGAAATCATATTTAACCCACAGGTCATTTTATGTATCACCTTAAACAGGTATTCTTATCCTTGTCAATAATATGTCAATCCTACCGTATTATATAACAATCCTCTGCAAAAGTCAAAATAAACTGATTTTGCCGGTTATCTATGATAACTTATCAAAGATAACCCAACGGATTGACCTGCACTCCGTTGACAAGGATCTCAAAGTGAAGATGCGGTCCCGTACTTCTTCCCGTATTGCCACTGGCAGCAATCACCTGTCCCTGATTTACATACTGTCCCACGGAAACATAGATCTTGCTCAGATGACCGTATCTGGTCTGTGTACCGTTGGGATGATTGATATAAACCACATATCCGTAACCGCTTCCCCAGCCTGCTCTCACCACCGTTCCCGCCGACGATGCACAGACTGCCGTACCTACCGGCGTCGCCCAGTCTACCCCCTTATGATTCGTAGTGGCCCCGGCCGTCGGTGCATTTCTCCTGCCAAAGGACGACGTTAACCTTCCGCCGGAGATCGGCTTGATATAGCTTGGCGGAATGATCGTGCCAATCTCTATCACCTTGGCTACCGGATCAAACAGGATCTCCTCATACAATGTTTCCCTATGCAGTTCTGAGTCATTTCTCCTTGTCACCGTGACTGCCGCCTCATGATAGCCGGCTGAAGGCTGCTGCCTTGTCACTGACTGATTGGTATACCACGAATCATTATAGATATATTCTATCGGAAGATCATAAGCCTCCTCATAACGCGCCGTCTCCGTCCAAACAACGGACAGTTCCGGCTCCGGTACTGTGATGATGAGTTCCTGGTTTACACGGATCAGTGTATTTTCATCTTCCAGCTCGTCATTAAGCGCTATAATCTCATCTAGCGGAAGTCCAACCGTAAGCGAGATCTCAGACAGCGTATCACCGGACTGCACCGTATAGATCTGCTGCATCTCCTGCTTCTGCGTCAGCAGATTGCCCGCTTGTTCCTCCGGCATGATCTCCCAGACCGGAAGGTACGCTTCCACCACTTCGATCGGCTCGGAAAATTCCATGCTGTTGATTCCATAATCATAAGCATCAAATCCCTGTTTTGTCTGTTCGATATAGAACGGCTCATACTCGCCTAAAGCAGCCGCCGCTCCCGCCGTCAAAAATAACGCGTCCGTGCTTTCCTCCGTCTCTTCTTCTCTCACAATCCTTGCCGTCAAAACTCCCAATTCCCTACTGTCATCCTGCACCAGCTCCACCGTATAATAATTGCCAGTATCATATACATTGACCGCGTCCTGAAACATCCTCGTCACTTCCTCCGCACTCTGCAGATTGACGACCGTGCCGTTCACCTTCACGGAATACGCGTGTTCCATCGTTTCTACTCTGCTGCCTGACAGAATGTCCTTCATACGTTCTACGATCGCCTCATCCGCATCCACGGATTCCATAATGACCTCTTCTCCGATATAGGTCAGATTGGGAACTTCAATAAAGACCGGCTCCGACTCCTGCAAAGCAATCTCCCTTCTTGCCTCCATATAAAGCAAATCAATCTTTGCAAGGTCATCCGTCGTGCCCACTTGTGTTCCGTTCAGATAGATGATAAAACGATTGTTTCCCTGAACTTCATATCTGGGAAAGACCATAAAAAAAATACAATAGCACGCAAAACAAACCATCATAGTTCTGATATATACCAGAAGGAACAGCTTATGATAGCGCGAATGCGGCGTATTCATTTTTCCTTTTATTTCTTTTTCGTCCATAAATCCCTATAAATAACAATAATTTCTACCCCTGATGCTCAGAGCAGTTTTTATTGTAGCAGTATTTTTCCATTCTGTAAAGTTTCCTTAAAATTCACTTTATTTATTAAAAATTCTATAGTATATTATTTATAATAATAAAAATATTGAATAATATTATATATAGTTATAGTTTTCTAATCACATATAATATTAAATGCCAAAAAGGAGTTCCTATGATTTCAATTATCATTCCAACATATAATGAAAAAGACAATATTTTTCCATTACTTTCCAGAATCCATGATGCGCTTTCCGAAATTGATTATGAAGTGATCTTTGTTGACGACAGCACAGATGAGACTCCGGAGATTTTGGAAAAAGCAGCCAAAGAGGATCCGCATGTACGGTTTCACCACCGGACCGATGAAAAAGGACTGGCAACCGCCGTTGTAAAAGGATTTTCTCTTGCTAAGGGTGATTATGTCGCTGTCATGGATGCGGATCTGCAGCATCCGCCCGAAGTCCTTGTAGATATGTACGCCGCCATGCTTGCCCACGCAGACATGGCGATCCCAAGCCGTTTTATTCCCGGCGGAAGCGACGGCGGGCTGGATCCATGGAGAAAATTTGTTTCATGGACCGCCAGATATATCGGCAAAGTCCTGCTGCGCTGTCTCAGAAAAGTCAGCGATCCCACCAGCGGTCTGTTTATGGTACGTCGTGAACTGTTAGAAGGGGCAGAGCTGAATCCGATCGGATGGAAGATCATGATTGAAGTCATCGCCATGTGTCCGGTCAAAAAGATTTTAGAGACACCTTATGTCTTTCAGTCACGGGAAGCCGGTGAATCCAAGCTATCCACAAAGGTTACCCTGCAATATTTAAAGCAGGTTTTCCATTTGACGACCCATGCCTCCAATCGCGGCGATCATATGCAGCTCGTCCGCTGGAGTCCGGAAAGACTTGCGAAAGAAACAGCCCAATTTACTCACTCTTGATCCATTGCGCCCATTTTCTTCGATATTCTTCCGGCGTCATCTCCTCATTGTCCAGGAACAGCTGCCGGAAGATATCCTCATTGCCGATTCCCGATTCTGCCACGATCTCCTCTACCGGCTTGATCGTAAAGCGCAGAAGCTCTTTTGCTTTATTAAATTTACGGTTGGCAATATAAGCATCCAATGTGATTCCGTATTTCTTCTCAAACNNNACCGGATTCCAATCCCGCATCGCCGAAATGTTCATTGATATATTCTCTGATCCCTTCGTAATCTTCTTTCCTAAGGATATCCTCCTCCGCACCGGCTTCTCCGGCAGGCGCATTTGCTGCAGCGTTATGGATCACCTCACCGATACAGGAAAACATAAGCGCCGATAATTCTTGTGAAGACTGCATCTCGGCAAGAAGCTCCCGTTCCTTCTGCTGTTCCATCA
>DLOQ01000124.1:4361-16529 GCA_002479655.1 Lachnospiraceae bacterium UBA7480
CAAGCCTGCGGCAGACTGCCGTTAAAATGAACCCACAGTAATTCCCACGGATGGTCTTCACTGCTCTTATGTTCATAACGCATCCTGCAGTCTATAAAGACCAGCTCCCCCTTTTTGACCGGATATGTGTTATCCTGATATACCACGCTGCCCTCACCATCCAAGACCAAAAACAAAAGAAAGGACTCCAGATTTTCCCGGATCGAGCTGTGGGGCTTTAAGCTTTTGAGCCTTCCGACCTCCTGTATATAAGAAAGATTCTTTTTTGCAAATCCCGACGGCGTATGCAGCGCACGATTCGATTTTGTAATGCCCTCCGTGCCAAAAAGACTCGTACTCATCCCTTGTCCGTCCTTTCTCTCCAATAATTCAATACCTCTTCAATCGTCTTTTCCAATGAGATCTCTGCCTGCCATCCCGTAGCCTGCCGCAGCTTCGTAATATCCGCTTCGATAATAGGAACATCCACGGGCCGTATCTTAGCCGGATCGATCTCCACCTTGATCTCACAGTCCGAAAGCGCAATGATCTTATCCAGGATCTCCCTGATCTCCACCGCTTTGCCGCGTCCGACATTATAGGTTTCTCCCTTTTCTCCATGCTGCACAAGAAGCGCATAAGCCCTGACCACATCGCGCACATCCGTAAAATCACGCTTTGCCGAAAGATTACCCACATACATCACCGGCTCCCGCAGTCCTTTCTCAATCTCCGCCACCTGTCTGCAGAAATCAGATACCACAAAGATGGAAGACTGTTCCGGACCGATATGATTAAATGCCCTGACCAATATGACTTCCATGTCATATGCTTTGGAATAAATGCTGCCGATCATATTCTGACATGCCTTTGTCGCGGCATAGATATTGCCGGGATTTAACCGGTTATTCTCCGAGATCGGCGTTTCACCGGGAAGGATATGTCCATACTCCTCTCCGGAACCAATCATCAGGATCCGCGGCTTATAATACAACTCCCTGACGGCATCCAGAACATTGACGCCGCCCTTGATATTGATGTCGATCGTCAGCTGGGGATTGTTCCATGCTACACTGACGGAACTCTGCGCCGCCAGATGAAAGATATAATCCGGCCTGACCGCAAACAAAAGCTCTATGATGTCATCTTTATTTAAAATATCAAGATTGTGTACCTCTGCAGGCAACCCGTCCAGCTGCTCATTTGCAAGCTTTGTCGCCGCAACCTCCATATGACAGTCCTCATGCAGATGTCGTATCAGATACCGTCCCGCGAAACCCGCAGCGCCTATGATCAATGCTTTCTTCATCAATCGTTTCCTTTCCAAGCGATCACAGCTTAGCGTAGTCAATTTCCTTCTGAACGAGCTCCAGATCCGTTTTTACCATTCTTTCCACGATCTCATCAAAAGAGATTTCCCGCTTCCAGCCCAGCTTTTCCTCCGCTTTTTTCGGATTGCCAATCAACAGCTCTACCTCGGCAGGACGGAAAAACTTCGGATTTACCTTTACAAGCACCTTACCAGTTGCCTTATCCCTGCCTACCTCATCTACCCCTGTTCCGGAAAACTCGATTTCAATTCCAACCTTCTGAAAGGCAGCGGTTACAAAATCACGCACGGTTCTGGTCTCACCTGTTGCAACAACATAATCATCCGGCTCGTCCTGCTGAAGCATCAGCCACATTGCACGGACATAATCCTTGGAATGTCCCCAGTCACGTTTTGCATCCATATTGCCAAGCTCCAGATGATCCGCAACGCCAAGCTTAATCCTAGCAACGGTGTCCGTGATCTTTCTTGTAACAAACTCCTTACCGCGCCGCTCCCCTTCATGGTTAAATAAAATGCCGCTGCACGCAAACATGCCAAAGCTTTCCCGATAATTTTTTGTGATCCAGTGTCCGTAAAGTTTTGCTACTCCATAAGGGCTTCTCGGATAAAACGGCGTCGTCTCATCCTGCGGGATCGCCTGCACCATACCAAACATCTCCGAAGTGGATGCCTGATAAAATCTCGCTTTCGGATTGACCACACGGATCGCCTCCAGCAGATTCGTCACACCGACCGCATCAATATTGGCTGTTACGATCGGCTGATCCCAGCTGGTTGCGACAAAAGACTGCGCCGCCAGATTATATACTTCATCCGCCTGAGAGATCTTCATAGCGCTAATCAGTGATATTACATCCGTCATGTCTGCATAGATAAAATGGATCTTGTCTGTCAGATGTGATACATTACCATAATCCACAACTGACTTTCTCCGCAATATGCCGTAAACATTATACCCCTTTTCCAAAAGCAGTTCCGCCAGATAAGAACCATCCTGTCCATTAATTCCTGTAATCAATGCATTTTTCATTTTACTCTTATTCCTTTCCCACTTAAAAATTAATTATCTTCCGATTTTACTGATATCATCCTGTTTGCGGATATTCTTCCTTATGACACTTCATTTATTATATCCATAAACTACCATAATGTAAACACCTAAACTACCAAGAATGTGCTCTGCTGCGGCTTAAATAGAAATGAAAAACGCCTCTTCTCACACTATCTTCGGTTTCTTCCTTCTTTATACCATTTACTGAATTTATGCTTTTTATACACAAACGTCAGCTCCTTCAGTTCGGTCGGATCATTGCACCGCTTCAACAACATATACCTGTCCGCCTGATCCATCTGGTAATATTCCAGATAATCGAGTTTTAATTCCGTCAGGGAATTTCCGCAGCCCGGGCAGGTTGTCCTGTGTCCGCTCAACATATGTAAGAAATTGCAGCTTTTACAATAATGCATGTATATCATTTTCAGTTATGCTCCTTTCTCGGCACGTATCTTATCCGCATCACTTCCAAACCCGCGCCGCCGCGTTTTGTCTGTTTTTGCGGCTCACTATATAGATTACAAAAAACGACTACATATTGCAATCAAATCTGCAAAGATCCTTCTTTCTTTTGTCTGCAAAATATGATATTTTTTGACAAAATCTGACTATATCCGTTATTCTTCCCCCTTTTTTTCATCCGGTTCATCTCTGAAACGGATGATTTCGTATCGGTATTTCCATGCCAGCCAGAATATCCTCATGTCATCTATAAAATATCTTTTAAACAACCTTCCCGGTTCCTGAAAAAAGCGGAAAAGCCACTCCAATCCAAGCCTGCGCATCCAGAGAGGAGCGCGCTTTACCATCCCCGCCTCAAAATCGATCGCCGCGCCAAAGGGAAGCGCCACATGAAAATCCATCTTCTCCCGATACCGATAGATAAATTTCTCCTGCTTCGGAGCGCCGAGTCCGACCACAAGGATCTGCGGTTTTTTCTGATTAATAATCCGAATTGCTTTTTCCACTTCCATTTCATCCCGCTCAAACCCCATCGGCGGGGAATAAACCCCCACGATCTTAAGTCCCGGATATTTTAATGCCAGCTTTTTCTTTGNNCGCCGCTTCCGCCACACCTTCCGCTGCCCCAAACAAAAACATGGTAAGTCCTTCCTTTGCCGCCATCTCGCACACTCTCGGCAACATGTCTGCTCCCGGGATCTTCTCCTTGATTGGACATCCCAGGGATTCTGCGATCCACATAAGAGGAGTTCCATCCGTCAAGATCAGGTCGGCATCTTCATAGATCTTTCTAAATTCCAGATCTTTTTCAATCTTTACCACATGATCCACATTGGGCGTTACCACATAATGTTTCCCTTCCGCGCATGCCAGTACGCCGATCTGACGAAGCGCCTCTGCAAATGTTATATCATCCAGACAGATATTCATAAACTTGCGCCGTGCAATAACCGAATTCTTTTCTTCCATCCCGCGGTCTGTTATTTTCTTTTCCAAATTTCTGCTGGCAATGTATAACAGCGTCGCTGTCGCTACGATGCCGACCAAATCAAACACGACATCCTTCAAGTCACCATATCGTCCCGGAACAAATATCTGAAAAAATTCATCTGCAACGGCAACAAGTGCGCTCAAAAAGCACATATAAAACATACGTATCTTACCGTTAAACCCATTTACCGTAACGGCAAAACCGATCATAAGCGACAGAAAAGCATATTCCCCCAAATGCGCCGCCATCCGAATCAGCGCATCCAGCGCTTCAAGTGCAGCCTGTTTTGATACGGTAATATATTCGCTTTCCTCCGCCACCAGATGAACCAGCCCCACCGTCATTTTCCAGCTGGTGTCTCCTGACACCACGCCATTCTGTGACGACAGAATAAAAATAACAAGTATCGCTGCAAACGCGGGCGCCCAGCTTAATGTCCTAAAGATAAATTTTTTCCCTGTCAGCCATATGTAGCGCAGATTCATCCCAATATACCCTTTGGGGAGCTGCCTGCATCGGCTGACAATATAACGAGGCCAATACAAAAAACCTTTTTTTCTTTCTTTCTGCGGTTTTTTTCTGGCACCGCAATAGACATTCAGTCCATAGTCCACCCCTACCATAATGCCATCAAAAATCCCTCGATGCGCTGCCATCCACTCCTCCTGCATCGGCGACGGCATCGCCACCCATATGATATCCGCTCCGGAATCTTTGATATATTCCGATAAAATATCTTTTCCATCGTTCAACCTGTTATCAGAAATGCTATCTTCTTCAGAATATTCACATCCTCCGGCTATAACAACATGTGGATATTCCACCTTCAATTTATCAGAAAGACAATCCAACATAAAATTGCCGTCTTCCGGACTTCCATAACCGGAATACCAAACAAAATAATGCCTGTATGCCGTCTTTCCCTCGCCTGCTGCCATCACACGTTCCAACAGATCCACCACGTCTATCCTTTCCGCTCTTGGATATCCCTGAAGATGCATCTCCGAAGATATCTGAAGGCTGTTGGGAAGCGTAAGAACTGCCTGATTGATCAACTGTCGATAACCATCATTTTTTTCCGCATACATCAGATCATCCACGCTGACATTACACACATACCTTCCCTTTTTTACCGGATCATCCCCAGTCAAAAAAGCCACTGCGTCCTCCACAGTGGCCACGGAGATCTCCGTATTCAGGATTTGGCATCTCAGATCATTTAACATGGCTCATTATTCTCTCGTGCTCATCATTCTCATGTATTCATTGTATCGACTTAAAATATTCTATTGTTTTCAGCAACCCCTCCTCCAGAGGTACGGTAGGCTCCCAATCCAATTCTTTCTTGGCAAGATCAATAACAGGCTTGCGCTGCAGGGGATCATCCGAAGGAAGCGGCTGAAATACCAGCTTTGAACTGCTGCCGGTAAGCTTTATAATCAGTTCTGCCAGCTGCCTGATGGTAAATTCTCCGGGATTCCCGATATTAACCGGGCCGGTAAACTCTGCCCGTGAATTCATCAGCCGGATCATCCCTTCAATCAAGTCATCTACATAACAGAAGCTCCTCGTCTGGCTTCCATCTCCATAGATCGTAATATCGTCCCCCTTAAGCGCCTGCACAATAAAATTAGATACCACGCGTCCGTCTGCAGGGTGCATCTTCGGTCCATAGGTATTAAAGATGCGCATCACCTTGATCTCCACTCCATGCATACGGTGATAATCAAAAAACAAAGTCTCAACAACACGTTTTCCTTCATCATAACAGGAACGGATCCCGATGGGATTGACGCATCCCCGATAGCTCTCCGGCTGCGGATGTACCTCAGGATCACCATATACTTCCGAGGTAGATGCCTGCAGGATCCTCGCATGCACCCTTTTAGCAAGTCCAAGCATATTCATAGCTCCCAGAACACTTGTTTTTGTCGTCTTGATCGGATTAAATTGATAATGGATCGGACTGGCGGGACACGCAAGATTATAGATCTGATCCACCTCCAAAACGATCGACTGAACAATATCGTGGCGGATAAATTCAAAATACTGATTGCCCAGCAGATGACGGATATTGTCTTTATTGCCGGTAAACAGGTTATCCAGACAGATCACGTCATTGCCTTCCCTGATTAGTCGTTCACATAAGTGCGATCCTAAAAATCCGGCTCCTCCGGTTACTAAAATCCTTTTTCCCATTCTTTGCTTCTCCTCTCATTTCAATAGTTCAATTTTTCCAATAATTATTTTGCCAGCAGGATACGGATATACGGCGTGATGCTGTGATACCATGCAGGCAGCAATCCATAGTTCTTTCTGATAAAATGATACCAGTCATGTTTCGGCAGTCCTTTCGGTCCCTCCTTCAGCGCAAGACGCTTCTTTCTCGGCAGGGAGACATCCTTCCATGTGCCTTCTATGTTGTTGCCGTCACATTCTCCGATGTGCGCGTCGCAGTTGACTATCTTCAGTCCCTTCTTTGTCGCCCTCATCCCATAATCAAAATCACCCATACTGTGGATATAGACCGGATCAATCCTGCCTAACGCGCAAAAAGTCTCGGTCGTCATCAGGATGCAGTTGCAGTTAAATGTATCGCAGGCTGCCGGCTCCTTAGAAGGCTCAATCATCTGATATCTGGCAAAATGTTTTGATGTCATCTTGATACCGCCATAGCTCATCCTTCCGGCGCCATCCACCGTGGAACCCACCACAATATCCGCGTCGGAACCCTCCAGCCGTCTTATCAGACGCACCAGGGCATCCGGATAAAAACAGACATCATCATTGACCAGCATCACATACTGATATGATCTTGGCTGCGCCAGCACATAGTCCATGCTGAGGTTCATCCCACCGCACCAGAACAACTGCCCGGTCCCCTGCAAAAGCCTGATCTGATATGGCAGGCGCTGCAGCGCTTCCGGTGTTCCATCCGTACTTTGGTCATCTGTCACGATAAACTCCAGCTCATAATCCCCATCCTGCGTCTCCTGCTGCATCCGTTCTTTTGCCGCAGCCAGAGAAGAGATACAAGCCGTTGTCTTTTCCTTCCTGTTATAACAGGTCAGCAGGACTGCAATATTCTGTTGTCCGATCTGCTTATGCTGTTCCACTACCCAACTCCTGATCATCACCTTTTAAAAACTGCAGATACGTCTGCCACTCAAGTGAAATAATATCCGGCTGACAAGATCCACCCGTTTCTTTGCTGATAACTTTCCTGTCTTCTCCGCCTGTAGATACACCTTATAAACATGCCTGCACCAGAGGATATTGCATCTGCTTACATCCAGCTCTTTTTGTAGAAGATAGATCTCTTTCTTTCTTCCGGCATTATCCTGCCCCGTCTTATTATCCTCATACATCCGATAGACCGCATAAGCTTCATGCGTATAATATACTTTCTCCTCCGCAAACATCTCAATAAAGAACTTCCAATCAAATACATAATGATACTTCTCATCCAGAAGTTTATGATGATTGCACCAAAAAACGGAGGGCTGCATGATATAATACCATCTTTTGATCACCCATGCGCCGACATGACGGTCGGAAGCATTGTACTCCGTCAGCTCCTTTTCCTTATTGCAGTACCAGCCGTCCCCCACCAGCACGCCAACGTCCGGATCCTCGGCAAACTTCTCCGCAACCCGTTCCAGAACATGATCATCATAATAATAATCATCTGAATTTAACCAGCATACGATATCCCCTGATGCTTTGCTTAATCCCTTGTTGATTGCCTGCGCCTGTCCATGGTCGCGCTCCCTGATATAGATGATCCTGGAATCTTTAGCGCAATATTCCTCTACAATCTCCTGCGTCCCATCGTCAGAGCAGTTATCTATGATAAAATATTCTATCTCCCGATGGGTCTGATTGATCACAGATTCAATTGTATCCCTGATAAATTCCGCCTGATTCCAAGTAGGCGTGATCACTGTTATCTTATTCACCTGACTGCTCCATATATGCCTGTAATTCTCTATACAATTCACGAATGACTCCATGACCGCCCTTTGCCTTTGAGATCCAGTCGGCAATGGCAAGGATCTCTTCTTCCGCATCTGCAGGCGCACCCTTAACCCCTGCCGACATCATGGCATCATAATCATTCAGGTCATTGCCGATGAACATCACTTCCTCCATCGCATATCCCTTATTCCGGCAATATTCCATTAATATGCTCTTTTTGTCCGCAACCCCATGAATGATATCTATTTTCAGTTTTTCCGCACGCCGTCTGACTACGGGATTGGTTTCCGTGGAAATGATCACCTGCTCAATAGACAGATCTTTGATCTGGGAAATCCCGTAACCATCCCCCCTGTGTACAACGACACTCTCCGTCCCGTCCTGACTCACGATAACACGGTTATCCGTCATCACTCCGTCAAAATCATAAACAATGAGCTTTAATTTCTTCATCCGCTCTCTGATATCTGTCATAAAATTCTCCTTATACTGCCTGATTTTCTTCTGCGTCTTTGATACTGCATCACCATAGCAACAAACTTAAGATTCGTCACCACATACCGCCTCCATAACCTTCCCGGCTCCTGACAAAAACGATACAGCCATTCCAGATAATGCTTCTGCATCCACTCCGGAGCTCGCTTCACCGTCCCCGCCTGAAAATCAAATCCGGCTCCGACACCGAGCATGACACCGCACAGCATATCCTTATGCGCCCTCATAAAATACTCCTGCTTCGGGGCGCCGAGTCCAATCCAGATAAAATCCGCGCCGGAAGCATTGATTCTTTCTACCATCTCCCGATCTTCCTCATCTGTCAGCGGACGATATGGCGGCGATTCCATCCCCACAATCTTTAACTCAGGATAATCCTTCGCCAGCCTCTTTCTCAGCGCTTCGATCGTCTTTTCACTACCGCCGTAAAAATAATGCGATAATGTCCCATCCTTTGTTGCCTCCCAGATCCTGCCCATAAAATCCGGTCCCGCGATCTGTCTCGCCTGAGCATATCCCCTAAGTCTTAATAGCTTTGATAAGGGTCTCCCATCCGGCATGACATAGGACGCTTCCATCTGTACCTGATGAAATTCTCTGTCTTCATGCGCCAGGACCGTAGTATGCGCATTAGCAAAGCTGATATANNTCCTCTGAGATCTTCCACTGCCGCTACAACATGACTGACTGCTTCTTCCGGATCAGAAACCACGATTTTAATGCCAAACAGTTTTTTTCTCTTTAACATAGTAAGCCTTTCATTGCGTCCTTAATTCTTATTTCTTCACAGTCTTCTTAATAATGTTAACCACTTTTTTCATTCCAAAATATTTCCTGATATAAGCCTTATCATATTCCACATCCCGCCGTACCGGCNNGGAAATGCATCTCGCCATAGGAAAAATCCTCTTCGGAGCCTTTCTTGGTATGGGTTGCATCCTCTCTGTCAAAACCGATATTACAGATCAGGTTCTCACGGGGTACGATCCCGAGACCCTTATGCTTATGCCGGCAGTAATCCCACTGGATATCCCAGGTATCCAGCTTTTTTGTATATACCCTTTCAACATTCCGCTTCATAAACAGATAGGAAAATCCGCTCTGTACTTTCTTCAGGGTTCCCGCTTTTTTCAATTCCGGCCAGTCCGTCACATTCACATCATATTTTTCCCATGCGCGGCGCCATGTCGCCCAGCCCCAGATACTGGAAAAGCAGGAAAATGTATAGGGCGTATCCATCTTATGCTTCCTGACAAGATTCAAGCCTGATACCATCATGACCCGCGGATCATCTTCATATGCATCCAGCATCTCCTGACAAAACCGGAAAAATTCCGGCAGTGGGACAACATCATCCTCTAGGATAATTACCCTCTTTTCCTGAGACAATACCCATGTGATACCGGAGGATACTCTGTCCCGGCATCCCATATTCGTCTTTGCATAATTTTTATGAATCTCGCAGTTCCAATCAATATGCGACTCCACATACTGCCTCGTCTCAGCAACTTTCCTGGTATCATCTTCTCTGCCTTCCCGCGGAGCATCACTGATCAGATACAATTTTTCCGGCTTCGCCTCCCGTATCTTCTCAAATACTTCTTTTGTCGTATCCGGCCGGTTAAAAATCAAAAATGCCACCGGCGTTGTCAGCTTAAAATCTTCCATCTCTTCCATCTCTTTCAATTCTCCTCTATACTACTTAAACTGTTTTATTTTGATCCTCTGCCAAACAGCACCACTCCGAATGTCTGCAGAAGAAGCTTGCAGTCCAGCCAAAGAGACCACTGATCGATATATTGCAGGTCAAGCTTTACTACTTCATCAAAATCCTTGATATCGCTGCGTCCGTTTACCTGCCACATACCGGTCAGTCCCGGCGTAATGCTTAGACGTCTGCGATAATAAGAATTATAACGCTCAAATTCATTATTTGTAGGCGGTCTTGTTCCCACCAGACTCATATCACCCTTTAATACATTCCAGAACTGCGGCAGTTCATCAATCCGGTATTTGCGCATGGTGTGTCCTATCGGTGTGATGCGTGGGTCATCATCGCTGCTAAGTTGAGGACCGGATGCTTCTGCGTCTGTTCGCATGCTCCGAAATTTCAATATCTTAAACGGTTTTTGATGATAGCCTATACGTTCCTGTTTATAAAGTATCGGACCCTTAGAGCTTGATTTTACTGCAAGTGCGAATACACCCATGACAGGGGATAGGATAATGAGAGCCAGAAAAGAGAGGACTACATCCATGGTTCGCTTGAAATTCTTGGTAAATTCAGAAATGGCCGGCGATGTGATATCCACAAAGGGCTCTGCGTAAACGTCATTCAACCTTATCTTGCTGCTTAATAGCGACAATAGGGTAGGAGCAAGACGTACGGGTACGTTATATGGTACCAATTTATAGATTAATCCCAACAACTTATCCTGATCCTGAGTCTCCATGGCGAGGATTATCTGATCAATCTGCCCGGAGCGGCACATCTTCTCGAGGTTTGCTGCATCGATGGTGGCATGCGTCCGGGTTGAGGATTTCTCACCGGGTATCGGCAAATGTGCTATTACGTTGTATCCTAATTTTGTCTGTGAGTTACGCAGTCTGTCGGCTATCTCCATAGCAGAGTCGGTATCTCCCACCATGATGGTGTTGAACCCCCAGCGGGAATCGCTGAAGTGCTTTACGGCATGATTGGTAATAAGGAGGCGGCAGATGTATGTGAAAGTAAACAGGCATAGGAAGAGTACGATCACAAGTTCGTAACCTTTGGCGCGGCCGTATATCTGGTCATTGATAAGAAGAGCCAGATATATCCATACCGTATTGAAGACTGATGAAAATGCCGTGACCGACAATTCATCAAGTCGGGATTTGTCAAACGGATGATTGTAGAAGCCCGACAGCCAGAAAACGCCCAACGTTATCAACGGTATGAAAATCTGTTCGATAACAAGTGTCGTGGAGCATAAATAGTCAATCAGAGGCACCTGGTCTATACCTATTCCGATGATTGAATAGCGTATTATATTGAAGATAAGCCATCCGAACATCGTAGATGCCCAGTCTGCAAAGATATACTTGAGTCTTTGACGCTTTATGCTTACCAATTTGCCTCTCATCTGATTACTTTGATTACCCCGCTGTCACTTACTTTGATAATCGCACTGGGCTTATTGATATTGTGCTGCTCATCGTGTCTCAATCCAACGACATAGTCCACCTTCCCGATGATTTCGGGGCTGATTTCCCGGAAGACCGATGGCGCCTTTTGTCCGGAAATATTGGCACTTGTGGATACAACCGGCTTTTTTAATCGTCGACAAAGTCGTTGGCAGAAAGCATCTCCGGTGATGCGAATACCCAGAGACCCGTCATTTGCTACGAGATTATCGGCAACACCGCGAGGATGATCGTATATGATGGTCAAGGGATCGACTGCGACGTCTATAAGCATCTCGGCCGCTTCCGGAATTGTCTCAACCCATCGATCAAGCATCGCTATGTCTGACACGAGAGCAAGCATGGATTTGGAGTCGGAACGTTGCTTAAGGGAGTATATGCGGGCTACGGCATCAGCATTGGTGGCATCACAGCCGATACCCCATATCGTGTCTGTGGGATAAAGTATTATTCCACCTTCCGAAAGTACTGCAGCAGCTCTTTTGACTTCCTCTTCCATGATGTCTTATTTGTCTATTGCGGTTCAATAGACAAATATAATCAAAAAATTTCAATTGAAATCTATTTGACACCCTTATTTGGGAATGTCTCTTTTCCAAAGTGCGGAATGTGCGTCGGAGGGCATTCTCCAGTCACCGCGGGGGGATAGACAGACGCTGCCCACTTTCGGACCATCAGGCATACAGCTTC
>DLOQ01000124.1:16540-18707 GCA_002479655.1 Lachnospiraceae bacterium UBA7480
AATAATCTCCTTTGAATATTCTTTGTCAAACGCCTTCACAGCGAGGTGATAGATCTTACGAGGCGAAAATCCGTTGCGCAATGTGTGGTAAAGGAAGAAATCATGCAGTTCGTATGGACCCACCAGTTCCTCAGTCTTCTGCGCAATATCCTCTTCGTTGTCAGCAGGTACGAGCTCAGGACTGATAGGAGTGTCAATTATATCTTCGAGCACCCGTTTAAGTGCATCNNGGGCTCGGCTTCCGAGGCATGAAACTCAACAAGGTGGCGCACCAATGTTTTCGGTACTCCGGCATTGACGCCATACATCGAAATATGGTCGCCATTATATGTGGCCCATCCGAGTGCAAGTTCCGACAGATCACCTGTCCCAAGCACTATGCCCCCTGTCTTATTGGCATAATCCATCAGTATTTGAGTCCTCTCACGTGCCTGACTGTTTTCGTAAGTGGCATCATGCACGGCAGGATTATGGGATATATCTTCGAAATGTTGTGCCACAGCCTTTCCTATCGGTATCTCCAATGCGGTGACACCGAGAAGTTGCATTAGTTGCCACGCGTTATCATGTGTACGGTTGGTAGTAGCAAGCCCCGGCATCGTTATTCCATAGATTCCCTTACGGTCAAGACCCATATTATCAAATGTCCTGACAGCCACCAGAAGTGCCAGTGTAGAGTCGAGACCACCCGATATGCCGACCACAACATTCTTGCAACCNNCCTATTGCCTCCAGACGTTGTCTCAACCCCCAGCACTGTATCTCTATTATCTCGCTGCAATTCTCGTCCTTGTGTGTCTTGTCAGCCGGCACAAAGGGGTGCCCGTCAATAGGGCGCAGAATGTCAGGAGTCGTTTCTTCATCCTTAAAGCTATCAGGATACAGGGAGTTATCTCTTGTTGTAAAGTTTTCACGCACTTCAATGCTATCCTCCCATCCCGGCATTTTATCAGCAAATGAATTGAATTTTCTGCGGTCATTTCTCAGTTTTTCAACGTCAATATCAGCAGTGACAGATATAAGACCGCGCTTAAATCTTGGAGACTGAGCCAATATAGTGCCGTCTTCGGCTATAATGGTGTTGCCGGCAAAGACAAGATCTGTGGAAGATTCTCCTGTTCCTGCAGAGGCGTACACATATCCGCAGCGACAGCGGGCTGACTGATGCTTGATCAAGTCAAGGAGATAACGATGCTTGCCAAGCACTTCATTTGATGCCGACAGATTGACGATAATCTCTGCACCGAGTTTTGAGAGTTTTCCGGACGGAGGTTCCGGCACCCACAGGTCCTCGCATATTTCAATGCCTATTTTCACTCCGTTATGACTGATAACCTGATTGTTGAAATTGGATATACCTGTGTCATCCGGGGAGTATGGAGAGGAAAACCAGCGTTTTTCATAAAACTCATTGTAATTAGGGATATGTGTCTTGGGCACGATAGCCGTTATTTCCCCGGCGGAGATAGCCACGGCGCAATTGTAAAGTCGGCCCCCGTTTCTTATCGGTGCTCCAATCACGATGAGAGCATCCACACTCTTTGAAAACTGAATTATTTTGCCAATGGCTCTTTCAGCAGCATCAAGCAGTAAAGACTGGTTAAACAGGTCGGCACACGTATAGCCGGTTATTGAAAGCTCGGGGAACAGATAAAGATCGCTTTCCGGCGCGTCTTTTATAGCCTGAATGATATTGTCAGCATTAGTATCCGGGTCAGCGAGAGCCACAACGGGAGCTATGGCCGAAACCCTGAAAAATCCGAGGGAATGAAGAGATGATAAAGACGTGTGCATACCCTGTAATGATGTGAGGTAGGTGAATTATGTGGGGATGTAAAAAAGGAAGAGGGTATGTCGAGACGTCTCGGACACACCCTCCGTATAATATCAATAATGAAAAAACTCAATCTTATTTGAGAGCTGCCTGGACAGCCTCATTGGGCACCATCTCCTCTTTGAAGACATAAGCGCCTGTCTTAGGAGATTTCTCCATTTTGATGACTTTGCTGTATGTGCGTCCTTCGCCTTTCTGAAGTGACGCGACGGTTTTCTTTGCCATAGTTCAGACGATTATTTAATTTCTTTATGGATGGTCATTTTTTTCAGGATCGGGTTGTATTTTTTCAACTCCAGACGTCCCGGTGTATTCTTACGGTTTTTGGTAGTG
>DLOQ01000124.1:18747-18948 GCA_002479655.1 Lachnospiraceae bacterium UBA7480
CTTTTGCTTTCTTTGCCATAATTTGCTAAGTGTTAGAGTGAAAGGATTACGATATCTTTAAAATCGAGGATGCCCTCTTTCTCTGCTCTTTTGAGAGCGGCATTCAGGCCGATTTTGTTGATGGTGCGAAGTGCGTGAGCTGATACTGTGAGTTCAATCCACATGTCCTGCTCTACCCAATAGAACTTCTTGTTGAAGAGG
>DLOQ01000144.1:0-11207 GCA_002479655.1 Lachnospiraceae bacterium UBA7480
GTTCGGGAAAGAGCAGCCGCCTGCAAAAGGATATCATAGAGCGTTCCATGAAAGAGCCGGAAAGGCGTTTTTTTGTATTGGTTCCCGATCAATATACCATGCAGACACAGAAGGAGATGATAGAGCGTCATCCGCTGCATGGATTTATGAATATAGAGATCTTCAGCTTCGGAAGGCTGGCGCATTATATTTTTGAGGAAGTGGGACAGCCAGAGCGTCTGATGCTGGATGACACCGGAAAAAATCTGATCCTGAGAAAGCTGGCGCTGGAAATGGCGGACGAGCTTCCCGTGATTGGAAGACATCTGAAAAAGACAGGCTATATTCATGAAGTAAAATCCGTTATTTCTGAGTTTATGCAGTATGGTCTGGATGTAGATAAGGTGGAAAAGCTCTGTGATGCGGTGAAGGACAGACATGTGCTCAAGGGGAAGCTTCAGGATATCAACCGTCTGTATGAAAGCTTTTTGAAATATCTGGGAGATAAGTATATCACTACAGAGGAAACGATGGATCTTCTGGCTGAGCAGCTGGAAAGGTCGGAACTGATCAGGGGCAGTATCGTTGTGCTGGACGGATTTACGGGATTTACACCGGTGCAGGATCATGTGATCAGCAGGCTTTTGACATTGTGTGAGGAGGTGATCCTGACGGCTACGCTGCCGGCGGAGGAAACAGGGCAGCTAAAGCAACCCGGGCAGCTTACGCAGTCCGAACAGCTAAAGCAGTCCGAATCCGCCCTTTTTGCTTTGAGCAAGAAAACGATCCTTAAGGTGAGCAGACTGGCAAAGGAAATGGATGTGCCAAGGGGAAAAGATGTCCTGTTAAAGGGTGCGCCGGTCATCCGTTATTGCGCGCAGCCGACGTTGGCATATCTTGAACAGCATTTGTTCCGGGCCGGCGCGGGGGCATACCGGGAACAGGCGGACGGGATACAGATCGATTGCGCGTTATCGCCCAGAGAAGAACTCAGAAAGACATTTATCAGAATACGGCAGCTGATTCGGGAAAAAAAGTATGCATACAGGGATATTGCTGTCGTTACAGGGGATCTGGAGCGTTATGCTTCTTACGTGACGGAAATGTCAGAATGTTATGATGTCCCCGTATTTTTGGATAATAACAGAAAGCTGGGGTTGAATCCTTTTACGGAGTATGTTAAAAGCGGACTTAAGGTGGTTCGTAACGATTTTTCTTACGAAAGCGTGGTGCATTTCTTGAAATGCGGATTCAGCGGGCTTTCGGAGGAGGAGATCGACAGACTGGAAAATTATATGCTGGCGTTGAAGATACGCGGTGAAAAGACATGGAGCAGGGCATTTGTGCGGCGTCCCGCATATATGAGGCGGCAGTATCAGGAGTTGACAGATGGGCGGGAAGCGTTACAATCGGATGCTTCGCCGCAGCCGNNTCGATCCGCTGCAACAGATCAATCAGACAAGAGAGGCTCTGATGGAACTGCTCAGCCCATTGCTGCCATTGAAAAAGGGTGGAACAGCGGAGGAAATGGTAAGGATCCTTTATCATTTTATAGCTGATCATGATATTTATGATAAGCTGCAGGAATATGCTTCGTATTTTAAAGAAAAAGAAGACTTTGCACGGGCGGGGGAGTATGATCAAATCTATGGATATCTGATGCAGCTTTTGGAGCAAATGGCTTCTCTGCTGGAAGGAGAGGAGTTGTCCTTAGAGGAGTTTATTGAGATTTTAGAGGCGGGCATCCTGGAGANNGGAGATTCAGGTGGGGATCCTGCCGCAGGATACGGATCGCGTTGTGATCGGCGATATCGAGCGTACCAGATTGAAACAGGTGAAGGCTCTCTTTTTTATCGGCGTAAATGAAGGGATCATACCAAAGCATAATACGAGCGGGGGAATGATCTCTGACATGGACAGGGAGACGATCGCCGAGGCGGGATTTGAGCTTAGCCCCACGCCAAGGCAGAAGATGTATACACAGAGGCTGTATCTGTATATGAATATGACCAAGCCCTCGGAGCAGCTGTGGATCTCCTATGCGCAGACGGATGCGGATGGAAAGACGCTCAGACCGTCTTATCTGGTGGAAATGATTCATAAGATGTTCCCCGTAGGCGTACGGCTGTCGGATAACAACGGAGTACCGGATGTCGGCGGAACATCAGATGACAGCGGAGTACCCGGCGGCAGCGCGGCAAAGATTATGGACGAGATTGTGGCAATGAAGGACAGCAGGGAATATTTTGCGCATCTGTTCCGGCAGTATGCCGGTCAGACACTTCCGAGAGAAATGCAGCCGGTGTTTGCAGCTTTATATAAGGAGTATGAAAAGCGGGATGCCGCGGCGCTTTCCATGATCAGGGATGCTGCGTTTTATCATTATCAGCCTAAGGCGCTTGACCGCGAGGTCGTCAGGGCATTGTACGGCGCGGTGCTGGAGAACAGCATCAGCAGGATGGAGGCATATGCCCGCTGCGCGTATGCGCATTTCCTTCAATACGGTATGCAGCTGAAAGAACGGGAAGACTATTCTTTCGGGAATATGGATATGGGAAACTTTTTTCATCAGGCATTGGAGCAGTTTGGTCTTACATTAACGGAACAGGGCTTGTTGTGGACGGATTTTACAAAAGAACAGGCGGAGGAAATGCTTGACAATATATTAAATAATATCGCTGCTGTCTATGGAGAGAGCGTGATTTATCAGGATGAGCGGACGGCTTATCGACTGACCCAGATCCGCAGAATTCTGCTCCGTACCGTTCAAAATCTGCAGTATCAGTTGAAAAAAGGGAAATTTGTGCCACGGGAGTTTGAGTACAGTTTTCGCAAGGAGGTAACTGTTGACCGGGTGAAGCTGGGACTGACCGAGGATGAAAAGCTGATGCTCACGGGGAAGATCGATCGATACGATGTCTTTGAGAAGGACGATATACTTTATGTAAAAGTGATCGATTATAAATCAAAGGAGAAAAAGATCGATCTTGTCCAGTTATACTATGGACTGCAGCTGCAGCTTGCCGTATATCTGGAGCAGGCGGTCGAGCGCGTAAAGCAGAAAAATCCGGACAAGCAGGTGGTTCCGGCGGCGTTGTTTTATTATCCNNNGCAGGAGGACGCCAATGTGTCCGTGGAGGAATGGGAGCGCTGGATGCACGAAAAACTGCGTGTATCCGGTTATCTTGTAGAGGATGAGGAAGTTATCAAAGGACTGGATCAGACCTTTACGGATGTTTCGGATGTCATCCGGCTGGAAAAGAAAAAGGATGGCAGCTATACCGCCGCATCTCAGGCAATATCAGAGGATACGATGAAGCTGATCAGTGATTATGCGAAGCATATGATCCGCAGAATCGGAAGCGGGATCCTGCAGGGAGACCGGAGCGCCAGACCGTATGGCGATAATTCCTGTAGTAATTGCGCTTATCGGGAGGTGTGCTGTTTTGACAGTCGGCTGCCCGGCTTTGAAGCCCCGGATATGGATATGAAAGAAACGGAAGCGTTGGAAAAAATGGCGGAGGAACTGAAAGATCCGCGACCCGGCGAGATAACTGTCAGCGATAGTGAGTAATTATAAAAAGATGGTGAAAGAAAGGAAGAAATAGATGTCCGGCGTTACATATACAGAGGAACAACAGAGCGCGATCCAGACAAGAAATGCCAATCTTTTGATCTCTGCGGCAGCAGGGAGCGGAAAGACGGCAGTGCTGACAGAACGTATCATTTCCCTGATCACGGACAGGGAACATCCGGTGGATATTGACCGTCTGCTTGTGGTGACGTTTACCAAGGCTTCCGCTGCGGAGATGCGGGAAAGGATAGGCAGAGCCATCAATGAACGGCTGGAGAAGACACCGGAGGACGGCAATCTTCTGCGGCAGACCGCGCTGCTTTATAATGCGCAGATCACTACCATAGACAGCTTCTGCCTGTATCTGCTGCGGAACAACTTTGGGGATATCGGACTGGATCCCGCGTTCCGCGTGATGGAGGAGGGTGAGAGGAAGCTTCTGATGAAGGATACGTTGGACGAGCTGCTGGAGGAACGGTATCAGGATAAGGAGGATCATGATTTTTTTCTGCTTGCGGAATGTTATGGAGAAAATGGAAAGGATGAGTTATTAGAGGAGCTCACGCTTTCGCTTTATTACTATGCCATGAGTCACCCATATCCGCTGGACTGGCTGGAAAATGCGGCAAAGGATTATGACGTAAAGACATTTGAAGAATTGGAGCGGACAACATGGTGGAGAGATAAGCTGGCGGACAATGAACGCCTGATCGAACGGGGATTGATCATTGCAAAGGAGGCGGAGCGGCTCTGTCGGGAAGTGGGAGGCCCTGCGGCATATCTGCCGGCGGTCGAGGCGCAGAAAGCGCTTTTGGATGCGCTCAAGGAGAAGGATGCATTTGACCGTCGGTATGAGCTTTTGCAAAAAATAGAGATTCCGGCTTTCGGAAGGGCGAGGAAGACGGATGATAAGGAGCTGTGTGACAGGGTGAAAGCATGCCGAGAAAGCATAAAGAAGATCTTCGAGCGGCTGTCGGCTTTCTATTATGATACGTCAGAGCATATCCTTGCCACGCAGAGAGGGGCAAAGGCGGCAGCAGGAGAGCTGATAAGGCTTACGAAAGATTTTATAGAGTGGTTCGGGCTTCATAAGCGGGAGAGAAATGTTGTGGATTTTTCCGATATGGAGCATTTGGCACTGGAGATCCTCCTGCAGAAGTCGGAGGATGGTACGCTGGTTCCGACAAGGGCGGCGAAGGAATATCAGGATTATTTTGCCTGCGTAATGGTGGATGAATATCAGGACAGCAATTATGTGCAGGAGTATATTCTAAAAACCGTTGCCGGAGAGGATAATTATTTTATGGTAGGCGATGTCAAGCAGAGTATCTACCGTTTCCGTCTGGCAAGACCTGAGATCTTTATGAAGAAATATGCATTTTTTCAAAAAATCGGAGAATGCAGCGCGGAGCGGAACATCCGCATCGATCTGAACCGCAATTTCAGAAGCCGACGGGAAGTGCTGGAAAGTGTCAATGATGTTTTTGAAAGGATTATGACTGTGCAAAGCGCAGGCATCTCCTATGACGAACAGGCAAGACTGTATGTCGGAGCGGAATATCCGGCGGTCGAAGGACAGGCGCAGGATACGGAACTGGTCCTGATCGAAAAGCCGAAGGAGTATGATGATACCATAGGGACCGGGGATGTAAAAGAGCTGGAGGCGTATTATATTGCCGGCAGAATACAGGACATGATAAAGCAGTCTTTTCAAATTTATGATCAAAAGAGCCGGACCTCCAGAGCGGTGTCTTACGGGGACATCGTGATCCTGCTGCGAGCCATGGATGATCATGAGGAGGCGCTGCGGAAGGTGTTTGAAAAGCAGGGGATCCCTGTTTATTCCACCACGAAGACAGGATATTTTTCGACATTGGAAGTGCGGACGATCATAAGCTTTCTTCAGACGCTGGATAATCCCAGACAGGATATCCCATTGTACGGCGTGATGACTTCTTACATTGGCGGTTTTACGGAGGAGGAAGCGGCGAAAGTCAAGTCGGGAAGAGAGAAAAAGGACGGAGCTGGGGATCTGTATGATGCGGTATGCGGTTTTCAGGAGAATGATACAGCAGGACCGTTAGGAGAGAAGACTGTCGCGCTGCTGGATATGCTTGCGGAATACCGTAGGAAGGCAAAATATACCGGAATCAGGGAGCTGTTGGAGGAAATCTATGAGAAGACCGGTTATCTGGATTATATTACGGCGCTTCCGGGAGGAAAACAGCGGCGGGCCAATCTGATGATGCTCCTGGAAAGGGCGTCCGATTTTGAAGAGACAAGTTATCATGGACTGTTTCATTTTGTGCGCTATATCAGTCAGCTGAAGGAACAGGAGGTGGACTATGGGGAAGCAGGCATACTGGACGAACATGCCGATGTGGTCAGGATCATGACGATCCATAAGAGTAAGGGATTGGAGTTTCCGGTCTGCTTTTTGTGCGGTCTGGGAAAGAAGATCAATCTGAAAGATGCATCCAGACCTGTCCTTGTGGAAGCGGAGTACGGTATCGGACTGGATCATATCGATCCGGCGCTTCGTGTCAGGCGGCCGACGATATTAAAAAAGTCGATTGCAGATAAGATTAAGGCGGATGCGATTTCGGAGGAGATGAGAATCCTGTATGTCGCCATGACGCGGGCAAAGGAAAAGCTGATCATGACCGGCAGTGTCAATGATTTTGATAAGACAGTGGAAAAATGGAGAAAAAGCGGAGCGGCAGATTATGATGATATCCTGCAATATGTGACGTATCTGGATTTTCTTCTGGCTGCCTATCTTGGAAGCGGCAAGGGGGAAGCTTATGTTTCGGGCATAAAAATGGATGATGTGATAGCGCATGAAAAGAAGGACAGTCTTGTTACTGCGCTGTCAAGAGAAGCGGTGGAGGATATCGGGCGGCTGGCGGATCCCGCATGGGAGAACATTCTGGAGGAACGTTTTTCCGTAACCTATCCTTACCCGGAACTGGCAGGATTGTATACAAAGACGACGGTATCGGAATTAAAAAAGGCGGCTTATGAGGATACAGAAGCCTATCAGATGTTTGATACGCAGATCAAGGAAGCGTATGTGCCGAAGTTCATGCGGGGAGAGGAAGAACCTTCTCTGGGAAGCAGACGAGGGACGGCGGTTCACAGACTTATGGAGCTGATAGAATACAGAACCTTGGAAGATGCCTTGAAAGAGAAAGCCGCATTATCAGAACCTGTCGGATGGAGCAAAGGAGGCATCGATCAAAAAGCAATCGAAGAGCTGGTAAGGCAGATCATGGAGAAAAATATAGCATCCGGCAGACTCACCAAAGAAGCAGCGGAACTGATCAATGCAAGAAAATGTGCGCATTTTCTTGCATCCGACCTTGCCGGTCGGATGATAATGGCTGACAAGAAAGGAAGACTGTATAAGGAAAAGTCGTTTTTCATAGGGATCCCCGCAAAGGAGATCAAGGAGGGATTTCCGCAGGAGGAGACGGTTCTGGTGCAGGGGATCATCGATGCCTACTTTGAGGAAGAGGACGGACTGGTGCTGCTGGATTATAAGACGGACAGAGTAGCGGAAGCGGAGGAACTGAGATCAAGGTATCATATCCAGATGGATCTGTATGCCCGTGCGTTGGAGCAGATTACGCAAAAACAGGTGAAGGAAAAGCTGATCTATTCTTTTTCGCTGGAATCGACGCTGAAGCTTTAATGTTGAGCGCTTTGATGTGAAAGCATAAAAAAGAATAGCCAAAAGTGTTTTTATTTGTTATAATATACGCGAGCGAGATGGAGCAAAGCGGAATCNNCCTATAAGCAGAAAGGTATTTCTCTGGCATGTTGAAGATTACTGATGAAATCAATGATATATTGGAGCTGGGGTATTCGATATCCACGGAAAGATATTATTTTAAGCTGTTCGATCTGATTCTGGACGGCTGTATGAAGTTTACCAATGCGGATGGCGGCAGCCTTTATATCGAAGATGACGGAAGACTCCGTCAGCTTACGTTTGTCAACCGTTCCCTCGGATTGTACCGGGGGCGTGGGGGTGAGCCGACGGATGATGTTGCGATCGATATCAAATCCCACAACCTGCTGGCTTATACGGCATCACATCAGGTCAATCTTAATATTCCGGATATCTACAAAGAGAAAGAATTTGAGATATTATCCATTAAGGAATTTGATAAGGTACATGATTACAGGACAAAATCTCTCCTGACTGTTCCGATCTTTGAGCCGGACAAGGGAGTGATCGGTGTCATGCAGCTGACCAACTGTACGGAAGATGATGGCAGTGTGATCCCGTTCTCCGAACCGTATGTGAAGATGGTCAATTCACTGACAGCGCAGATGGCTATGTCGTTGACCAATATGATGCTGATTCAGGATCTGGAGGAACTGCTGTTCTCATTTGTGGCTTCGTTGACGACGGCAATCGACGCGAGAACTCCTTATAATGCCAATCACACCGTACACGTCGCGGCATACTGCCGGGAGATTGTCGATCATATCAATGCGCTTCACACCCGTGGAGAATATGATAAATATATTGATAAGAATGAAAGCGAACAGTTGTACATGGCGGCAATGCTTCATGACATCGGTAAGATGATCACGCCGCGTGAGGTAATGAATAAATCGACCAGGCTGGGCGACCGGTTTGATGGACTGATGAATAAGCTGGAAAAAATCAGTCTGATGATGAAGATTGACATGCTGGAAGGCAGGATGGACAATGCGGAGTGGGCGATGGCTGATCTTCGATTGAGCAATTTCCGGGCGGAGGTTCCGGGCATGAATATCAGGGAACGGCTCACGGAAAGCGAACTTCACAGGATCAAGGATATGGCTTCACGTACCTATGTAATGCAGGATGGCACTAAGATTCCTTATCTGGATGAACAGGAGCTGAAGGCGCTTTCGATCACCAGAGGCACCCTGACGGATGAGGAACGCGAGATCGTGCAGCAGCATGTTGTATTTACGGACAAGATGCTGGATAAGATCAGGTTCAACGAGAAATATGATCAGGTGCAGGCGATAGCGTCGTCACATCACGAGTATCTGGACGGCTCCGGCTATCCGAACCATAAAAAAGCGGATGAACTTGGAATTCTGACCAGAATCCTTACCATCATAGATATCTACGATTCCCTGACTTCCGAGGATCGCCCGTATAAA
This sequence comes from Lachnospiraceae bacterium UBA7480, assembly GCA_002479655.1. Taxonomy (GTDB): domain Bacteria; phylum Bacillota; class Clostridia; order Lachnospirales; family Lachnospiraceae; genus NK4A136. The sequence continues at coordinate 8,723 of DLOQ01000144.1, forward strand.
GGTACGATGCCTTTACATAAAGCCTTGGAGATCCTTGATTCCATGGCAAAGAGTGGTAAGCTTGATAAAGAACTGGTGCGGATCATCTCCGATTACATGAAAAAAAGGGCAAGATGATCGCTGATCAAAGCGAAAAACTCCGGCTTTGCAAAACCGGAGTTTTTAAGTTCTTGAGTTTCTTTTTTATTCTGCCGCCATGCGCTTGACAGCGTCCAGCCCCTTCCTGACCGGAGGAAGAGAGATGATGATGAGTGTGATCACACCTTCTGCGCCGATGTAGGCTCCGTTATAGAGGAAGGAATATAATGCAGGATGCATCCCTTCGGGCGCATAGCTGGCAAAGAAAAGGAAGCCGGAAAGCCATGAGAAGAAGAGACGTCCGACGATGCCGACGACATAGCCTGTCTGAAGCCCCCATTTCTTTTTGCGGAACAGTCCGGAAAGTCCCAGAGCGCCGAAGGCAAGAGGATAATCGATGAGCAGCTGCGGTAGTGTATAAAATACGGGATCAATGACAAACTGCAACAGACCATAGGCCAAACCGGTCAATAATCCTGCGCCGGTGCCATAAAAATAGCCGATCAGAGTGATAAAGAACATGCTGCAGAGAGTTGCCGAACCGCCTGCATATAGATCCAACAGCTTCACATTGGAAAGCAGCATTGCCAATGCCATAGCCATAGCGGAGAAGGTAAGCTGCTTGATGGCTATTTTTTTTGTGCTGTTTTTTGAGGAAGCTGTGTTTTGCGCGGAAGCCGTATCCTGAGGCGCAGCTGCTTTTTTACGGGAAAAAAGCCAGATTGCTAAAGCGATCAGGACCATGATCAGGGCGGCAACAAGCGCCATACCCAGTGGGGTCAGTTGGAATACGTCTTCTTCCCAGCTGTTTGTTGTGGGAAAAACAAGTGACCGTAACATAAGTAACATAAAAAATTCCTCCTTTGGTTGTTACGCCGGGAGGGAAAAAACGCTCGTGATGTTCATATCTGAAAAACAGAAAATCGCGATCGCTTCCTTCCGCCGGTATTATCCGGTTCAAGTAATGAGGGTTAGCATAAATGCTTCTCAGCCTGATGAGCACCCCTAGCGTAAGTTATGATATTTGTTGCGTTCTGCAATCGTTTTTCATTATATGGAGATTACCCGGAAATGTCAATAGCGGATGCAAAGTGTTTTAAATTTGTAATTTTCAACAAAGGAGTTTACCAATTATTGTTAAGATGTTATAATGATGAGAAATCATTTATGGAAAGGGCAGCCCGATGTGAATAGTCGATTTCGTTATGTGCTGTTTGATCTGGATGGGACGCTGACGGATCCCAAAGAGGGGATCTGTAGATCTGTCCAGTATGCGCTGCATCAAATGAATATAGAAGANNNNCCGCTGGAAGACAGTTTTATGGAATTTTATCACATGTCCAAGGCGGATACGGAAAAAGCGATCCTCCATTATCGGGAGCGGTTTTCTTCGATCGGTCTGTTTGAAAATAAGGTATATGACGGTATTCCTGAGATGCTTAAGCATCTAAAGGATGCAGGCTGTTATCTGGCGGTGGCGTCCAGTAAGCCGGGGGTATTTGTAGAGAAGATTTTAAAACATTTTCATCTGGATCGCTATTTCTTTGTGGTTGTCGGAAGCGAGCTGGACGGAAGAAGGAGTAAGAAAGAAGAGGTTGTGGAAGAAGCGCTTATGCAGTTATATGCGCTGACGGATACAGATTTGAAGAAGAAGGACCGGACAGAGGGGAGTAAAGCCTGGCTGAATGGAAAAGAAAGCGTATCTTTTCGCAACAGTACGGCGATGGTTGGGGACCGCATCTTTGATATGAACGGCGCAAAGGCATACGGACTGCATGGCGTGGCTGTGGCGTATGGATATGCGCCGGAGGGGGAGTTGGAGCGAAGCGGCGCAGATCATGTCGCGGCTACGGTAAAAGAACTGGAATGTTATCTGCTGGGAGAAGAACAGCCCGTAAATAAAGATTCTTCGTTGATGCGGGCGGTCTATATGCTGATCCCGCTTGTAGTATATGAGCTTTCCACCGGATCGTTTATGTGGATCGGGAAGAAGCTGGTGGATCTTTTGGTTGGAATGGGCGTTGGGGAGCTGTCGTCTGTCGTAAGAGATCATTCTTCCGCGCTGGCGGCATGCATCAGGGCGGCTGCGCTGATATGTACGGCAGCTATCTTATATTTTGGGTTTCGCCGCAAGGATGCGGTGCCGCGAAGCCCTGTGAAGGCAGTATATCATGGGTGGACGATCCTTGCCGGTGCATTGCTGGCGATGGGCTTGAACCTTGCGATATCCAATCTCTACATAATGATTAACGGTGATCCCGAACGGATAGCCCAAGCTACGGCGCGTGCTGAGATCCCGCTTGGATTGGCAGTGATTTTGTATATTGTTGTTACACCCGTTGTGGAGGAGATGCTGTTCCGGTGGCTGATCTATGGCAGGATCTCGCGCATAATGGGTGCTTCGATG
>DLOQ01000144.1:11271-11470 GCA_002479655.1 Lachnospiraceae bacterium UBA7480
TAATATCCGGCTTCCGATACTCTTTCATATGGCGGCTAATGCGTCCGTATATCTGGTGTCTGCACTGCCTAAGGCGGTCTATGAATTGCTTGTCATGCCAGTGAACAGCGTGCTATATACGGTTGCGGGACTTGCGGTAATGGTGTATCTGTATAGAGGGTTATCGAAACATTAGTACAGATAATTGCGAAACTCTCAA
>DLOQ01000144.1:11567-14487 GCA_002479655.1 Lachnospiraceae bacterium UBA7480
TGAATTGTCAATGCTGCACAACAGGAAAGAATTTGAATAGAGTTTCGCAATTGCTTAAAAATATCAATATTGTATGGAGGAAAATGAAATCATATGTCATTAGTGGAATATAACAAAGCATTAAAATTAGGGGAAAAAGAGTATCATTCGTGTGTGGCAAAGGGAAAATATCCGTATCTTCCGGTACTGGACGATATATTGTCCCATGTGGAGATAGAAGCGCAGGTATCGCTGGGACTTGTGGAAATTCCGATCAAATCCATTGTAGGCACATACAGTGCGGGCAGAACGACGGCGTTTGCAGGTAATTTTATGCCGATTCTGGAGTCCGCTTCGGAATTTGCCATAAAATGGGGGCAGTTATATGATATGCTGGTAGAGGAAGGGTTAAGGGATCCGGTCAAAGCATATGAATTTAATAATAAATTCTACATTATGGAGGGCAATAAGCGGGTCAGCGTTTCCAAATTTATGGATTCCGTCAGCATTGAGGGGAATGTAACGCGTGTGATTCCAAAAAAAACGGATAGTCCGGAATGCAGGATATATTATGAATTCCTTGATTTTTATGAGTTGACGGAGATCAATTACCTTTGGATGACGAAGGAAGGCGGTTTTCGTAAACTTCTGGAATGTGTTGCGGATGACGGCTCGCGGGTATGGTCGGATGAAGAACGGCAGGATTTCAGACTGGTTTATACGCTGTTTGAAAAGGAATTTGAACTTCGCGCCCAGAACAAACTGACTATCACTGCCGGTGACGCTATGTGCATGTATCTGGAGATCTATGGCTACGATCATTTAAAGGAAAGAACGCAGGTGGAGATACGCAAGGATCTTGCCACCATCTGGAATGAAATACTGATGTATAATAACGGCGAGGAAGTAACGCTGGTATTGAATCCGATCGCGGAAACCCAGAAGTTATCCCTGTCAAAGATCTTCCCGGTGGGCTCGCCTGTTTTAAAGATCGCATTTGTTCATGACAAAGGGGTGCAGAATTCTGCGTGGACGTATTCCCATGAACTGGGGAGAAAATATATACAGGATATCTTTAAGGATAGGATTACGACAAGTTGTATTGAACGTGTTGACGGGGACAGCGCGGAGGATGTCCTGGAGGCAGCCATAGAGGCGGGCAACAAGGTGATCTTTGCAACATCTCCCAAGCTGGCAGCTTCGGCGCTGAAGGTGGCGCTCAATCATCCGGAGGCGATCATTTTAAACTGTTCCATGAATATCAATCATAAGCATATCAGAACCTATTATCTGAGGATGTATGAGGCGAAGTTTATCAGCGGCGCAATCGCGGGGTCACTGGTTGAGAGCGGCAATATCGGTTATCTTGCGGATTATCCCATTGCAGGTACGGTGGCGGAGATCGATGCATTTGCGCTGGGCGTGCAGATGACCAATCCAAGGGCAAGGGTGTGTCTGGAATGGGGCTGTATAAAGGACAGGGATATCAAAGAGGAGTTTCGGAAAAAACAGATCCAGCTGATATCCGGCAGGGATCTAAATGCATTGCTGAGCGAGAAAAAGGAGTTTGGCCTGTTCGAGATCCGGGAGGATGGCAACCATAAGAACCTGGCAATGCCGGTACGTCATTGGGGTAAATTATATGAAGAACTGATCCGTTCCGTCATGCGGGGAAGCTATAAGGATGATGAATCATTGATTGGCACGCAGGCATTGAATTATTTCTGGGGGATGTCCTCAGGGGCGGTAGATGTGATCTATTCCAGAAATCTGGAGGCAGGTTCGGTGCGTCTGCTGCGCAATCTCAGGGCGGGGCTTAGGTCGATGGAGCTAAATCCCTTTACCGGTCCGATTTATGCGCAGGGGGGCGTGCTGAAATGCGAAGATGGTATGGAGCTTTCCCCGAAAGACAGCGTCAGCTTTGACTGGCTGGTTGACAATATTGACGGGTATCTTCCGGATATCAGCGAATTGAAGGATGATGCGGTGGAGCTGGTGAAGCTGCAAAGGGTAAAAGCCTAAAATGTAGTAAGGCTGCTCTGACATGGAGGGGTAATTGTGAAGATACTGGCGATAGCGGACAAAGAGTCCAAAAATCTTTGGGATTTTTATGAACCGGGTAAGCTGGAGGGGATCGATCTCATCATTTCCTGCGGCGATCTGAATCCGGATTATCTGCAGTTTCTGGTAACATTTGCGCATGCGCCGGTATTATATGTGCATGGCAATCATGATGATCGGTATCAGGATAATCCGCCGGATGGATGCATCTGTATTGAAGACAAGGTATATGTGCATGAAGGCGTAAGGATTCTCGGTCTCGGAGGGTCCCTCCGTTATAAGATGGGACGTCATCAGTATGAACAAAGAGAGATGCAGGGCAGAGTAAGGAAGCTGTGGTTTCAGTTGAGAAGGCACAGAGGATTTGATATTTTGGTGGCACATGCGCCGGCATATGGCGTTGGAGATGGAGACGATCGGGCGCATCAGGGTTTTGAAGCGTTTGTGAATCTTCTGGAACGATATCGTCCAAGGTATTTTCTGCATGGACATGTACATACGAATTACGGGCGGAAGTATCAGCGGTACAATTGTTATGAGGATACGCTGATCATCAATGCGTATGAAACGCATATTTTTGAATTTGAGACAGAATATGAGAAGGAATTGCCAGCAATCAGATTGAAGAGGGAAAAAGAGCGGGATGCGTCAGAATTGAAAGCAGCAGAGCAGAAGGCAGCAGAGCGGGAAGCGGCAGAACAGAAAGCGTCGGAATAGAAAGCGTCAGAGAGAAGCAGAAGAACAGAAAGCAGCAGAACAGAAGGAGTAGGAAGATGGAGTGGGAGAAAAATGTGCGTAAGGTGGTTCCCTATACACCGGGAGAACAGCCGAAAGAAAAAGATATTATCAAATTAAATACCAATGAATGTCCCTATCCTCC
>DLOQ01000144.1:14509-17771 GCA_002479655.1 Lachnospiraceae bacterium UBA7480
ATCCGTCTCCGTCTGCAGACAGTTTGGTGTGCGCGTTGGCGGAATATTATCATCTGGACGCGTCGCAGGTTTTCGTCGGAGTGGGATCGGATGATGTGATTGCGCAGGCCTTTCTGACCTTTTTTAATTCCAAAAAGCCAATCCTGTTTCCGGATATTACTTATTCTTTTTATGATGTATGGGCGGAGCTTTATGGGATCCCTTATGAGCGGCAGCCCTTAGACGAAAACTTCAGGATACGGAAAGAGGACTATCTGAAGGATAACGGCGGTANNTTTCCCCAATCCCAATGCGCCGACAGGTGTTTTGGAAGATCTTTCCATGATTGAGGAGATTGTATCATATAATAAAGACAGGGTGGTTATGATCGATGAGGCGTATATCGACTTTGGCGGACAAAGCGCGCTGGAACTGATCAATAAGTATGATAATCTTCTGGTGATCCAGACATTTTCCAAGTCACGCGCCATGGCAGGAATGCGGATCGGATATGCGATGGGACAGCCGAAGCTGATCAGATACCTGAATGATGTAAAATTCTCCGTCAATTCTTATACTATGAACCGTCCGTCGCTTATCCTTGGCGTAGAAGCTGTCCGGGATGATGATTATTTCAGAAAAATTGTGGGGATGATCATGAGTACAAGGGAGTGGATGAAGAAGGAGCTTTCCGGGCTTGGATTTTCTTTCCCTGATTCCCGGAGCAATTTTATCTTCGCAACTCATGAAAAATATCCGGCAAAGGAGTTGTTTGAATATCTTAAGACAAAAAAGATCTACGTCCGCTACTTTGCCCAGCCGAGGATTGATAATTATCTGCGGATCACGGTCGGGACAGATGATGAGGCAAAAGCTTTGATTGATGCGTTGAGAACCTATATCAGGTGAGGCTCTGGTACTAACAGGTCTTTTAGTAGAATATTTTTGGGGAGGGATATCATGAACTGGATCAGGGACATTTTAAAAGGAATGGTAATGGGGATCGCCAATATTATTCCCGGTGTCAGCGGGGGAACTATGGCGGTAGCCATGGGTATCTATGATAAGCTCATCAGTTCGGTAACTCATATTTTCAAAGAATTTAAAAAAAGCATATTATTTTTGCTGCCGGTCGGCATAGGGATGCTGCTTGGCATCGTCGGATTATCAATGCTGATCGAATGGATGTTAGGCAGGATCCCTATCCAGACGAATCTGCTGTTTATCGGTTTGATTCTGGGTGGTATTCCGGCGGTCTGGAGCCGTGTAAAAGGAGTTTCTATACGACCGCAGCATATCATCGGGTGTCTGTCCTTTTTTGCGCTGGTAGTTGTGCTGGCTGCGCTGGATGGGACGGAAGGCGGGACGGCGGATCTGTCGTTTGGGCTGGTGAACTGTATCAAGATTTTTGGTGTAGGGATCATCGCAGCGGCAACGATGGTGATTCCCGGCGTCAGCGGTTCCATGATGCTGATGCTGATGGGGTATTATAATCCGGTGATCGAGACGATCAACGCTTTTGTAAAGGCGCTGGTTGCTTTCGATGTGCAGGGGATTCTATATGGCCTCGGCGTGCTGATTCCCTTTGGACTCGGTGTTGTGGTCGGTATTCTTGGGATCGCAAAGCTCATAGAGATGTTGTTAAGCAAGTTTCCTTATGTGGTATTCTGGTGTATTATCGGTTTGATTCTGGCATCTCCGGTTGCCATTGTGCTGCTGAATGACTTTTCCGGATTGAATGTGGTCAGTGCCGTTACAGGGCTGATCGCTCTGGCAGCCGGGGTAATAATTGCGATGGCGCTTGGCGGGGATTCTAAGGAAGTGCCGAATAAATAAGCGGATAGAAAAGCATCCAAATGGAGGAATACAGAAAGAAATGAATGATCAGTTGGGAGCGTATACAGATTTTGCTGCTGTGTACGATCTGTTTATGGAGGAAGTGCCATATCAGGCATGGAAACAGCGGATCGTGGAGCTTTTGAAAGAGCATGATATCCGCGACGGGCTTATTTTAGATCTGGGCTGCGGTACAGGAACCATGACGGAACTGCTGGGACAGGCAGGGTATGATATGATCGGCGTGGATGCTTCCTGTGAAATGCTGGATGTGGCGATGAAGAAACGGGAATCCTCCGGTCTTGATATTCTGTATCTGTGTCAGGATATGCGGGAATTTGAACTGTATGGCACTGTACGTGCTGTTATATGTATCTGTGACAGTTTGAATTATCTTTTGGAGAAAGAAGAACTGATAGAGACTTTCCATTTGGTCAATAATTATCTGGATCCGAAGGGACTTTTTATCTTTGACTTTAATACGGTATATAAGTACAGGGATGTGATCGGGGACAGGACGATCGCGGAGAACCGGGAGGAAGGCAGCTTCATCTGGGAAAACGAATATGATGCGGAATCGGGGATTAATGATTATGCATTGACATTTTTTATTAAGGATCCGAAAAGCGGCCTTTATGCAAAGGCTGAGGAAGAACATCTACAGCGGGGATATGAGCTGGAAGAGATGAAAGACTGTCTGAGGGAAGCAGGACTTTTATTTGTGGCGGCGTATGATACGGATACGAATGGAGCGGTCACAGAGGACAGCGAGAGGATCACGGTCATAGCGGGTGAATGCGGCAAGACAGGTTAGGGCATGTGATATTTACTGCGCCGAGCGAAGCGGGTGTGCATTGCGAAGCGCATACTATGTGTGGAGCATTGGTATTATTAGCGGATAATGGATTAAGGAGTTTGGAAAATGAGTGACAGGATTCTTCGCGCGGCAGTGGAAAATGCACAGGTCAGGATATTCGTGGCAGATACGAGGGAACTTGTGCAGGAGGCATGGAATAAGCATAAGACATCTCCGGTCGCAACGGCTGCGCTGGGAAGACTTTTGACTGCGGGGGCTATGATGGGCGCTATGCAGAAGGGAGAAAATGATCTCCTTACGATAAAGATCACGGGTGACGGTCCGCTCGGCGGCATCACGGTAACGGCGGACGCCAAATCCGGAGTGAAGGGCTATGTGCTTAACCTAGCGGTGGATCTGCCTTTAAAGGCAAATGGTAAGCTGGATGTGTCCGGCGCGGTCGGCGCAGGGGATCTGACAGTCATCAGGGATATGGGGTTAAAGGAGCCGTATATCGGCAGGACAAGGCTGCAGACAGGCGAGATCGCGGAAGATCTGACCTATTATTTTACGGTTTCGGAGCAGACGCCCTCTTCGGTGGGACTGGGCGTACTGGTTGACAGGGATTACAGTATCAGGCAGGCGGGGGGT
>DLOQ01000144.1:17816-22406 GCA_002479655.1 Lachnospiraceae bacterium UBA7480
ATTGCTGGATGCGGGCAATTCACCGGAGGATATCCTGCGCCTGATCACGGACGGGATGGGCGTGGAGACCATGGAAACGATCGTGCCGCAGTATCATTGCAACTGCAGTAAACAACGTGTGGAAAAAGCGCTGATCAGTCTGGGCAGGGAAGAATTAAACGCCATGATTGCAGATGGGGAGACGATAGAGACGCACTGCGACTTCTGCAACAGATATTATTATTTTACGGTCGGGGAATTGGAAGAACTCTGTAAAAATGCAAAATGATGAGCTTATTTTATATATTTTGTAAAAATGTCATTCAATTGTTCGATCTTTGTATCATCTAAATGATCATAAATATTTAATACCTCATTTTTATCATGATCGCTCATGATATTTACATCAAAGACGTAACAATTGTTCAGATCATTGGGCTCAAATTTATCTAAGCCCTCTCCATACTCCCTTTTATTGAGAAATAATATTTCCTGAGCTATAGGGGTAATCAAATAGCAAAAATATAGATTTTCAAGCGATTTATCATTTAAAAATAAAGAATGAAATGCCGTAAGATTTTTGACCTTAGCTTCATTCCTGATGATTTTCAACTTATTTCGGCTGAAAACGGATATCAAGATCGGAGAACTATCTTTTCCTTCCACTGCATACCAGGGGCAGCGGTGGCTTGTTAAATAGGTTTCATTGTATTTCATTTCTTCGCCATATTTGATATAGTTTCTATCTTCCTGCGTAGCGGCTTTTGCCCCGTCAAAAATATAGACATTTTTATTGGCATGATAAAGCTTATCAAAATCATCCTTTGTAAATTTTAATGTTTTTACGTCAGGGGACTTTGTAACACAAGGGATGCAAACCTCTTTGCTGAGATTCAGCTTTTTGATTTTCTCTTTATTTAATAAAAAATATTGGTTGTTCCCGGTCGCAATCCCTCTTTTTACTTTTCCGATTTTACTAAGCTTTACAAGGTTTTTATAATGATGGATTTCATTGTTGGGTTTATAATAATTGATCCATTTTTCTTTGTGATCCAAATCCTTATAATTATAGGAGATGATATTTTTGAACTTCCCTGTCTTCAATTCTTCAACATCCGTGATATTTATAAAGTTGATTTGCCGGTGTTCTTCCTTTTCAAAATATAATATGCAGGAAGTTGTCGTTGCATCGTCAAATAATTTTAAGGTATTGTCAAATTTATAAATGGTTTTTAGATATTTTTGTTCCAGAAAATATTTTTTTACAATTTCCCCATATCCGCAATTTAGAAATTCATAAGGAATAATATAGCAGCATTTTCCCTTGTCATTTAATTCATTCAAGCTTTTGATCAAAAAATAGATACAATAATTTGTATAGCCGCTTAAAGCGATCTTATATTTTTTTTTAAATGCTTCAATTAATTCTTTCCTGTCCTTTATTCCTTGAAATTTATTGTATGGTGGATTACAAATAATAGAATCGTATTTCCTATCGATCCCGGCATACAGGTAGTTCTCATGGTTTAATTCATATTCAAAGCTGCATTTTTCTTTTGCTTCTTTAATGACTTTATCATCGATTTCGTAAGAATAAAGTTTGATTTTATCATTGATTTTATGAACTGCTTTCAAAAATGCGCCTGCTCCGGCAGCGGGGTCTAAAACATTTGCTGTATTGCTGCCTGTTACCAATTTAGCCATAAAGTCAGCAATCTGGGGATCGGTAAAAAATTGTCCTAATTTCTTTTTATTATCTATCATATCAGTTTAAAGCCAAAAAGGCTTTCAAATCCTTTCTTATTTATGGTTGATAAACTATTATTAAATTTAACATAAAATAATAATCGACCTCTTTCTAATTCTTTCATTTCACTATAATGATTAGGTAAATCTATTTTTGTTAATATATTTGCTTCTTTACTTGCGTGTATTTTAATTGTTGTCTTGTTTTGATTTTTCACGTCACTTTCTAAAAAGTATTCTTTTCCTTCTAGTTCAGGATTAGAAATCAATGTTAAAATTTTTTTGAAAGATATGCCATAGGATTTATCAAAAAATACTTGAACATAATAATGTGGAACATTATATCTTTTTATCCAGTTATATACAACTTTTAAATCTTCAACTTTTGGTGTTATACTTAAAAATGTCCTTTTTGTGATGTCAGTTAAACATTTTTTCAATTCTTTTAGATGATAAGATAAGTCTGCTAATTCATCGCTTGAACGCCAACTTGGAGAACGAAACGATATAACATGAGCATTATCTTTATCTAACAAATTGATGAGTTTGAATAGTTCCTCATCTTTACTTCTTAGTAAATCAGAATATCTATCTATAATATATTCTTTGTTATTCATTGCATCATCTAATAATTTTTCATTTCTTTCATTCATATAGGCTTCATATTTATTTATTAAAAAAGCACTTGATCTAACTTCTATACCGCATTTAGCTTTTGGAACAATTTTATCTAATTCTTCTAATGACCAACCACTAATATTTAATGTAGCACTTTTAAAATCTTTTCTATCAAATATCAATAAATCAGGTCTTTTTCCAATACTATCAAGTTCCTCTTGATAATTCTCATAAAATTCTTTAAATCCTTTTTCTCCTGCAGTAAGATTGTCATCTTTACCATATTTTACAGCAATATAATTTTTGCTATTTTTATTTATACCTTCAAGTAGGGTTTTTTCTGCCCAGTCTCCTTGTTCTTTATTTGTAAGAAAATCTGAAGAAACTTGCGTAGGCATTGTTCCTCTTATTCTATCAGTAGAAAAATCTATTATTTTAGGATTCACTTTACTTATTAAATCATTTATTTCAGCTAAATACATCATTTACACCTGTGTATAATGTCTATAGAAGCAAAACATTATAACTTCCCTTCTTTTTGAAATTTTGGTTTAATACAACTCAGATAATGTAGGCAATTGATTTTTACCTGTTGCTTGGATATTTGACTGAAGTATATTGCTGCTTCCTTTATCTGATTTGTTTATCTTTTGGAAAAACTGGAGCATATGTTCTGAGTACTTATTCCAATCAAGCCTTTGATGATAATCACTGTGGATATCATGGTATCAGATTTTATGATAGGGAGGAATAACCTCATGATTTACGTAGGCATCATCAATGGTCTTGAACCGACGGCACACTACGGCGACAACCTTGTCAGGGTCATCTGGAAAATGCTCATTGACAATGTAACATTTAACTTTGTTATGGTCAAGCATTTTTGAAACATTTGAAGTAAAGTGATGGGAAGCGTGTTATTAATTCACTTTTTCTCTTACTTATATATATTGTTTTTATTTTGTTTGATTCATGTGTTCTATCATTCGGCAATTACAATATATAGGAATGAATGGATTGTGGGCAGAACTACGCAAGAAGTAGAAATGAGGTATGTGGAGTTGAGATATCGGGAGAATACAAGGGGCTTTGTGGGCGGATGGGCTGCTTATGCAATACATGGAAAGCAGGCAGGGAAATCATTCTCCCTGCCTGACTGCGTACAGATGATATGTATTGTGTGGTTTATTCCGGTGTAACGGTGGCTTTCTTTAAGGAAACCTCGATAGCGTCCAGTAAGATCTCTGTCGTATATCTGTTATCCTCCAGATAGGTAATGCCGTTCAATGACTGCTTTTCAAGGATCTGGCTGGCGATATCGTTCAGGGACGGCTCGATCAGAGGATACATGGTGGTGATCGCCTCATCAAGATTGACGATGCTGATGCTGTTGATATTGTTCTCATCTACGACGACAGCGATATCAACAGTCTGGTCTTTGAGGATCAGGGATGTTGTATATACGCCGGGTACATAAGATACTTCGCCCTCGTTGATGGGTTCTCCGGTGTCCTTGCCCGGCAGGAACATGATCAGAAGAAGGACAATAAATAATATTCCCAGCAGGATGAACAGTCCGGTATAAATGATTTCTTTGGAACGAAGGACAACGATTTTTGTTTTTGCGCTCATAAGAATCTCCTGTAGGATGGATTGTTTGCTTTTTATAAATTATGACAAGATAGAGCGGGATATGACTAAAATCATAAAGGCTGCCTTTTAGTTTCCCCATTTTTATTTTGAAAATTAAAAAAACATATTTACAAATCATATCACGGCTGTTATACTAGCCTCACGTGAAAGTCATTTGCGGCTGCCGTCAAGGCAGTTCAAAAATCCCGGCGTTTCGCCATATTTCACAGTTTATGCTACTTATTTGTATCGCGGTATTTTGATTTTTAATGCTGCGCAGAAGAAAAACAGAAAGGATGGTTTAATGGCAGAAAAGGAACACAATACACACATGACAAAAGAAAAGCAGATGCCGGAGAAAAGGCAGATGGCGAAAGAAACACAGAGGATAAAGAAAAAAAGGATGACGAAAGAAAAGCAGACGATAAAAGAGACGCAGATGACGGAATCCGCAGTTTATGACGGTCATAAACTGTGGGACGAGATCTTAAAAGCCATCATTGATTCCATGCCGGAGCAGCTGTTTCCGTTATTTAAAGAAGTGTATGGAAAAGAATACCCGAAGGGCACTTCCATCGTATTGCTGAATACGGAGACCTCCACATTCTGGGAGAA
>DLOQ01000097.1 GCA_002479655.1 Lachnospiraceae bacterium UBA7480
GGTAATTGCGAAACTCTCAATGATGCGCAATAATCCTATTGATCATTTTATAAAATTAAAGGTTGGAAAGCAAGCGTTTTTGTGCTATTATTGACAGGAATGACAGTCAACTGTGTGGAGAACGTCTGATTTTTGGGTGGCTGTGATGATTATTCGTAATGTGGAGCTGAGATATGAACGCATGGAATCATTTTAAGACAATTACGATCCACCGATGGTACGTGCGGAAAGGATGTTTTGCGGTGGGACTGTATTGGCAGGGACTGACGCATGATCTTTCCAAATATATGCCGTCTGAGTTTATGGTAGGCGCAAAATACTGGCAGGGCGACCGCAGTCCGAACAATGCGGAGCGTGAGGCGATCGGTTATTCGTCGGCGTGGCTTCACCATAAAGGAAGGAACCGGCATCATTATGAATACTGGTTGGATTATCCGGTCAGGGAGAAAGAGGGAACCGGTGTAAAGATCGTGCCGGCGAAAATGCCGGACCGGTATATCGTGGAGATGTTTATGGACCGCGTGGCGGCATGCAAGGTCTATCATGGCAGCTCATACAGATCATCAGATCCGCTGGAATATTACCAGAAGGGGAATATTGACGCGTTTCTGCATCCTTATACGAAACGGATGCTGGAGAAGCTGTTGACTATGAACGCGGAAAAAGGCGAGCGTTATACAAGGGCGTATATCAGAAAATATATTTTAAAAAATGAATGTAATCATCAACGGAAAGGTGGCAGAGTATAATGATTGGAGATAAAAAGGTATTGTTCAGCGGTATGCAGGCGACGGGGAATCTGACGCTTGGCAATTATCTGGGAGCATTGAAAAACTGGGTGTCCCTATGTGATGAATATGAGTGTTTTTATTCGGTGGTGGATCTTCACTCCATTACGGTCAGACAGGATCCGGCCGAGCTGAGACAGCGCGCAAGAAAGCTGCTGACCTTATACATTGCGGCGGGACTTGATCCGAAGAAAAACTGTCTTTATTATCAGTCCCATGTCAGCGGACACGCAGAGCTGGCATGGATCCTGAACTGCTTTACCTATATGGGGGAATTGAACCGTATGACACAGTTCAAGGATAAGTCCGCAAAGCACGCGGATAACATCAATGCGGGTTTGTTTACTTATCCGGTGCTGATGGCAGCAGATATCCTGCTGTATCAGGCGGATGTGGTGCCGGTCGGCAAGGATCAGCTGCAGCATCTGGAGATCACAAGGGATATTGCGCAGCGGTTCAATGCGATCTATGGCGATGTATTTACGATCCCGGAGCCGTATCTTGGCAAGACGGGCGCAAAGATCATGAGTCTGCAGGAGCCGGATAAGAAGATGTCAAAATCTGATGAGAATGCCAATGCATCCGTATATCTGATGGATGATCCCGATACGGTCATGCGGAAGTTCAAACGCGCCGTAACGGATTCGGAGGGCTGCGTCAGATACTGCGAGGAACAGCCGGGCATCAGAAACCTGATTGATATCTACGGCGCATGTACCGGAAAGACATCCGCCGAGATTGAGAAAGAGTTTGAAGGTAAGGGGTACGGCGATTTCAAGATGGCGGTTGGCGAATCTGTTGTAGCAATCTTAAAACCTTTGCAGGAGAGGTTTGCAGAGCTGGAAAAGGATAAGGGATATCTTGACGGCATCATTAAAGAGAATGCGGAAAAGGCGGAATATTACGCGTTAAAGACGCTGCGGAAGGTGCAGAAGAAAGTGGGATTCCCGGAGCGGGCGCGGTAAAATAAGTGCAAGCACTTATTACAAATTGCTTCGCANNGCAATTTGAATTATGCGCAATCATGGTATTATAAGCGTATATAACACAGGAGAGGGGTGCGGTTTATGAACTCTATGATGGAATTAAATGACAATCGGAATGAGCTTTTTGACGAGCTGGTACACTTTTGCATGAAATCCGGTGAGATCGACCAGAATCTTTATACGGAATATGATGTAAAGAGAGGACTGCGTGATTCTAACGGTAAAGGCGTCCTGACAGGGCTGACGGAGATCTCCGATGTGGTTTCTTATCAGCTGGTCAACGGGTCAAAAATTCCTGCGGAAGGAAAGCTCTATTATCAGGGCTATGATGTGGAGGATATTGTAAAAGGGATCGGAAGCCGCAGATATGCGTTTGAAGAAGTGACGTATCTTCTTTTGTTTGGCGAGCTCCCGACAAAGAAGCAGTTTGAGAGTTTTATTGCGATACTGACAGACCTGCAGGAATTATCGGGGGATTTTGTCAGGAATGTTATCCTGCATAATCCCAGTGTGAACGTCATGAATTCCCTGCAGAAAGCAGTGCTGAACCTGTATTCCTATGATGATGATCCGGAGGATATCTCCGTGCCGAATGTACTGCGCCAGTGCTTACAGATGATTGGAAAGCTGCCGCTGATGTCGGTCTATGCATATCATGGGTATCGTCATTATAACCTTCATAAAAACCTGATCATCCGCAATCCGAAGAAGAAGTATTCAACGGCGGAAAATATACTGAACATGCTGCGGCCGGATGGCAAGTTTACGCCATTAGAGGCATCGGTGCTGGATATTGCGCTGGTATTGCATGCAGATCACGGCGGAGGCAATAACTCAACATTTACTACTCATGTAGTTACTTCGACAGGTACGGATACGTATTCCGCTGTAGCGGCTTCCATCGCGTCATTAAAAGGACCGAAGCATGGCGGCGCCAATCTGAAGGTGCAGCAGATGTTTGCCAATATCAAGGAAAATGTGAAGGATTGGGCGGATGAGAAGGAAGTGGAAGAATATCTGCTCAAGATCTTGAATAAAGAGGCGTTTGACCAGGCGGGACTGATCTATGGCATGGGGCATGCGGTATATACGGATTCTGATCCGAGAGAAAAGATCTTAAAGGAATCCACCAGAAAGCTTGCGGAAGAAAAAGACCGTATGAAGGAATTTGCTTTATATGATATGGTGGAGAAGGTTGCCGGCAGATTGATCGGGCAGCATCGGAGGTTATTTAAGCCGGTATGTGCCAATGTGGATTTTTACAGCGGATTTTTATATTCCATGATGGATATTCCGGAGGAACTGTTTACCCCTATCTTTGCGATCTCGCGTATCTCAGGATGGAGCGCGCACAGATTGGAGGAGCTGGTCAATAAGGGAAAGATCATCCGCCCTGCATATAAATATGTCGGGACGCATAAGGAATTTGTGGATATGGAAGCGAGGTAAGGTCATGAGTGAAAAATATGTTGCATATGTATCTTGTTATACGCAGGGAGATAAGAATGGGATCAAGATCTTTGATGTGGATGTGGAGAAAGGAACCATGCAGGAAAAGAAGCAGATCCGGATCTCCAATTCCTCCTATGTGACGACATCCCATAACCGGAAATGTCTGTATTCCATCACCGATTACGGCGTGGAGGCATATCGGATCCTGCCGGATGGCGATCTAAAGACGATCTCGGCTTCTTCGATCAACGGTATGCGGGGCTGTTATCTGTCTACCGATTATCATGATAAGTTTCTCTTTGTGGCAGGGTATCATGACGGTAAGATCACGGTGATGAAGCTGGCGGAGGACGGCAGTATCTTAGGGATCGCTGATGAGATCTATCATAAGGGCATCGGAAGCATCGTGGATCGGAATTACCGTCCGCATGTGAATTGTGTAAAGATGACGCGTGACAATAAATATCTTCTGGCGGCCGACCTTGGCATGGATCATATCAAGGTATATGCGCTTGATCATGCCACGGGAAAATTAAAGCTGGCGGATATCGTACATTCGGAGCAGTATTCCGGACCGAGACATATCAAGACCTCAAAGGACGGACAGTTTATCTATATCGTTCATGAAGTGAAGAATTGTGTGGATGTATATCGTTATACGGAGGACGGTACGAATCCTAATTTTGAGAAGATCCAGACAGTGTCCACGCTCAATGATTATCATGCGGGGGACGCCGCGGCAAGCGCGCTTAAACTTTCTTGGGACAATAATTATCTGATCTGCTCAAACGCGGGGGATAACAGCGTGATCATCTATAATATTGATAAAAAGACGGGGATGCTGAAAAAGCTTCTTTGTCTGCCGATCAGCGGGAGCTACCCCAAGGATGCGATGCTGTTTCCGGATAACAGACATCTGGTATCTTTAAATCATGAGAATAATACAATGACATTTTTTGCGGTTGATCTCCAAAAAGGAACGCTCGTTATGAATGCAAAGGAAATCAAGATCATGCAGCCCAACTGTATCGTATTTCATAGGCTGTAGGTGGGCTTATGTATACTTGTTATCATGAGTTTATCTGGAAAGCAGAAAAGGAACATCTGGATCTGGAAATATCTAAGGCGGAGGGGCAGCTTAGGAACTGTAGGTTCCGTACCGGACTTGTGAAACGAGAGATGATTGTGTGTGGAGGACTGATTGTTGTGCCGCTGGTGCTGATTATTATTGGAGAATTCTTCCCGACANNGAAGCATTGTCGGTAATATGATGGCGGCAGCCAAACAGACGATGGGACTGGTCATACAAGTCTTTTATATCTGTCTGTTTCCGTTTCTGGTATTTTTCTTCGTGAAGGCGCTTGTGATCTGGATGATTAATAAATATCACCCGACAGATAAGAGACCGCTGGAGGAATATGATCCATACCGGAAAGAACTTCCGAAAGAGGAGATCAGTTATGCCATTGAAGAAGAAAAACTGCTCAGGATGCTTTCCATCTATTATATGTACCGTGAGCAG
This sequence comes from Lachnospiraceae bacterium UBA7480, assembly GCA_002479655.1. GTDB lineage: Bacteria > Bacillota > Clostridia > Lachnospirales > Lachnospiraceae > NK4A136. Next base: position 4,749 of record DLOQ01000097.1, read on the forward strand.
ATGGCGAAGATGAAGTGTGACCTTACGGAAGATCAGCTTACGCTGACGCCGGAAGAACTGCGGATGGAGCTGGATAAGCTGGTATATTTTGAGGAGGTTGTTCCGGCGGATCCATTCAAGAGGGAGATGCGCGTCAGGACGGTGATGATCACGGCGATCGTCAGCGTGATCGTGATTATTTGCATCATTTATTGGTGACGTTTTGCTTACATAATATGAAGCATAATATTGCAATTGTTAAGAGATTATGGGCTAAGGATGGTATATCAGGGTGAGATGATCCATCCGGGAGCCCATGTTGGAGAGCATCAGATCCAGAAGCGTCAGGGCGCACATGGTTTCCACGACCACAACGGCACGGGGGACGATCACGGGATCATGGCGTCCGGCGATGGTAAGGACGGTATCCTGATGATCTTTGGTGATGGTATCCTGCGGCTGATAGATGGAGGGCGTAGGTTTTACATAGGCACGAATGAGGATCGGCTGACCGGAGGAGATCCCGCCAAGGATGCCGCCGGCATGATTGCTTTTGAAAGCCACTTGATCATCCTGCATACATAGCGCATCATTATTTTCACTGCCGCGCATTCTGGATGCCTTAATGCCTGCGCCGATCTCTACGGCTTTTACCGCGCCGATGGAAAAGAGCGCTTTTCCGAGAGCAGCGTCTAATTTATCAAAAACAGGCTCGCCGATTCCGGCAGGAGCATTCTCCATACGACATTCAATACAGCCGCCGACAGAGTCTTTTTCAGCACGGCATCCGGCGATATACTCCAGCGCCAGCTTCTCCGCTTCGGGATCGGGCATACATATGGCGGAAGACCGTGCATAGGCAAGATCCATGGCTGCATCGTTGATCTCAATATCGCCGATGGAACGGGTATAGGCATTGATCGTGATGCCAAGCTGATTCAGGATCTTCATGGCGATGGCGCCCGCAGCTACCCTTCCGGCAGTCTCTCTTCCGGAGGAGCGTCCGCCGCCGCGGTAGTCGCGAAAACCGTATTTCTGATCATAGGTATAATCCGCATGCCCGGGACGGTAGGAAACAGCGATATTGCCATAGTCCTTGGAATGTTGTGAGGTATTGTTGATCATTAAGGAGAGCGGAGTGCCGGTAGTTTTCCCTTCAAAGACGCCGGATAGTATATGGACAGCATCATCTTCCTTGCGTGCGGTAGTTACCGCAGAAGTGCCGGGTTTTCTGCGGTCAAGGAAAGGCTGGATGTCCTCTTCTGATAAGGGAAGTCCCGCCGGACAGCCGTCAATGACTGCGCCAAGCGCCGGACCGTGGGATTCTCCCCATGTCGTTACCGTAAAATGCCTGCCAAATGTAGAACCTGCCATGATGTATAATGTATCCTTTCTTTATAACTTTTTTCGTAATGCTGCAATTATTGTATCATCCCATATGTTATTAATTTATATTTGTTTTCACTCACAGCTTGTATTATAATGCAATTAATGTAAATTTACAACAATGCAAATTTATAATAATGTAAATTTACAACCAATAATATACAGGAGCAGTGATTGTGGAATATAAGATTTTAAAGACGGAAGGCGCCGCGAAAAGGGCACAGATGACGACCGTGCATGGCGTGATCCAGACGCCGGTATTTATGAATGTGGGAACGGTTGCAGCGATCAAGGGCGCGGTATCTACAGAGGATCTGGAGCAGATCGGAACGCAGGTGCAGCTTTCTAATACGTATCATCTGCATGTCAGACCGGGGGATGAGATCGTCAAGACATTGGGCGGACTGCATAAGTTTATGTCATGGGACAGACCGATCCTTACGGATTCCGGCGGATTTCAGGTGTTTTCTCTGGCAGGACTTCGTAAGATCAAAGAGGAGGGAGTATATTTTCATTCCCATATTGACGGCCGGAAGATCTTCATGGGACCGGAGGAAAGCATGCAGATCCAGTCCAATTTGGCTTCCACGATCGCCATGGCATTTGATGAGTGCCCGGCAAGCACGGCGGAACGGGAGTATGTTGAGGCTTCGGTATCCCGCACGACAAGATGGCTGGAACGTTGTAAGAAAAAAATGGCGGAATTGAATCAGAGAGAGGATACCATTAATAAAGCGCAGCTTTTGTTTGGGATCGATCAGGGCGCGATTTTTCCGGATATCCGTATCGAACATGCCAAACGGATCTCGGAGCTGGAGCTGGACGGCTATGCCATCGGCGGTCTTGCCGTTGGAGAAAGCCATGAGGAGATGTACCATATCATAGAGGAAACGGTTCCGTATCTGCCAAAGGACAAGCCGACTTATCTGATGGGCGTCGGTACGCCGGTCAATATCCTGGAAGCAGTGGAGCGGGGGATCGATTTTTTTGATTGTGTCTATCCTACGCGGAACGGACGGCACGCGCACCTATACACCAATGGCGGAAAGATCAATCTGATGAACGCGCAGTATGAGACGGATGACCGGCCGATAGAGGAGGGATGCGGCTGCCCTGCCTGCCGGAGATATTCCAGGGCATATATCAGGCATCTTTTAAAAGCGAAGGAAATGCTGGGGATGAGGCTTTGCGTGCTTCATAATCTCTATTTTTACAATCATTTGATGGCAGAGATCAGAGAGGCGCTGGATAATGGAAGATTCCGGGAATATAAGAAAGATAAATTAGCAAAGATGATGGATGGTCGGCAATAAAAAAGAAACCGTCGGGAACGGAAGAAAACAGCTTTGTACCGGAAATTTTGAAAAAATTGGAAAACGCCTTGCTTCTAAGGCGTTTTTTGTGTATGATAATGGTTGGTGTATTAAATTAAAGAAAACAGGAGGAGCATGCGATGTTTATGCTTTTAGAGGCGGCAGCTGATCCTGCGGCAGCACAGGGCGGAGGTATCGGATTTACCATTATGTATGCGATCGTCATGATCGTGGTCTTTTACTTCTTGCTGATCAGACCGCAGAAAAAGGAACAAAAAAAGGTGGCGGCGATGGTAGCTGCGATGGAGATTGGAGATGTGGTGCTGACTACCAGCGGGTTTTATGGCGTTATCATAGATATTACGGAGGAAGACGTCATTGTAGAGTTTGGAAGCAACAAGAACTGTAGGATTCCCATGAGGAAGACCGCGATCGCGCAGGTTGAAAAACCGGAATAAAAGGCAGCGTATTTCAGATGAGGCGTATCGTGGATGCGCCTTGTTTTTGACGTAATATTTTGAGAGGAGACAAAACGCATATGAGGTTAAATATTGTGTGTATCCCCGGCGATGGGATCGGACCGGAGATCGTGACAGAGGCAAAAAAGGTATTAAACAAAGTCGCTGAAAAATATGGTCATGAAATGGTTTTTACGGATATTCTGATGGGAGGCGCATCGATTGACGTGCATGGTGTTCCATTGACGGATGAGGCGATCGCTGCGGCAAAAGCTGCTGATGCGGTATTGATGGGTTCGATCGGCGGCGATACGAATACTTCACCATGGTATCAGCTTCCGCCTGAAAAGCGTCCGGAAGCCGGATTGTTAAAGATCAGAAAGGCATTAAATCTGTTTGCTAATCTAAGACCGGCTGTATTATATGAAGAGCTGGCGGCGGCATGTCCGTTAAAGGAAGAGATCAGCGCGGCGGGATTTGACATCCTGATCATGCGTGAGCTGACAGGCGGTCTTTATTTCGGGGAAAGAAAGACCGTGGAGGAGAACGGCGTCCGTAAAGCGATTGATACCCTGACTTATGATGAGAATGAGATCCGCCGGATCGCGATCAAGGGTTTTGATATCGCAAGGAAGCGGAAGAAGAAGCTGACCAGCGTGGATAAGGCCAATGTGTTAGATTCTTCCAGATTGTGGAGGGCTGTTGTCAACGAAGTTGCAAAGGAGTATCCTGATGTTAAGGTGGAACATATGCTGGTGGATAACTGTGCCATGCAGCTTGTGAAGGATCCGGCGCAGTTTGACGTGGTGCTTACGGAAAATATGTTTGGAGATATTTTGTCGGATGAGGCGAGTATGGTGACCGGCTCTATCGGTATGCTGGCTTCCGCGTCGTTAAACGATACAAAATTCGGACTTTATGAACCTAGCCACGGTTCTGCGCCTGACATTGCAGGAAAGGATCTGGCAAACCCCATTGCAACCATCTTGTCGGCATCCATGATGCTCCGTTACTCCTTTGATCTGGATCGGGAAGCGGATGCGATTGACGCGGCAGTGAAGAAGGTATTGCAGGATGGTTACCGGACAGGCGATATTATGAGCGAGGGCTGTAAGAAGGTAGGCTGTAAAGAAATGGGGAGTTTGATCACGGAGAGGATTTAAAAACTGAATTTTATAGGTTTTTTGACACACTAATTTTAATAAATAACTCCTTTTTCGAAATTGTGTTCCTGATAAAAATAGAATATAATTATGCTGATAAAACGGAATTTGAGAGCGAGTTTAATCATTATGGATTTAAAGAAAATAGAAAATTTTATTGATAAACAAAAAGTTAGTTTTATATGCTCTATTGATGATGAAAATTGTCCTAATGTAAAAGCAATGCTCTCACCCCGTAAAAGAATAGGGTTAAAAGAGTTTTACTTTTCTACTAATACTTCATCTATGAGAGTAAAACAATATAAAGATAATTCAAGTGCCAGTATTTACTTTTATCACAAAGGATTAATTAAATATGTTGGTATTATGTTAAAAGGCAAAATGGAAGTCTTAACAGACCAAGAAACTAAAAACATGATTTGGAAAAAGGGCGATACAATGTTTTATAAAAAAGGTGTAACTGATCCGGATTATTGCGTTTTAAAATTTACTGCTGCAAGCGGTAGATATTATTGTGATTTGAAAACTGAAAATTTTGATATTAAGTAATTGCTAAATTCCGATTTATCGGATGATTGTTTAAATTGCACGAAAAATTAAGAAGTGTATAAATAGTCACTGAAATTTAAGAAGAGAACAGTGAAAACACTTTTACGAAAAGGACAATAAATAGAAAAGAAGGAGATGGTCAACATGAGAAGTGACAGCGTAAAAACAGGAACACAGCAGGCTCCCCACAGAAGTCTGTTCAATGCATTGGGTTACACAAAGGAGGAGCGGGAACGTCCGTTGATCGGTATCGTCAGCTCTTATAATGAAATCGTTCCGGGACATATGAATCTGGATAAGATTGTAGAAGCCGTAAAAATGGGTGTTGCCATGGCAGGCGGAACCCCGGTGGTATTCCCTGCGATTGCAGTCTGCGACGGGATTGCAATGGGGCATATCGGAATGAAATATTCTCTGGTGACCAGAGATTTGATCGCTGATTCTACGGAATGTATGGCAATGGCACATGGCTTTGACGGGCTGGTGATGGTGCCGAACTGTGATAAGAACGTACCGGGACTGTTGATGGCTGCCGCGCGGCTGAACATCCCGACGATCTTCTGTTCCGGCGGACCGATGCTGGCGGGACATGTTAAAGGGGAAAAAAGAAGCCTGTCTTCTATGTTTGAGGCTGTGGGCTCTGTAGCGGCGGGAACGATGACTATGGAAGATTTGGAAGAATTTGAGGAAAAGGTATGTCCTACCTGCGGTTCCTGTTCCGGCATGTATACAGCTAACAGCATGAACTGTCTGACAGAGGCGCTGGGGATGGGCTTAAAAGGCAATGGTACAATCCCTGCCGTATATTCGGAACGTATCCGTCTGGCAAAGCATGCCGGTATGCAGATCATGGAACTGGTAAAGAAGGATATCAAGCCAAGGGATATCATGACGGAAAAGGCATTTCACAATGCGTTGACAATTGATATGGCGCTTGGATGTTCAACCAATTCCATGTTACACCTTCCGGCGATTGCAAGGGAAGCCGGCGTAGATCTGAATGTGGAGCTTGCAAATGAGTTGAGTGCAAAGACGCCGAATCTTTGCCATCTGGCTCCTGCCGGTCCGACTTATATGGAGGATCTCAATGAAGCCGGCGGTGTCTATGCGGTCATGAATGAGCTGACAAAGAAAAACCTTCTTTATACCGACATCATAACCGTTACAGGCAAGACAGTTGCGGAAAATATCAAGGGTTGTATCAACCGCAATCCGGAAGTGATCCGACCGGTTGAGAATCCCTACAGTGAGACCGGCGGCATTGCTGTATTGAAGGGCAATCTTGCACCGGATTCCGGTGTTGTAAAGCGCTCCGCCGTTGTTCCTGAGATGATGGTGCATGAGGGACCGGCAAGGGTGTTTGAATGTGAAGAGGATGCGATAGAGGCCATCAAGGGTGGTAAGATCGTGGCAGGAGATGTCATTGTCATTCGTTACGAAGGACCGAAAGGCGGTCCGGGCATGAGGGAGATGTTAAATCCCACATCTGCAATTGCTGGTATGGGACTAGGCTCCAGCGTGGCGCTGATCACGGACGGGCGGTTTTCCGGCGCATCCAGAGGCGCTTCCATCGGTCATGTATCACCGGAAG
>DLOQ01000068.1:0-7495 GCA_002479655.1 Lachnospiraceae bacterium UBA7480
CTTTTCAATTTCTTTTCCTCCTCCAAGTACATTTGTAAGCAAAAACTTAACTAATAGAAAAAAAGCTTGATTTATTAGAGGATCTTAGTTGCTTTGAGTAGAATTTACTACCAAAGTTACCACAAATGACAGAATGTTTAGCATATCCGAATCTCTGCTTTTCAACTTCAGCGATTTTCTTTATGATGTTAATTGNNCTTCCCAATCATACAGTTTTTCTTTATGATGTTAATTGTATAAAAGAAAAACACAGAGTCCCCAACGATTATTTGGGGTTTTAGAGAGGAGAGCTATATTATGGCAAATAAAAGACGTGATAAAAAAAATCGTATTTTACGTTCGGGTGAGTACCAGAGAAAAGATGGCAGATATGCGTATAAGTATATTAACCCTTTGGGAAAAGTGCAGTTTGCTTATGCATGGAAATTAGTACCTACAGATAAGACTCCTGCCGGAAAGCGCGAAGGAATATCTCTTCGTGAAAAAGAAAAGGAGATACAGAAGGATATTGATGACGGAATAGATATGATTGGGAAAAAAATGACCGTTTGTGAGCTTTATGCTAAACAGACAAGGCATCGGGGAAATGTAAGATATAACACTATTCAGGGTCGTAAACGATTAATGAAGTTACTGGAAAAAGATAAATTTGGCTCTTATCCAATTGAAAGCGTAAAGCCATCAGATGTGAAAGAGTGGGTTTTACGCATGAAGCAAAAAGGAATATCCTATAAAACAATCAGCAACGATAAATGTTCTTTAAAAGCGGCATTCCATGCAGCAATACAAGATAACTGTATAAGAAAAAATCCTTTTGACTTTCAACTTAATACCGTAATAGAGGATGATACAGAACCCAAAGTGCCTCTTACATTGGAACAGGAAAAGGATTTGCTTTTTTTTATTTATAAAGATAGAACCTATCAAAAATATTATGATGAATTTATTATACTATTAGGAACCGGACTCCGTATTTCTGAACTTTGCGGATTAACTGAGGCTGACCTTGATTTTGAAAACAGGAAAATCAAAGTAGACCATCAACTCTTAAAAAGCGCTGAAACAGGATATTATATTGAAAAGCCTAAAACTCAAAGGGGATTTAGACAAATTCCAATGAGCCAAAAGGTATATGATTCATTAAAACATATATTAGAAAATCGTAATGAAACAAATAAATTCGCGATAAGTGGTTGGACCAATTTCCTGTTTCTTAATCGAGACGGATATCCCAACACTGCATGCAACTATGATAATATGTTCAGAAGACTTGTAAAAAAATATAACGAATGTCACGAGACTGCATTGCCAAAGTCTATGACGCCACACACGCTGCGACATACATTTTGTACCAATATGGCAAATGCCGGAATGAATCCAAAAGCCTTACAATATATTATGGGACATTCTAACATTGCTATGACTCTGGATTATTATGCACATGCCTCTTTCGCTTCCGCAAAAGCAGAGATGGAACGGTTGATTGCATAAAGGGCGTTTGTTTTACTACTTTTTTACTACTTTTGAGAAAAAAGTAGGTTAATTAATAGCTTAATTACGCATTAAGCCAAAAATATATTGATAAATAAGAATTTTTTAGAGATATATTTTTAATCCAAAATGCTATTTCTTCTTGCGTTTTTATTAATATGTTGTTAAAATGAGCTGAAATGTGCTAAAAGCAAAAAGGTTAAGTTTTTGCTTAAAATTTTCTTAGTCTTAATGATATCAAATACACTCCCATCACAGATGAAAACGCCTTTTGATCTCATTACGCACACGCCTTCTGGAAAACATCGCAGCCAGCGCGACCGTAATGACCGTACAGACCGTCAGTACGATTGCGGACCATCCGATCTCCAATGGCTGATGAATCGCATGATTCACCAAGAGCTCTATGGAAATACAGAGTACGGCAACCTCCATGAAAAAGAGTCCTGCCAGCAGCGCAAAGGACCGCCTGTAATTTCCGACCGCAAGGAATATTTCGACCAATGCCAGTACGATCAGCGCAATCGGTATCCCAAGATCCACCACCCATTCCGAAGAATCCGTAAAAATGCCAATGAGCGCAATATAGATACACACCGCAACGCCATTCAACAGCATCATAATACGCCTTCTCATATTATGGATCAACAGTGGCGGCACGATCATCACCCACAACAATACGCAGAAACCCAGCACCAGTAAAGACCACTGATTGGTCTTCCACATCAGATAATTCAGCAGCAGACAGCTGACAGCCGTACAAGCCAAGATCACCGTCATTACAACCGCCAGATCCTTTCGTTTGATCGGTTCGACGATCCCGACTTTATTGGGAAACGGCAGTTCTCCATTCCCAGCCTCCCTGTCCGCCTGCAGTTCATTGGGATTGATCACTATCGTATTGCAAAGAGGACACTTTTTTATGGAAGTTTCCAGCTCCACACCGCAATTTACACAATAAGACATACCAATAACCTCGCCTTTCCGCAACCTGCGAAGTTTGGGCCGCAGGCACAAATTCGCGGTTGAAAAATCAGCACATCAGTGTGATTTTTCAACCTGTCTTCTATCGATTGGTCTCGATCCAGACATGGATCCCTTCCTTCACCAAAAACCGGAAGAAATATTTTTCCGCATCGGATTCTTTGATCACGCTGGCAAATGTGATCGACAATCTATCTCCAAAAGTGATAATGGAACAATTGGTTCTTTTAGAAAAAGGCTGTCCCATACAGATATCAAAACCCTCAATATGCTCTCTCATTTCCTCAGATGCCGCCAGGATACCCATATTGNNATTAGTCAGTCCCGCAGTAGAGTTCCGATCCTGTACCATCTTATAAAACTGCCTTACGACCTTGTCTTTGATAAACAACGGCACCACCCTGATCAGCGGATGTCTCTGCGTTGCGGCATTGGTCGTGATATCCCCGCGCAGGAATTTATCGCTGATATAATAACGCATATAATGATGCACCTGTTTTACAACGTCCTCAAAAGAATATTCCCCCAGTCTCGGATCAATGCTCGGATATACCATGGTGATAAAATTCCTCAGCGTCTTTGATGGAAAGAAACGGCGAAGATTTACCGGCATGGCAAGCGTTACCGGCAGTTTTTTATAGCCTCCGTCATCCCGCTGCTTCTGCAATAATGCGTAAAGAAGCACAGCATTTAAGTACTCCGTTACGGAAGCGTTATATTTCTTTGCCTTTTCGTACACCTCTTTCGCGGAAAGCACGCCGATGATCATATTTAATGTATAAAACGGTTCCGGCGTTCCCCGTATCAGGTATGTCTTTTCCATAGGGCGCGGCGGGCGCACCTCCGCATGGGCATATCTCGCATACGCATCCTCGGTTTCTTCCGGGTCAGGATCTTCATGGATATCCTTTACCAGATATTCCGTAGGAATCTCATATCCCATAAGTCTTAGATATTCCGCCAGCAGCGTATGAAATACGCACATTCCGCCATTTCCGTCTCCCAGACAATGATGCACCTCCAGAGATATCCTCTTATCATAATAATACACCCTCAGAAGATATCTGTTCTTCGTCCGAAATGGAAGCGGCATACAGGGATTCTTGATATCCTCCTGCACAAATGGGCCGGGACGCTGGTTATATTCCAGATACCGCCAGAACACGCCCTTCCGGATCGCCACCTTATAACTCGGAAAACGGGGCAGCGCACGGTCAAGCGCCACCTGCAGCCTTTCAGGATCGACCTTCTCTTTCATCAGCGCGGAAAGACGGTAGACAGAACTGAAATCCTGCCGCTGCAACGCCGGATACACGATTGCCGACAGATCCAGCCTGTACCACAGCTTATCCTCTTTTTCACGGTTTTTTCTAAACGCCATTCCATGTGCCTTTCTTTGATTGCATCTTCTATACAGGTTCACTGTCAATAGCTGTCTCAACATTATCCAATATAATCTTTTTAAATTCTTCCAAGGAATATTCTTCATCGAAAGGAATGAAAACATTCACTGTATTATATTCCTTGTTATATCTTGTAAAATTGTATATTTTAATGTTAATCCCATATATCCTATAAATATTATATTCTTCATTAGCATTGCGAACATTAGTATATACTTCATATGCAAGTTCAATGGCTTCATCCGGTTTAAATTCTTCAGTCCACATTCTGTATTTAAAGTCAATAAAATTTATGTCTGTTGTAGCTTTTTGATAAGAACCAAAACGACAGATCAACTGAGTGTCGTAATCCGTGTGTTCACTCATCTTTTCATTTATTTTAGTGTAATCATAAATCGATGATTCATACAAATCAGCGTAAACATTCACCCATTCATTCCTAGGCCTCCAATAATAGTATTCATGTATTTTATTGTCAGGAGAGTATGTATCTAAATATATTGCGTAAGTAAGTCCTCTGTATCCTCCTGTAAAATCTCTTCCCTCGCAAATAAAATAAAGGTCATATTTATCCCGCATATCATAGTCAAATATCTCAGACTGTCTGTCAACCGACTCCTTAATCGCAATGGCTGATTCATCAAAATTCTCCATATCAAGAATATAATAGTATTCTCCGGAAGGTGAAATATTAATTTCAGGATCACTTTCTAAATTTGTTGTAAGCTGTTGGTTAAATGTATCAGACTGAAGCCTTGATTTATCGACTCTTGACTGTATAATCTCATATATTTCTTCAAAGTCATATCCTGTAAAATCATCATACTTGTCATCATATAAACGATTGCCATAACAATACGTCGATATATCTGTGTCGCAGATCACATGTGTTACAGCCCTGACTACATCGGCGCTTGCATATGGTGACACTATCATGGGTCCATGACCATGATTATTAATTGCAATATCCGTAGTATTAAGCTCCGGATATTTACTCACACTGGCGTTTACTATATCACAATAATAAACTTCACCCTGTTCATCTATTCCATCCTGTTCTTCTGTTCCATCCTGTTTGGATACAATATCTCCTTGATCGCATCCTGTTAAAACAATCGTTCCCAACAATAAAACAATACAAACTTTTTTCAACCTCATAATATCATCCTCCAATATATAACCTATATTAAAGATACGAATTTAATATATGCCTTTTGTGGTGTCATCACAGAAAATTACAATTCTTTTCATTTTTTATTATAGCAAATGAACCTCAAATATGCTAGGCAAATTAAGAATATGGACAAGTTTCATCATCTAAAGCAAGTCCTGCATATTCTAAGGGATCTTCTATTGCCAAGGCATTAAGGCTATTGACAATATCGGTTCTTTATGGGAATATGTGCTGAGAAACAGATACCTTTTTTGTGCAACAGGGAATATCCAATCGAACTTGCAACTGATATCGTATGGAAAAAACGGAGGACGTAATTTTGCAGAAGGAACGAATCGCATATCTGGATCTGGTCCGCATAATAGCAGGGATCTTAGTGATCATGGTGCATATCTCCGCACAGCAGCTCGAAGATCTGACGGTAAACAGCATGGCATTTGCCATAACTAATGCTTTCAACTGTCTTTCTTTTTCCGGTGTGGCGCTCTTTGTCATGATCAGCGGCGCGCTTGCCCTGCGTCCGGAACGGGAGACAGATCTAAAAACCCTGCTTTTACACAGGACGCTGCATTTTTTTGTTTTATATTATATCTGGAAAGCTATTTATCAGATCGTTACCATACTGGAAAAGGGAGAAAGCCTCACGCCTGACAGCATCAAAAATGACGTAGTGCTATCATTGATTCAGCAGCGGGGCTATTATCATCTCTGGTTTCTGCCCATGCTTGCTATCATTTATATGATCGTGCCCCTAATGAAAAAAGGTCTTGCGGAAAAGAAGCTGTGCCAATACTTTCTGACGGTGTTCTTTGTGGTTGCGCTCTTGGTGCCGACTCTGCTTCATTATGATTTTAAATTTAAATATCTTCTGAAGGATTTCTTTGCATACAACGATTTTTATATGTTCCGCGGATATCTGGGATATTTTGTACTGGGACATTACCTGCACAACTGGCGTGCGGATATTACGGCAAAAAAGCGTACTCTGCTCTATGCGGCAGGCGGTCTCTGTTTTCTTTTGGCATGTGTTCTGGAAACTATTGATGCCCATGCCGCGGGACAGCCATCCCAGCATATGAACACACCCTTTGCCGCAACCACCTTTTTTACTGCCACAGCCCTTTTTGTGGCAGGGCAGTCTGTTGACGAAAAAATAGCCGCTTCGGAAAAAGCGGGAAAAATATTCGGCTTTCTGGCGGGCACAATATTGGGTGTGTACCTTCTTCACCCACTGGCGATCCTGTTCTGGGGAAGCGTTGGTTTAACAACTTCCCTATGCGCACCGATCTTATCCATTCCTCTCCTGACAGTCTGCACAGCTGCACTGTCCGTATCTGCTACTGCGCTTATACTGAAGGTGCCGGTCTTAAGAAAGCTGGTAAAATAGATATATTGTTTTTTCCGGATCACACTGATATAATGCCGGTATATTGATTGGAACCGGAAGCATGATATGATTGCATAATGGTATCCACAAATCATTCTGATACTTTTAAAAAAGATTATTAAACAAAAAGGCAGGGAAACCCATGGCGCTAAGAAAACCGAAAAACCAGAATTTAATGCAGATGATAAGGAAAGTACATTCTCTGATCGAAGAACCGGATGTTGAAAAACAGCGGCAGACACAGGAGCATATTGCCGCCTTGAATAAACTGCCGAAAAATATTGCATCGGAACCTGTTGATCTGGAAGGCATGTACGCGGAATGGCTGCGCCCTGACTGGCCCCATGCAAAGAACAGGGTGATCCTATACTGCCATGGAGGCGGCTATATGACGGGAAGCTGCACCTACGCCCGCTCTATTACGATCAAGCTTGCACAGGCTTCCGCTTTGGATGTATTTTGTTTTAATTACCGCTTAGCGCCGGAACATCCTTATCCGGCTGCTGCGGAAGACGCTATGACCGCATGGAATTATCTGATGATGCTTGGTTATGGTGCGAAAGACATCATCCTTGCCGGTGATTCGGCAGGCGGCAATCTTGCGCTTTCCCTTACCTTGCGGTTAAAAGCGGAAAACCGTTTTCTTCCGGGCGGTCTTTTGCTTTTCTCTCCCTGGACGGACTTGACCGCATCCGGCAGGTCGCACACCTCAAAGATCGACGCGGATCCCATCCTGTCACCGGATTATTTACAGACCGTTACTACCAATTATGCCGATGGTCAGGATCTGACCGATCCACTAATCTCGCCACTGTTTGGCAATTACGGGAATTTTCCGCCGGTCTATATTCAGGTCGGATCCAACGAGATCCTTTACAGCGATGCCGAGCTGTTATATAAACGCATCTTATTCTTCCATTCTCCTGTCCGCTTTGAGCCTTTTAAGGGCATGTGGCATGTATTTCAGATGTCACCGTTTAAAACCGCGGCAGAAGCGATAGAAAAAAGCGCGGAATTTATCTTTGATATTTATCGTTGAAAAATCTTTGATTTTTC
>DLOQ01000068.1:7519-7662 GCA_002479655.1 Lachnospiraceae bacterium UBA7480
CTCGATCAGCTCGTCATGAGTGCCTCTCTCAATGATGCGCCCCTGTTCCAGAACCATGATACAGTCGCTGTTACGGACGGTTGACAGACGGTGTGCGATCACGAATGTCGTCCTTCCCTTCATCAGACGATCCATACCGGACT
>DLOQ01000049.1 GCA_002479655.1 Lachnospiraceae bacterium UBA7480
CGATGCATAATGGACTTTATGGAAAGCTATTCATAAAGTCCATTATGCATCGTCCAGAATTATAGGAAAGATTTTAGCTTAACCCTTGATTTTACAAGGAATTTCGCTGCATTATCAGTCTGGAAAACTTTCCATAATATCCTACAATATATCTACAGGCAGATGCCTGAATTTATTTGCAGGAGGGCACATCATAATGAGCGCATCTTTTGAAGAACTGACCGGAGCGGTTGACAGACTGCTCCATACGCTGCAGTATGACAGGCATACAATAGCAGCCTATCACAGGTTTTGGAATCGCTTGTCAGAATTCATGGCACATGAAGGGATTCTTGAATTCAACAGGGAATGCGGGGAACGGTATTACTTCCAAACCTACGGCATCACATTAAGCGAGCCATCCAAAAACTGCCCAGGGGATTCCCGTCACTGCCACCGTGCCATCACGGTACTGTTGGACTACCAAAACAGCGGCACAATTTACAGACGCCGATTGAGCAAGGATCATACATTCGATGAATCTTTCCAGCCCGCCATCGGAGAATTCATGGCTTTCGTGGACGGATCAATGGCAAGGACATCACGCAGGCAGATAAGATCCCGCATGGAGTCTTTTCTGGGATTCCTTACAGAACGAGGCTGTACGGATCTTGCAAAACTTAATCGGCAGACAATCCTTGATTACTGGAAAAGCCGTTCCCATGTCTGCCGCACGACACAGGTCTATGATGCCTATGTTTTAAGGAAGTTCTTTGATTTCCTTTACCGGCATGGCTATACCGTTGTTGATAATTCCGTTTTTGTGCCAAATGTAATGGGAAACCGAAAGGGGCAGATTCCTTCCTTTTACACCGCAGATGAGATTACTACCCTGCTTTCTAATGTTGACAGGGAAAATCCGGCTGGAAAGCGGGATTACGCAATCCTGCTTTTTGCTGTAAGGTATGGCATGCGTGTTGGCGACATCCGGGAACTCAAGCTGTCCGACATCGACTGGAATTCATCCGCTTTCTCTTTCTGCCAGGGCAAGACCGGCAAGGCAATGACTTTCCCGCTGCTGGACGATGTAGCAACGGCGCTCATTGACTATTTCCAGAACGGCCGCCCGGAAACCTCCTGCCGGAATATTTTTGTCAGGCATAATGCCCCATATGATGCTTTTGGGGAGGATGACAATCTCCACTACATCATCAATAAGTATATGAGGCTTTCCGGCTTTACCGACTTCCACCACAGAAAGCATGGCCTGCATTCGTTACGGCACAGCATCGCAGGGAATATGCTGGATCAGGGTGTGCCGATGCCAGCGATTACGGAGGTACTCGGTCAAAGTTCCACCGACACCACAATGATTTATACGAAGATCGGAATTGGGCAGCTCCGCAGCTGTGCATTGGAGGTGGACTGATGGTGCCGTACAATACGCCTGTTTTTACAAGTGATTACGCTTCCCGTCTTTATGCTTTCGTTGAGTACAAACGGCTTGAAGGCTACAAATATAACGGCGAGATCAAAGAACTCCAACGCCTGGATCGTTGTTTCCTGGTGCATAACATTACCCCTGCAGACCATCCGGATGAGGATGTGTACCGATGGCTTGGGAAACGCAGTTCCGAATCAGACAGGACATTTTCAACCAGGAACAGCGTGTACCGCCAGTTCTATTCCTATCTGCTGTCACAGGAGGATGATGTTCTGCCAGCCCCTCCCAATGCGAGGGAAAAGCTGCAAGGGAGTGGATTCGTCCCGTATATTTTTACACACGAAGAGATGAGGCGTATATTTGACGCGGCCGACAGCATGGAGACCAAAAATGCCTCCTTTAAGAGATGTGCGCCGCTGCTGCTCCGGCTGCTTTACGGAACCGGGCTGAGGATCAACGAGGCCCTGTCGCTTACGGTTGGGGACGTATCTATACGTCAGAAAGTTTTGCTGATCCGAGAGGCAAAAAACGATAATTCACGGCTCGTGCCAATGTCGCAGAGCCTCTCGGAGCGCATGGAGGATTATCTTTCCATGTATGGCTATCCGGAGGAAGAACCAGTTTTCCAGCATGATGACCAAAAGCCGTTTCATAAAAACACCGCTTACGAATGGTTCCGGCTTGCGCTATGGAAAGCTGGCATTCCGCACAGGGGACGCGGGAAAGGCCCGCGCCTGCATGACGTCCGCCATACCTTCGCAGTCCATTCCCTGCAGGCAGCTGTTGAGGCCGGGACTGACCCCAATGCATTTCTGCCGCTCCTCTGCACTTATTTAGGGCACCGGAGGCTGTCAGCAACGGAACGGTACCTGCGTCTGACGACAGAAGTATACCCATCCGTAATAAAGGGCATGGACAGAATCATGTGCGGGATCATCCCGGAGGTGGAAAGCTATGAAGGATAAAAACTTACAGTATTATATTTCCAGGTTTCTTACAACCTACCTTGGCGGGGAGCGCGGGCTGTCCGAAAACACGTTTATTTCCTACAACCATACCTTCCAGCTCCTTATACCGTTTTTCCATGACCGAGTAAAGAAACCAATCAACAAGGTGGCAATGGAGGAATTCACCGCTGACAACATCAAGGCGTTCCTTGCATCCCTTGAGGAAAAAGGATGCTCCGTTTCAACCAGAAACCAAAGGCTTGCCGCAATCAAGTCGTTCTGCCGATATGTCCAGTTGGATTCCCCGCAGAACCTGTACAATATGCAGCAGATACTCGCAATCCCGTCCAAGAAGAAAGAGCAGCCCGTCATCCAGTACCTGACGGCAGAACAGCTGGGGATGCTCCTGGCAAAACCCGACAGCAGCAATAAATACGGATTCAAAGACCTGCTCATACTGACGCTCCTCTCGGATACCGGAGCCAGGGTGAGTGAGCTGGTCAATATCCGTGTGTCCGATGTCCGGCTCGGCAGACGGGCGCAGATCCTTGTTCATGGAAAAGGGAACAAAAACCGCTATGTCCCTGTCAGCAGCAATACGGCAAAACTGCTCAGCCTGTATTTTGACAATGAGGAGCTGCGGAACCCTACGCAGATGGGACGGTTCCTGCTTCTTAACAGGAGCGGACGCCAGTTTACAAGAGCCGGCATAACGTATATCTTACAAAAATATACATCCGAACTCCACGAAGAGAATCCAACAGGTTTCCCTGACAAGCTCACGCCGCACTGCCTGAGACACTCGAAAGCCATGCTGATGCTGCAGGCAGGGCAGAACCTCATTTATATCCGTGACCAGCTTGGGCATGAACACATCAAAACAACCGAGGTGTACGCACGGATTGACAGTAAGCAGCGTCAGGATGCCTTGAAAGCAGCAAATGAGCAGATAAAGGTTCCTGACCCGGCGTCTATCGAATACAAGAACAACCCGTCCCTTCTTGACTGGCTGAATAAATACTGCGAGTGATTATTATGGAAAGATTTTCGGAAAATAAGCCAATAAAACAGCGGTTTTTCAAAAATCTTTCCTATAATTCTGNNCAGCCTCTTGTGGCATCGCTTTTTGCTCCTGCCTTTCTGAGCCTTCTGATTAATTCCTGTAGGTTTTCCATATCCTCGTAGGTAAGAATTGGGGTTACCATTTCGCATTTGTGGGCATCGTCTCCGGCAATGCTGACATCCTTTTGGAATTTCCATTCTCTGCCTTGGCTGTCCCATGTTGACCAAGTCATGTATCCGTTTCTGCTTGCTGTGTTTTCA
>DLOQ01000060.1:0-6340 GCA_002479655.1 Lachnospiraceae bacterium UBA7480
TCAGCAGCGGCGTGGCTGGCAGGATTCCGTTTATAAGGGGAATCTTTAATTTTGTGGATTCTATGATTCTTGGAATGAAGACACTGACATACTCAGCGTCTTTTTATGAAGAAGAGGAAGAAACAAAGGGAGACAGTGCACTGAATAAGATCTTTAAGGATAAGACGGAAGATGTTGTCATGGGATTTACCGTCTTTGTTTCGATGCTGCTGGCGATCGGGCTGTTTATGTTCCTGCCGTATCTGATCTCGGAGCTGGCTGCAAGGTGGATATTAAATGATTCCCTAATCGCGATCATTGAAGGCTTGGTCAGGATCACCATATTTGTGTTATATGTGCTGTTGATCTCGTTGATGAAGGATATCAGACGGCTTTATCAGTATCATGGAGCGGAGCATAAATGCATCAACTGTATTGAGAGCGGAAGGGAGCTGACGGTACGCAACGTCATGCGTTGTTCCCGGCTGCACAGAAGATGCGGAACCAGTTTTATGCTGATCGTTATGTGTATCAGCATCATTCTGTTTTTCTTTATCCGGACAGATTCCGTACTTCTGAGGATAATATACCGGCTGCTGTTGATCCCGGTGATTGCGGGGATATCGTATGAGATCCTGCGGCTTGCGGGGAGGAGTGACAATATTCTTGTAAGGATCATTTCCGCGCCGGGTATGTGGCTGCAGAAGATTACGACAAGAGAGCCGGAGCCGGATATGGTCGAAGTGGCGATTGCCGCTATTGAAGCGGTATTTGACTGGCGGGCATTTGAAGAGAAACGGTTTGGAAAGAAAGCATCTCTGACAGAGGTGGAACAGACAGATGCGGAACAGATGGCTGCAGAGCAGATGGATAAAGAACCGGCGGTTGCAGAACAGATGGCTGCAGAGCAGTCGGACGAAGAGCAGGAATGAAAGCTTTCTGAGAATTGACAGGCAGCAGGAAAGGCATGGTTTTAGATGGAATATCGCACATTGTACCGGGAAGGGATGGAACGGCTGCAGCAGGCAGGGATCNNCGTTGAGGCATCTTTGGATGCCAGGCTGCTTCTGGAATATGTATGCGGTACAGAGCAGAATGATATGCTGCTGCACGGAGACCGGGAAGTGTCTGAGGAAGAGATACGGCATTATCGGCGGATGCTTTCAAAGAGGGCTGAACACGTACCTTTGCAGTACCTTACCAAGCAGCAGGAGTTTATGGGGCTGTCTTTTTATGTGGATGAAAATGTATTGATCCCGCGGCAGGATACGGAGATCCTTGTCGAGACGATCATGAAGGACGGATATGATGGAAAGAGGATCCTGGAGATCGGGACGGGCTCCGGCTGCATCATATTAAGCCTGTTAAAATATGGTAACGGCTGTCAGGGAACGGCAACCGACATTTCAGAAAAGGCACTGGAAACGGCAAAGAAAAATGCCGGACAGCTTGGACTGGAGGTAGAATTGATCCGGACGGATCTGGCGGCAGATGTCATTGCCACAGGTGTCATTGCCACAAGCGTCATTGCCACAAGTGGCAAGGGTGTTTATGACATCATCGTATCCAATCCGCCCTATATTGCAAGTGATGTGATCCCCACGCTGATGCCTGAGGTCAGGGATTATGAGCCTATGCTGGCGCTGGACGGCGGGGCAGACGGACTGGAGTATTACCGGAGGATANNTCCCGGCGGAACATATTACTTCGAGATCGGATACGATCAGGGGGATGCGGTGAAGGCGCTGCTGGAGGAGCAGGGCTGCAGTGATATTCGTATCGTTAAGGATCTTGCGGGACTGGACAGGGTGATATCCGGAGTCGTAAAATAGGTAATTGCTTAGCTGATTGTGAAATGGGGAAATTTGAAGTTCGGTTTACATACCNNATTCATGTTCCAAAAACATCATATATGAAATCATTTTTGGAACATGAATTAATGAATTGCAGGTTATGTAAACCAGATTCGCAAGTAATCAACAAAAATGTACTATAGTAAAGAGTAAACTATATTAAAAGAACAAAATATAGCAGAGAGGAAAAACAGATGTTTAATAAATTAGAGGATTTACTGAAACGGTTTGAGGAAATTTTAAATGAACTTTCCGAACCGGACGTTATCAATAATCAGCAGCGATTCAAGAACCTGATGAAGGAGCAGAGCGACCTTGCGCCGATCGTAGAGGCGTATAAGGAATACAGGAAATGTAATCAGGAGATCGAGGATTCCGTGATGATGCTGGAGGAAGAAAAGGATCCGGAGATGCGGGAGATGCTGAAGGAGGAAAATGCCGCGTCAAAAAAACGTGTTGCAGAGCTGGAGCATGAATTAAAGGTGCTGCTTCTTCCCAAGGATCCGAATGACGATAAGAATGTGGTGGTAGAGATCAGAGCCGGCGCGGGCGGAGATGAGGCGGCTTTATTTGCGGCGGAGCTTTACCGTATGTATGTGCATTATATTGAAGAAAGGCATTGGAAGATGGAGCTGGTCAATGTAGACGAGACAGGGATCGGCGGGATGAAGGAAGTGGAATTTATGGTCAGCGGACAGGGCGCTTATTCCGTATTGAAATACGAAAGCGGCGTTCACCGCGTGCAGCGTGTTCCGGAGACGGAGTCGGGCGGCAGGATCCATACTTCGACAGCATCCGTGGCGGTGATACCGGAAGCGGAAGAGGTTGATGTGCAGATCGATGAAAAGGATATCCGTATCGATGTCATGCGTGCGTCGGGAAACGGCGGTCAGTGTGTCAATACAACTGATTCCGCGGTGCGCCTGACCCATTATCCTACCGGTATTGTGATCTACAGCCAGACGGAGAAATCACAGATCCAGAATAAAGAGAAGGCATTCACGCTGCTGCGTGCCAAGCTGTATGATCTGGAGTGTCAGAAAATGCATGATGCGGAGGCGGATGCAAGAAGAAGCCAGATCGGAACGGGAGACCGCTCCGAGAAGATCAGGACCTACAACTTCCCGCAGGGACGCGTGACGGACCACAGGATAGGGCTTACGTTGTATAAACTGGATAAGGTCATGAACGGTGATATTCAGGAGATCATCGACGCGTGCATCGCGGCGGATCAGGCTGCGAAGTTAAGCCGCATGAACGAAATGGGCTAAAAACATTGATTTTATTGGGTTTTAGTGGGTCTTGCTATTTGAAAAATTAACGTGAAAATGTAATGAAAAGACGGTTTTGACAGCTTTGCCGACCGTTTTTTTTATTTTCGGCTGATTATGGATGCACTGTTATCCCCTTTTTTGAAATTTGGATGTATGTACAGCTCTTTTTTGGGATAGTCTGTTTCAAGTTGTGTTTTTTCTTTTTATTTGTCCCCGACATAACTCTTAAATGATATATTAGCAAAGGCAGTCCGCCTACAACTGTTGCAGGCTGTACCGGATATTTTGTTGTTTTATGCGTGCAGTTTTCAAAGCCCTGCCTAAGTTTTTGGATTCATGGCAGTGTGTAACAAAAAGAATAAACTTAACTTTAAAATAAAATTGATTTGTTGACTTAAGCAGACTATAGCATTACAATCCCCCAAATTATTATATAAGGAGGTTTCGTTATGGAAACAAGAAATGAATTAATCGAATGCAGGGAGGGATTGGAAATCATCTCACTAAGGTTATGTAAGTTACATAATATGATTGAGTTCCTCATCCTTGGAATGAAGCAGGAGGGCATGGAACAACAGGCAGTTGACTGTTTGGAAAGCATTCAATACTGTATATCGCATATAAAAAATACAGCGGAAGGCAGACTGCAGGAAATAAAAGATTAAAACAGCAGTATATAAAGAAAAGATGAGCATGAGTAATATGGTTTACTCATGCTTCATTACTTTAATAAGGTCTTGCAGAACCTTGATTTGTTTATTGTTTAAGCCGTCAGTATCAAGAATGACGGAAGGCTGGTCATTAGACTTGCCGAGCAGATAATCGGTACTGCATCTATAAAGGTAAGCCAGAGCAAGAAGATTTTCCGTGCTGGGAGTCCTTTCACCGGTTTCATAGCCGGAAACAATGGAAGGTGATATTCTTAACTTCTTGGCGACTTCGCTCTGGGAAAGGTTCTGAGACATTCTTAATTCTTTCAGCCTGTCAGGTAAATGTTTTATCATGGTGTTATCCTCCTATGCTTATTGTAAATATATATCCAACACGTGAGGAGTTATACAAAAACGCTAATAGTGTTTCAATAAAACACAAAATGGGATATAATATGGCAGGAAAGCGGAAAAACCGCCAAATAAAAATGAAAACTGGAGGATGAGAAAATGAAAAACAAGGATTTACACAAGAAGCAGAGGAGGGATGAAGAGTGGATGCTCTGCATCGACTGCTGAGCGACAAGTACATCACAAGATTTACTGTATATTGAGAAAATATTATACGATTAAGAAGGAGAATTTATTATGAGAAAGAAAGCATTAATAACATTCATGATAGCCGTTTTGGCAGCAGCGATGCTTGCAGGATGTGGAAATCAATCATCAAATTCAAGAAATGATGCAAGTGGTGAAGTACAAGAGGAGGACGATGCAAATGGTGAAGTAAAAGCTGAAAAAGATGATGCAAGTAAAGAAATGATGTCAGAAAGCAATGACACAGAAATGGAATATAGCGAGCAAACCAATGAAAAAATAGTTGTAGAACTGGATGTGAGTGAGTTAGATGCAAGGGTAGAAAAATATCGTTCAATTAATTACCAGAGTTGTCAGTATTTATTTACAAATATAACCAGTAATGATTGGCAGAATCCAGATATAGTGCTAGTTTGTTATAGACCAAATGATATAATGATAAGTGTAGGACATTACGATTCCTCAATAGAATATTTCAATTCATATGAACTTCGCAATAATATATTTAGGGATAGAGAGCGGAATATAGTATATACAGACAGATATGAGGTATTTTATGGAGATGGAGATCAGGCGGGGGAAAAACAGTTATGTTTTCATTTGTGGTCGGATGAATGTAGCTTAGGCAGACTGGAGTATTGGCATTTTGGCTCTTTACCTTATTATTCTGACAAGATAGATATTAATAAGAACTATCTTAATAAGGACTATCTCAGTTGTACAGCGGACATTAATTGGAATATGATGACAGGTTGCCTTTATTATCATAATCCGTATGTTGAAGATTGGGCGAACGATGAAGGAAATTACCAACGCGCTGTGAGTGTTCAGCGTTCCCTATATAATTATAATTCATACTTTAGTGATGCCGATATGTATAGTAGTCTTGACGAAGCATATGAAGCATATTTGAACAGCCTGCCATCCAGACTAGGTTATTCTGATGATGAAATCCAATTTGTTCATGCGGAAGATTTGTTGGCACGTGCGATTGAAGAAATAGGTAGCCCTGTTTTTGATTTATATAAAGACTATTTTGATTCCAATAATATTTCATGCCTTGGGTGCGAGTTTATAAATCTGGATGGGGATGGTACTCCTGAGCTGATTGCGTGGACGCAAAATAATGAGCAAACTGGGGAGGGAACGTGGTTATACTATATCGATGCAGATGGAAATGTAGTGGAGATGAATACAGGTAGCAACTCGGGATACATTGAAGGCACAGGGGAATTTTGGATACAGGATTGTACAGATGAATATAATACAGAAACAGGAGAATGGATATCGGAAAGTTTTAATGATGATTATTATGTGTTAAGGGATGGAAAAGTTATATATGAAGGTGGTATATTTGAATATCTTATAAAAGTAGATAATGGAAGCGTAAAAACATATTTTTATAGTAATGCTGATAGAACAGTTGAAGAAATTACAGAAGAGCAATATAATGCTTACTTGGATAATGAGCGCGAAGAATATCCTTTAATGTCTTATGGAGAATACGAATACGACTCGCTTGAAGAAGCATGGCTTGCCTACAATAATTGATGCATAAACACCAATACCAGACCTCCTGCTTAGAGGGTTAACTCTTGGCAGGAGGTTTTTTATGCCTTAAATAAAACCGCATAGGCAGAAACGCTGATTTTGTTTTGAAATAATCTTTCTTGTTTCAGAGGATCCTAATATTTTGAAACTTTCCCTATTTTTTATCAAATCAAAATTCCCTGACAAAACATCCGGGGAGTCAAAATGATAGAAGCATATCATTGCAATCAATGATATGCTTCCATGATTTCAAAAAGATCCCACTTAAGTTTAATTTATCCCTGCCAAACGAAGCTTCTCCTGCAAACGCCGGTTCTCTTCTTTTTGCTTGGCTAACTCTGCTGCCTGCTTGGTTATCTCTGCTTCCTGCTTGGTTATCTCCGCTTCCTGCTTGGTTATCTCCGCTTCCTTCTCAGCAAGCTTCGCCTCCAGTTCC
>DLOQ01000060.1:6497-7343 GCA_002479655.1 Lachnospiraceae bacterium UBA7480
TGTCAATTCTTTTTCCGTGATTTTTTCCCCTTTTCTTAACCGCGGACGGAAGCGGAGCATCGTGAAAGGCAGGAACAGGATCAGATGCTTCTCCCTGATCTCTTTCAGGGAATACTTCTGCACCCTGACGACCGGAAGCCTGTAAATATGTTCGCTGTTATCTTGAAACAGGATACGGCACTGGAGATGATCGGGGCTGGAANNNNTCTTTGGTCTCTCCGTCTACTACTTTTGTATGGGTGATCGCAAAATGCACGTCATAGGCGAACATGCGGATCACCATCTCCTGATCATCCTTCATCTGACATTCCAGATGATAATAGTCCGTGCCATCTACTAACAGCGCGATATCCATAAGGGTAGATCCTGGCGGTTCTTCCCTGTTCTCCCAAAATGTGGAAGTCTCCGTATTCAGCAGTACGATGGATGTGCCCTCCGGATATTCTTTTCCATAAACTTCCTTAAACAGCGGAAAAAGCTGCTCCGGCATGGCATCAACGATGGCTTTTATGATCTCGTCCCACAGTTTATTGCCGTCGTAAACTGCGGGCTCCGCCGTCTGATTTTCTATTGGTGTCTGCTGTTCTTCGGGTATCTGCTGTTCTTTTGATATCTGCTTTTCCCTTGTCATCTGTGTTTCTTCCGGCATCTGCTTTTTCTCCGGTATCTGCTTTTCCTTTGCCATCTGCTGTTCTCTTGGTATCTGCTTTTCCTTTGTCTTCTGTGTTTCTTTCGGCATCTGCTTTTTCTCCGGCATCTGCTTTTCTTTTGTTGTGTGTGCGTTTTGCGTCTTGTGTTTCTTTTCTGTCATTAAACATCCTCCTCTTTTTTCTCTTGCAACACTAA
>DLOQ01000060.1:7439-13012 GCA_002479655.1 Lachnospiraceae bacterium UBA7480
ATTTGTAAATATGTTTTTTCAAAATCACAAAAATTTCAGAATTTTGTTGAGAAAATATTGACAGGGATGGTATAATCAAACTTGTTGTAAAGCATACCACGGCATTTCATGACAGATTTATGATAATTGACGGCACTAAGGGCTATCATATCGGTGCGTCCCTAAAGGTTGAATTGGGGCTGCCGGTTTATGAATACGCTGTCCGTAAGGATGAACTATGGGTGAGTGTGGAAACATACCTTGGGACTTTAAAGCGGATATGATATACCGAAAGAAGAATAAAGCATATGAAAAAAGGACTACCACATAAGCGATAGTCCTTTTATTTTATTATGCTTTTCCATATTAGAAGTCAGCATGGTAAGTAAATTCAACCTGACCTTGAAAAAAGCTAGTAAAATCAGGTGAAGCGCTGAAATTACAGATTGTGTTTTGCTCGTCATAAAGGAAAATGTTTGCTTCTTTGATTTCGTAGGTCCAAGTTTGTACTGTCTTATCTGTCTCCCAGTCGCTAATTCTTATTATGTCTCTTTCGTTGAGAACTTCTTCGTCCACAGAAGACAGCAAAAGAGAAGCATCAATATCGTCATTAAGTTTGAAGTGTGAAAAATTTTCTATGTGGGTATCGTCAATCAGACGGAATCCTACAAATATAGTACCTATGACATCATCTTTTTCGTAAATATCAGATGCTGCCGTTGTCTTAAAACGACTGTCATATATTTCCGGATATAAGGGATCTTCCCTGTACCACATAACAGGATAAGCCGTAAGATCTATGGCGGAAGTAATCTCTTCCGTATCTGTATCGGTATCCGCGTCGGCAGGAGTCAGATCTGCATCAGGTGCCGCCGCCGGTGTTGTTGCAGGCATATCTGTCGCTGCAGGTGTCGTTGCAGGCGTATCCGTCGCTGCAGGCGTTCCCGTATTGTTTTTGTTGTCGCCGCATCCTGCAAGGATAGAAAACGAAAGTACAAGTACTGATACTATTCCAAACAGTTTTTTCATAATTAATGTTCTCCTTTATTTAGATTATGTTTTTTAAAACAAGTTGATAATATGACAAGTAAAAGGAAATGTCAAGTTAAAATTTTTTTTGTATTACTGGTCAATTACCAGAACAAAAGCAATTACCTATTTTTACTAATTCCCTTGAACCCGCCCCATAAAAATGATAGAATGTGATATCGTCACGGAGGCAAAAAATGAATAAGCAAATGAACGAATGGTTCTTCAAAGGGATTAGCTGGCTGATCGTGGTGGTCATTATCCTGCTGCTTTCGGCAACGCCGCTCTTCAGGGGCAATAAGGAACAGCAACGCTATTGCAAAAAAGGGATGCGCCTGCTTGCTACGCCCCGGACGCAGGTGCTTACGCTGCCGGCGCTGGGGATCTTCATCATGATTTTTCTCTGCGCCTTTTTGTATCTTGCGATCGCGGACGGCGCATGGGAGGAGGCAAGCGGCGCGATCCTGCTTTGTCTGGCTTTTGGTCTGTTTATCCTGATTGCCGGTTTTTTCACGGCATACTGCATGCAAAAAAGACATATCCTCTATGATGAGGAACAGCTTCTCATCGGGAGACCGTTCCGCACATATCGGCGACTGACATGGCGCGAACTCACACGGATGGAAATAAAAAGTCAGGACGTATTTAACCTGTATGACAGGGATGGCGTAAGACAGATCTCAGCGACCGCCAATCTTGTGGGCTATCATGATTTTTACGAGACGGCGATGCGGCACGTAAGACCGGAAAATGCGGTAAGAAACGGAAACGCAGGCTCCTATCAGCGCAAATACAGTGTGACTGCAGGCGAGGGCATACTGCGTTACCGCACGGGCGAATATATGACAATGCTGGCGGTCAGTCTGATGGGGGTGGCGATGGCCATTGTGAAAGGATTGACTTCAGAGGAAGGCATCGGAGCGATTCTTTTTTCCAAAGAGGAGCTGGGAGCAAAGCTTTTTATAGCAGGCCTTTTGATCATCAGCGTTGTCTGCCTGATCTATACGAGTCTGCAAAAGATCACCTATGACAGCATGCGGATCACGTTTGAACGTTTTCCGAAAAGCGCTAAGAGCGTTGGGTGGAATGAAGTACAGAGAGTCGGATATTCTACGGAATATAATTTCAGGACCGTCACGCTATATACCGCCGATAAAACTTATGTGATCATGGAAAAACAGTTCCGCAAGGGCTTTTCGGAATTTATGGCTGAGCTGCAGAAACGGTACGGCGCGCCGAAGAACGGCTGAATCGTCTGTAACGCAGATTCTGCCGCAAGAATAATCAAAACAAAATTCAGCTATGGCTGGGCGCTGAATTGCAGCAAATACAAAAAAAGAATCCGGAATCTGCTCCGTATTTTCTTGCATCAGTATTCTCCGTATGTTATACTAAGACAGATATCATCAGATACGTTATGTAACGGTTCGTGATACATCTATATTGAGTCTATATTATAAAATCAAGGGAGGGAATACCATGACGGTCAAAGAATGTATTTTAGAAAGACGCAGTATCCGTAATTTTACTACCAAGGCAGTTGAGGAATCCGTTCTCCGGGAGATCATTGAGGAGGCGTCCTACTCCCCCAGTTGGAAAAACACGCAGATCGTCCGCTATATTGCTGTTTCCGATCCTGCTGTAAAGGAAAAGATCAGCCAATGTACCTCCGGTTATCCCCACAATGGAGATATTATCAATGGCGCGCCGACAGTCGTTGCCGTAACGATGATCAAAAACCGCTGCGGTTACGAACGCGACGGCTCCTATTCCACCACCAAGGAGGACGGCTGGCAGATGTTTGACGCAGGCATTGCGTCACAGACGTTCTGTCTCGCAGCTCATGAGCACGGGATCGGCTCTGTTATCCTTGGCATTTTGGATTATGATGAGATCGCAAAGATATTGCAGCTTCCGGAAGACCGTGAATTGGTCACATTGATCCCCATTGGCTATGCTGATGAAGCACCGGCGGCGCCAAAACGCAAAACCGTAGATGATTTATTAACTATTGTATGACATTAATGGAGAGATTTTTCTCTCCATTTTTTTACGCTGCTCTTATTGTTTTTGGAAAATTAACTGCCGCTGTTTCAAAATGATCTATATAATAAATTGAAGCGAAAGGAATATACTATGAGACATTTAATGAACCCGCTTGATTTTACTACGGAAGAATTGGACAAGCTTTTTGATCTTGCCGACGATATCCAGGCGCATCCTGACAAATATGCGCATAAATGCGAAGGTAAAAAACTGGCGACCTGTTTTTATGAGCCAAGCACCCGGACAAGATTAAGCTTTGAATCTGCCATGCTGAACCTCGGAGGTCACGTCATCGGTTTTTCCGATGCCAATTCCTCCTCGGCTGCCAAAGGGGAAAGCGTATCCGATACGATCCGCATCATCTCATGTTATGCGGATATCTGCGCCATGCGCCATCCCAAGGAGGGTGCGCCTATGGTCGCTGCCACCAAGTCCTCCATCCCGGTCATCAACGCCGGAGACGGCGGTCATCAGCATCCGACGCAGACTTTGACCGACCTGCTGACCATCCGTTCCTTAAAAGGACGGCTGAATAATTTTACCGTGGGGCTGTGCGGAGACCTGAAATTTGGACGTACCGCACATTCTCTGGTCAATGCGCTTGTCCGTTACGATCATATCAGCTTTATCTTTATCTCGCCGGAGGAATTAAAGATCCCCAGTTATCTGCGGGATAAATTAAAAGAGCTGAATATTCCGTTTAAAGAAGTCATCCGTCTGGAGGACAGTCTTCCGGAGCTTGATCTTTTGTATATGACGCGCGTCCAGAGAGAACGCTTCTTCAATGAAGAAGATTATGTACGCTTGAAAGATTTCTATATCCTGAATAAAGAAAAGATGAAGCTGGCGCCGGAGGATATGCTGGTGCTTCATCCCCTGCCCCGCGTCAACGAGATCTCCGTCGAGGTCGATGAAGATCCGAGAGCTGTTTACTTCAAGCAGGTGCAATACGGCGTCTATGTCCGCATGGCGCTGATCCTGACGCTGCTGGAGCTTGCCTGAGTTTACAAAACCAACGCCGCAGCAATCCCTCTATGGCAGACTGCGGCATAACAAAAATATCATTGACAGAAAGGAATACCATCATGTTAAATGTAGGAAAAATAGAAGAAGGATTTGTTCTTGACCATATCCCTGCCGGAAGGAGCATGTCGATCTACTATCATCTCGGACTGGATAAGCTGGACTGCTGCGTGGCGATCATCAAAAACGCCCGAAGCAATAAGCTTGAGAAAAAAGATATTATAAAAGTGGAATGCGACATCAACACCCTCAATCTGGATGTCCTTGCGGTCATCGACCACACGATCACGGTCAATGTGATCAAAGCCGGCGAGATTGTAGAAAAGAAAGCGCTCGTTCTGCCCAAAGAGCTCAAAGGCGTTATGAAATGCAAAAATCCCCGCTGCATCACTTCGATAGAACAGGAGCTGCCTCATATTTTCTATCTGGCAGATGCAGACAGGGAAATCTATCGCTGTAAATACTGCGACGAAAAAAACAGCGAGAAAATGTAATCTGTTTTTATCAGCCGATACCGATCACTTCATTTTTCGGCTTGGACGTCTGCACAACGCTGACGGCATGGAGGACGGGACCTTCCCCTTTATAATCCGCAAAAAATTCTTTTTTGGGGATCACCGTCACCTTGACCCACTGCCTGTTCGTTAAAGCGTCTGTGCCGTCGTACCGGCACACATATCCCAGAAAAGCGATATCCTCCGCACAGCAGGTCATAACCATCCTGCCCGGTACGAAATATCCCTTGGGAAAGTTTTCTGATTTTAATACCATGGCGGTATATATGATCTTTTTCCCCTCATATCGTTCCAAATGGTCCATCATATCCATATACCAGATTCCAAACGTATTATCATCCAGCTCGATCGTATCTGATTTTAAGTCATATGGCAGGTCTTCTTCAAAGATCGTATCGATCTCTCCCTCAGCCGTCTCGAATACAACCTCTGTTTTGGCATTGACCGCCTTGATATTCCTCCGGTAACTGCCCAGACTGTCTATGCAGTTATCACATCGGTTGAAGATGATCAGCTCCGACTTACGGACCATCTCCGCAACCATGGCTTTCATATTGTTATAATACATCGGAAACGTCTCCGCATTAAAACAGGTGATCTGCTGTTCCAAAACCCAGTGGAACGGCATCTTTAATCCCTTCATGTTCCACATGCCGTTATATTCGATCAGGATACGCTCCGGCGTATGCTTCTTCTCCAGCTCTATCAGTTTGGACGTCTTAAAATCCGCCTCATCCTCCAGTATTTCCAAAACAGTCCGGGATCTCTTTAAAAGCTCCTCATCATACTCCACTTCCCCTTCTTCGCAGAGGATCAGCAGCGTCGTTCCCTTGATCTGAAAATAATCCTGCTGCAATGTATAATTGATAAATGTCGATTTCCCACTGTCAAGAAAACCATTGATCATATATACCGGTTTCATGCTTAGCCTCCCCTTATCCGAGTATTATATATTAGGCGTTTGCGAAACTCTCAATAACG
>DLOQ01000040.1:0-9137 GCA_002479655.1 Lachnospiraceae bacterium UBA7480
CCCTTGAACTGGTCGCCAAGGTCACGCAGACCGTTCATATCCACACCGGCAATGCTGACAGCCAGAAGCTTTACGCCCTTTACTTCTTCCATCCGGTTCATCACATCGCCTGCCGCCTCGCTTGCCGCCTTGCTCTTTAAAGCTGCGATCTCACTCTGGAGAGACTTAACTTCCGCTAATACACTCTCAATTTTATCATTTACCGTAACCGGAGTGGTTTTTAAAAGCGCAGCGGATCTCTTAACGCTTTCCTCCATCTCCTTATAATACGCAAACACACTGTCTCCTGTAATCGCCTCAATACGTCTCACACCCGCTGCTACACCGCTTTCAGAAAGGATCTTAAAGGCACGGATCGCGCCGGTATTGCCGACATGTGTTCCGCCGCAAAGCTCCACAGAGAAATCACCCATACTGACCACTCGTACCGTCTCCCCGTACTTTTCGCCAAAGAGCGCCATAGCGCCGGTCTTCTTTGCCTCCTCGATGCTCATTTCTTTCGTAACGACCGCAAGGTTCTCCGCAATCTTCTCATTGACGATCGCCTCCGCTTTTTCCAATTCTTCCTTTGTCATTGCCGCAAAGTGCGAAAAGTCAAAGCGGAGTCTGTCACCATTCACAAAAGAACCCGCCTGTTCCACATGGGTGCCGAGCACCGTACGGAGCGCTTTCTGTAATAAATGTGTCGCGCTGTGATTCTTACAGGTGTTCTGACGGTTTGTCTCATTGACCATCAGCGTTACGTTGTCGCCGGTTCTGAACATTCCCTTCGTCACGCGCCCTACATGTCCGATCTTACCGCCTACCAGCTTAATGGTATCCAGAACTTCAAATTCTCCCTCAGGACAGCTGATGATACCGATATCCGCATTCTGACCGCCCATCGTTGCATAGAACGGTGTTTCCCCGACGATGATCGTCCCCTCTTCTCCATCTGTCAACGCCGTTACGATCTCCGTTTCATTCGTCATAGCCATGACCTTGGAATCACCGGTCAGCCTGTCATATCCCACAAACGTACTTGTAATATTCTTATCAATAGTCTCATATACAGTCGCGTCCGCGCCCATATAATTAGTTACTTTTCTCGCTTTTCTGGCTTTCTCCTTCTGCTCCTTCATAGCAGCCTCAAAGCCTTCCTGATCTACGCTAAATCCCTTCTCTTCCAAGATCTCCAGCGTCAGATCCATCGGGAATCCATAGGTGTCATAAAGCTTGAACGCATCTGCTCCGTCCAGAATCTTCTTATCTTCCGATGCCATTTTTTCTTCCATCTCGCCAAGGATCGCAAGTCCCTGATCGATGGTCTTATAAAATTTATCTTCTTCCTGTGTCAGTACATTTAAGATAAAGTCCTTTTTCTCCTCCAGCTCCGGATAGCCGTCCTTGCTTCCCGCAATCACGGTCAGCGCCAGATTGGCGAGGAATTTATCACTGATGCCAAGCAGCTTTCCATGACGCGCTGCCCGGCGGATAATACGTCTAAGGACATATCCCCTGCCTTCATTGGAAGGAAGGATGCCATCGGAGATCATAAACGTAGCGGAACGCATATGATCCGTAATCAGACGGATCGACACGTCTTTCTTTGCGTCCGACTCATAAACAACGCCCGCCACTTCACAGATCCTGTCACGGATCGCCTTCATCGTATCAATATCAAATACCGTATCCACATCCTGTACAACGACCGCAAGACGTTCCAATCCCATACCGGTATCGATATTCTTCTGCTTCAGCTCAGAATAATTGCCTTTACCGTCCCCGTCAAACTGCGTAAATACATTGTTCCAGACCTCCATAAAGCGGTCACATTCACAGCCCACCTTACAGTCCGGCTTACCGCAGCCGTACTTGATGCCGCGGTCATAATATATTTCAGAACAGGGACCGCAGGGACCTGCGCCATGCTCCCAGAAATTATCGCATTTGCCATTCTCATCCCTATAAAACCGTGTGATCTTCTCCGCTGGCACGCCGATCTCGTCCGTCCAGATCTGAAAAGCCTCGTCATCCTCGCAATAAATAGATGGGTATAAACGCTCCGGCTCCAGCCCGACGGTTTTCGTTAAAAATTCCCAGCTCCATGCAAGAGATTCCCGCTTAAAATAATCCCCAAACGAGAAATTGCCAAGCATTTCAAAAAAGGTCAGGTGTCTTGCCGTCTTACCGACATTTTCAATATCGCCTGTCCGCACACATTTCTGACAAGTCGTCACCCTTTTTCTGGGCGGGATCTCCTGCCCTGTAAAATAAGGTTTTAATGGTGCCATACCGGAATTGATGATCAGCAGGGAATTATCATTATGCGGCACCAGCGAGAAACTTTTCATCGCCAGATGCTCCTTGCCCTCAAAAAATTCCAGAAACATTTTTCTCAATTGATTCACACCGTACTTTTCCATGAATTTTCTCCAACCTTTCTTGTCGACGCTTAATGCAAAACCAGCGTTACCATTATAATATCGCTTACCATGCCTTGTCAAATCTTTCCTTCGAAAAGATTTTCTTTCCTTCGAAAAGATCTTTTCCGATTTTTTCAAATAAAAAGATTTTCAAAAAGACTTGCCAAAATAAAAATTTCTTTATATAATAACAATGCTGCTGAAATAGCTCAGTTGGTAGAGCACTTCACTCGTAATGAAGGGGTCGAGGGTTCAAGTCCCTTTTTCAGCTTCATTAAAATTGCCACAATCCTTATGAAATACGGATCGTGGCAATTTTTTTGCTGAACCAGTTCTCATCATATGATGGGAACTATTTCTTTCTGCTCTTGGAACCCTGCGACATCTCTTTCTCAATCGCCGCTTCAGCGTCTGCGATCTTCCTTGCCAGTTCTTCCTTTAAGGAAGCGCGGATCTTTGCCTTCTCTTTGGCGATCTTCGCCTTTTTGCGTTCATTTTCCAGACGCTTCTTTTCTTTTTCCTCTTTCTTTTTCTTCATATCGGCAAGTTCTTTTTCCGAGTATGGATTACACTCAAAAATACTGATCGAAAGCGGTGCCAGCGTAATTTTGATAGACTGATCCCGTCCATCACATTCGTCATCCTTGCTCGGTATCACCCTGCCATTTACCATCCCTGTTCCGCCATAAGCCTGCGCATCTGAGGAAAATATCTCCCGATAGCGCCCCATCCCCGGCACACCGATCTTATATTTCTCGTATGATCTATTTGCAAAGTTAAGAACAACTAATAACCGGTCCTGCTCCTTCCTTCCGCTTCTGACAAATGAAACCACATTCTCATTGGCTGAAATATTGTTGATCCATGTAAATCCGGCTTCCTTTTCATCCAGTTCATAACACGCCTTATGTTCCAGATAAAAATGATTCAATGCCTTCATATAAGTTTGGAAGGCTTTTGCCTCCTCTCCCCAAAGCGACTCTTGTCCCATAAACATCTGCTTCTTGCCGGGATGCGTCATCAGATAACCGTACATGACCTTCATGTTATTGATCCGGTCGATCCGGTCTCCGGGCATCCTGTCAATGATATTGCCCTGTCCGAAATTCGTATTGTTATGGCTGATCGGCAGGATATAGCCTTCATTATACTGATAAATCATGCTCATCGTCAGCTCATGATGATGCGCATGACGCTCAATAGGATCAAATGTCATATATCCCAGAACATCCTGATTCCAGCCATGATTACAGCAAAGATCAAAACCAAGGCAGCCATCCTGCACCTCTCCCGTCATGCCGCTCCAGCCGCTTTCATCCTCTGCGATCGTCAGCACATCAGGATATTTCTTATGCAGCAGACGATTCCACTTCTTGATAAACTCGATTGCCTCAAGATTCTCATTGCCGCCATAGATATTGGCAATCCACTGTCCGGGCTGACGGTAATAATCCAGATACAGCATCGACGCGGTATCACAAATCATAAAGCCGTCTACATGATATTCCCTGATCCAGTAAACCGCATTGTCCAGAAGATATGCAGCGACCTCCGGTCTCTGATAATTAAACAATAACGTACCGTTTCTCGGATCCACGCCGCGCCTCGGATCTTCATGTTCATACAGGCACGTCCCGTCATATCTGCCAAAGCCGTCCTCGCTGACCGCAAAACAGTTCGGCGTCCACTGTAAGATCACCCCGATCTGTTCCTTATGCAGTTCATTGAGCAGATATTGATAATCCCACGGTGTTCCATACCTGCTGGTCGGCGCATAATAAAGCGATGTCTGATACCCCTCTGTCTCGTCCTGCGCATATTCCATAACCGGCATCAAAGCCACATGGGTATAACCCATCTCTTTGACATAGGAAATCATCTCTCCGGCAATTATTTTCATATCGACCGTTTTCTCATCTTCATCATTTTGTTCCTGCTGCTTCCTGATCTTATCAGCAAATGCGCCTAAAGAACATTCATAAAGATTCATAGGGGCTTCATGGATATTCTTACCCTTTCTTTCCTTAAGCCACGCTTCATCCTGCCACTTAAAGCCCTTCAGGGACGTGACGATGGACGCGCAGTCCGGCCGCAGCTCCTGCAATACGCTGTAAGGATCCGTTCTAAAGGAAGCGATACCGCCGCGCATCAGGATCGCGTATTTATACTTTTCACCTTCCTTCACATCAGGCAGAAACAGTTCAAATATTCCTGAATTGTACAGGCGCACCATCTGATGGATCTTTTCATTCCACTCATTAAAGTCTCCCACAACACTGACGCGGATCGCATTCGGCGCCCATACGCGAAACATACATCCGCGGACACCATCAACAGTCGTCATATGGGCTCCCATGACCTCATACGAGTTATTCAGAGAACCAAGCTGAAACCTCTCCGCATCATCTTCTGAAAGATTGTTCACATAGTTATAGGGATCCGCAAACTGCTTCGCGCGTTTTTCTTTTTCTTTATACTGCACATAATATTTATAATCCTTACGGTTTTTTCCGGACAGCAGCGCCGCAAAAAAGCCGGTATCATCTACCCTGTCCATCTTGACCTCTTCTTTGACGGTCTTTCCCCTTTGCCCCTCTGAGCCATTGATATATAAGCTGACCGCCTTGGCATCCGGGAAAAATGCCTGCACCAATGTCTGTTTCCCGACAGTATGCGCTCCGAGATATTCCTGCGGATGATCACATTCCGCATAAACGATCTCCTCGATCGCCGCCCAATCCATCATGTTATATAATTTTTTATTCATCCCGCATCCCTCCTGAAAGTATAATTACTTTTCATCATAATTATTTAATTTAAAATTTATAAAATGCATCTATATTCCCAAAATAACTACATTTATATTGCATATTTATTATAATTCATGGATAAACAATCCGCTCCGCAATTTCGGTTCAAACCATGTAGATTTGGGCGGCATAAGCAGTCCGGCATCCGATACGGCAAATAATTCGCCAATAGACGTCGGATACATTGCAAATGCCAGAACACAGTCAGAAGTCGCACGGCGTTGCAGTTCTTCCAGTCCGCGGAT
The DNA here is from genome assembly GCA_002479655.1 of Lachnospiraceae bacterium UBA7480. Lineage (GTDB taxonomy): Bacteria > Bacillota > Clostridia > Lachnospirales > Lachnospiraceae > NK4A136. The sequence continues at coordinate 5,461 of DLOQ01000040.1, forward strand.
GCCCCCTACAAAATCGATCCGCTGATCCGTCTTGGGATCACGAATATCCAGAAGTTCTGCCAATACATATTTCTGCAGAATCGATACGTCCAGTCCATCTACCGGATCAGAACTGCGTAAATTTTCATTTAACGTCAAAAGATACCATTTCCCCTCCAGATACATTGCCGTCTCACCCTTCTTCTCCGGGCGGATCGGCGCATCCGCCGGCGCGCTGATCTCATACACCTTCTGAAGTCTCTTCTTAAATTCATCCGCAGTCATTCCATTTAAATCCTTCACTACGCGGTTATAATCCATGATCATCAGCTCATTATCCGGGAAAAGCACAGAAAGAAAATAATTGTATTCTTCCTCTCCGGTGTATCTGGTATTGGCTGCACGCCGTTTTAATCCTACTTTTACAGCAGATGCGCAGCGGTGATGTCCGTCTGCAATGTAGATCGCATCAATAGAAGCAAAGGAATCCTTCATCAAGGCAATATCCTCCATATTGTCTATCACCCATACCCGGTGTCCGATGCCATCCTCTGCAACAAAATCATAAAGCGGTGTCTGCGTTTTTGTCTTTGCAACAACATCCGCGATCTTTTGATTCGCGCGGTACGCCAAAAAAATAGGTCCTGTCTGGGCATTGCAGGTATCCACATGACGGATCCTGTCCTGCTCTTTTTCCGCTCTTGTATTCTCATGTTTTTTGATCACGTTATTCTGATAATCATCAATCGAGGCGCAGGCGACAATTCCCGTCTGTACCCTGCCGCTCATGGTAAGCTCATAGATATAATAACAAGGTTTCTCCTCCTTGATAAACAACCCATCCTCCCGCCATTCTTTCAGCATGGAAGAAGCCTTCTCATAAACACAATCTGCATACATATCTGCATCTTCCGGGAACTGCGTTTCCGCCCGGTCGATCGCTAAGAACGAATGAGGATTCTTAAGAACGATCTCCCTTGCCTCCGCACGATTATATACATCATACGGCAGCGCCGCTATGATCTCCTCCTGTCCCTTTGCAGGACGGATTGCCTGAAATGGTCTGATGTCTGCCATAAAAAATCCCTTTCTTTTGTCAATAATATAAGAATATGACCTTCCGTTCCTTGCGGACGGATAATCATATCTATTTTAACAAAAAATAAACCATAACACAAGAAATTCCGCTTTTCAAAATACCTAAATTGTACTATAATCCATTATAATAATATAAAACAACCATAAGGAGCGCTTTCACCATGACTAAGGAAGATGAAATCTTTTTAGACCGTATCAATGAATATGCAGACAAAGTGCTGGACGGGATCGATNNCGGATTGACCCGCAGAAGACCCAGGTATCTTTTCAATTGGAAAAATTACGTCCGATCATGGAAGAACTTGCCAAAGAAAACAATTCCACCGTGGAAGAAACTTTTATCCGTTATATGGATCTCGCGACAGAACGAAGCGTTACCTTGGAGCGGAAGTTCCAAAGCACGCTGGGCAATATGAATACCTACGGCGATGTTATGGACGGAAACAAAATATAAAATAAACATACAAAATCCCACTCCATTGACATAACAGAGTGGGATTTTACGTTATCGTTCCGAAGCTTCGCTTATTTGATCACTCTGACTTTAATAACATCCTCGATCGCGGTCAGCTTTGCCACGATATCATCCGATACCACTCCTGCCACATCAAGCATCGTATANNCCAATCCTGCCACGTCAAGCATCGTATAAGCATATTCTCCCTTGGACTTATTCATCATATTTTCGATATTGATACCAAGATCTCCAAATGTCGCGGTGAACTTCGTGATCATATTTGCCACATTTTTATGGCAGATTGCCACACGTCCCTGTGAAGTGCAGACGCCCATATCCACATTCGGGTAATTCACACTGTTGACGATATTGCCGTTCTCCATAAAATTCATCATTTCTTTCACAGCCATCTTGGCGCAATTATCCTCCGCTTCTTCCGTAGAAGCTCCCAGATGCGGAATCACGATACAGCCTTCCGCGCCTGCCGTAGTCACATTCGGGAAATCCGTAACATATTTTCTGATCTTTCCGGACTTGAGCCCGGCAAGAACTGCTTTCTCATCCGCAAGGAGATCACGCGCAAAATTAAGCAGGATCACTCCGTCCTTCATCATGCCGATGGCTTCCTCGTTGATCATGCCTTTGGTAGTATCCATCAAAGGCACATGGATCGTGATGAAATCACATTGACTGTAAATATCATTCAGATCAACCACATGCTTTACTTCACGGCTGAGGCTCCATGCCGCGTTGACAGATACATACGGATCATATCCATAGACCTCCATCCCAAGATGGATCGCCGCATTCGCCACCTTCACGCCGATTGCACCCAGACCGATCACGCCAAGCTTCTTACCCTCGATCTCCGTTCCGGCAAATTTCTTCTTCTCTTTTTCAACTGCCTTTGCAATATTCTCATCATCCTGATCTTCTTCCACCCACTGGATACCGCCGACAATATCCCGGCTTCCCAGCAGCATACCTGCGATCACGAGTTCCTTGACTGCATTGGCATTGGCGCCCGGCGTATTAAATACGACAACGCCCTTCTCCGCGCATTGATCCAACGGAATATTATTGACGCCGGCTCCGGCTCTCGCAACTGCAAGCAGACTATCCGGCAGCTTCATATCATGCATCGCCGCGCTTCTGACCAGGATCCCCTGCGCTTCGTCAAACTGCTCCGTCTTTACATAATCCTTTGAAAAAACATCCAAACCCACCTGTGCGATCGGATTTAAACAATGATACTTATACATGCTTTCAATTCCTGCCTTTCCTTCTTCTATCATTCTTTCATAAGATCATATCTGATCCCATATGCTCTCCTATATTGTTCCCGCATACATCATCAGCTGTTCTCGGCTTCAAACTTCTTCATAAAAGCAACCAGCGCCTCCACACCCTCGATCGGCATCGCATTATAGATGCTTGCGCGCATACCGCCGACTGACCTGTGCCCCTTCAGATTCTCAAATCCCGCTTCCTTTGCTTCCTTGACAAACTTTGCATCCAAGTCCGCATCACCTGTAACAAACGGAACATTCATCAAAGAACGGTCTTCCTTTCTGACAGTTCCTTTGAACAGCTTGCTTTCGTCCAGGAAATCATAAAGGATCTTTGCCTTCTTCTCATTTCTTTCCTTCATGGCTTCCAGACCGCCCATCTTTTTGATCCACTGAAAGACCTTTCCGCAGATATAGATGCCGTATGCGGGCGGTGTATTGTAAAGGGAATCATTATCCGCATGCGTCTTATATTTTAACATGGTCGGAGTTCCCGGAAGAACATCCTCCGTAATCAGGTCTTCCCTGATGATCACGATCACGACGCCAGCCGGTCCGATATTCTTCTGTACGCCGCCATAGATCACGCCATACTTTGTCACATCCACCGGCTCGCTTAAGAAACAGGAAGATACGTCGGCAACCAGCGTCTTTCCCTTGGTATTCGGAAGCGTCTTAAACTTCGTGCCATAGATGGTATTGTTCTCGCAGATATATACGTAATCAGCATCCTCCGAGATCGGCAGATCAGAACAATCCGGGATATAAGAAAATGTCTCATCCTCGGAAGACGCGATCTTATTCGCCTTACCATAGATCTGAGCCTCCTGATAAGCCTTCTTAGCCCACTGTCC
>DLOQ01000040.1:9148-10706 GCA_002479655.1 Lachnospiraceae bacterium UBA7480
GCAAACTGCTGGCTTGCGCCGCCCTGTAAGAACAGCACCTTATAATTATCAGGAATGTTCATAAGCTCTCTTAAGTCTGCCTCTGCTTCCTTGATAATATTATCGTATGTCTTGGAACGGTGGCTCATCTCCATCACGGACATACCGCTTCCCCTATAATCCAGCATCTCATCTGCTGCTTCCTGCAATACCTCTTCCGGCAGTACGGCCGGTCCTGCGGAAAAATTGTACACTCTTCCCATCTTTCTACTCCTCCTAAATTAATATGTTTCAGCGTCTTCAGATAAATCTCACCATAAGAATATATATTAAAATCACCTAATATAATGTACTCTGTTTTTCTTTCTGCGTCAAGTGGCAGATCATATGGATAACATCCGCGCTGATACCTTATAAGATTTCTTATGAGATTCTTAACCCTCTCTCGCTTTCAGATCATCCGCGTCAAAGGAATCGCTGATCGGCGCGCCGCCCGGCACCATCGGAAATACCTTATCATCTTCCTGGATGATGCAGTCGATCACCACCGGTCCGCCCACTTCCAGAGCTTTTCTCAAGGTCGGTTCTACCTCTTCTTTTGTCGTCACCCGAAATGCCGTACAGCCAAGTCCTTCCGCCACCTTCACATAATCCACTTTGTCCTGAAGTACAGTCTGGGAATAANNCAAAATCTACATTGTCATTCAGAATGGTCTGCGAATAACGCTTTTCATAAAACAGCGTCTGCCACTGTCTTACCATACCCAGCACATGATTGTTGATAATGATCTGGATGATCGGGATATTATATCTGGAAGCCGTCGCAAGCTCATTCATATTCATTCTGAAGCACCCGTCACCGCCGATATTACAAACGATCTTATCCGGTCTTGCCACCTTCGCGCCGATACATGCGCCCAGACCATATCCCATCGTACCCAGACCTCCTGAGGATAAAAATGTCCTCGGCTCCGTATATTTATAAAACTGGGAAGCCCACATCTGATGCTGCCCGACATCGGTCGTTATGATCGCCTTTCCTTCCGTCACTTTATCAAGCGTCTCAATAATGTATGGACAAGTCAACTTGCTCTTCGGATAAGTCAGCGGCATATCCGCCTTCATCTGCCTGATCTGATCCGTCCACTCCTTATGGTCCTGCTGCTCCAATTTCGCATTTAATTTAATCAGGACCTCTTTTAAGTCTCCTACAATGGAAGCCGTCGTCTTGATATTTTTGTTGATCTCCGCAGCATCGATATCAATATGCAGCACCTTGGCATTCTTTGCAAATGCTTTTGCATCACTGATCACCCTGTCGGAGAATCTTGCTCCCAGCGCAATCAAAAGGTCGCACCGGCTGACGCCCAGATTAGAAGTCTTTGTCCCATGCATTCCGATCATTCCGGTATAAAGCTCATCATTTCCATTAAACGCGCCCTTTCCCATCAGCGTATCACAGACCGGCGAATCAATCTTCTTTGCAAACTCCGCCACTTCCTTAGAAGCTCCGGAAATGATCGCGCCGCCGCCCAGATAGATATACGGCTTCTTAGAAGTCCGGATCAGTTCGGCTGCC
>DLOQ01000004.1:0-226 GCA_002479655.1 Lachnospiraceae bacterium UBA7480
CGCCGCGAAAACTGGATAAGTCTTTTTCGTGCAGGATGATCTTGCCGGATGTCGGTTTCAGCACTGTGGCAATACAATTGAGCAGTGTGGTTTTGCCGAAGCCGCTGGCGCCCATAATGCCTAAGAATTCGCCTTTTAATACACTAAAGGTAATGCCTTTCAGCGCCTCTGTTCTGTTATCGCCTTTTCCATAATTTTTTGTCAGGTTTTCCACCTGTAAAATTTG
>DLOQ01000004.1:237-460 GCA_002479655.1 Lachnospiraceae bacterium UBA7480
TAGCAAAGAAAATACGCTAATACCACTTACAACTGTTGTAAGGTTTCTCACAGCAGAGCCAATCTTTTAACTGCCTCCGGCTGAAATGCCGTTTTGTATTGACGATACCGGTTATGGACAATATAATATGCGTATGGATATTGCAGCATACTATGATTGGAAAAAGTGTGCATTATAATTTTTTTAAAATAATCTTTTACATATTCTATATACCTTGAATACA
>DLOQ01000004.1:475-11470 GCA_002479655.1 Lachnospiraceae bacterium UBA7480
GCCGGAGCAGACCAGAGATAAGATCTATGAAGTAATTGTAAAAAATAGAAGGAAGCTAAAGATCGGACTAAAGAAGAAACACGGCAATATCCCTCTTTAACATTCAAGCAAAGAGTTATGTAANNCAAACTAGGGACGAAAGGCTTACTGGGAAGAATGGAAAGCGGGGATTTACTTATGGAACAGACGGATAGAAGAGAGCGGATGCTGATGGGGCTTTATCTTTTTATTTTTCTGATCGTGGCATCTTCCATAGCATTGATGCAGCCGTTATATGACACTCCGCCCGTCTATGCCAATGCGCCGGATGAACACGCAAGGTATCTTATCCCTCAGTATATCTGTGAACATGGCAAACTTCCCACTGCTTATGATGAGGAAGTCCGTATTCCGGGATATGGTTCTTCCTATGCGCTTTATAATGTACTTCCGTATATTTTTATGGGGTGGGTAATGCGGTTCGTGAACCTGTTTACGGACAGGGAAGCATATTTGTTATACAGTGCGCGTTTTGTAAACGTTCTGTTTGGCGTGGCTATGGCATTTACGGTCAGAAAACTGGCAGTCAGGATCTTTGATGAGGAAGCGAAAAAAATTTGTCTGGACTGGCTGTTCTGTTTTCTGGTGACGTTTATGCCGCAAAGCTTGTTTCTTCATACGTATGTGAATACGGATTCTATGGCAATGCTGTCAACCGCATTGATCTTATATGCGCTGGTCAGTATCTATCAGGATGGATTTTGTGTTTCCAACAGCGGTATTTTATGCGCAGGCGTGATATTCTGTACACTTTCCTATTATAATGCTTACAGCTATATCGTCAGCGCGGTTCTGCTTTGCCTTGCTTATTTTGCAGGTCCCGCTGCCGGGAGGCCGGATGGGGCGGTACAGGAGAAACGGAGGATTGCATATGATTGGAAGAACATGGTCCGCCATGCGCTGCCGATTACGGCAGTAATCTTATTGGGAACGGCGTGGTGGTTTGTACGCAGTTATATTTTGTATGACGGTGATATTCTCGGATTTCGCACAGCAGACAAAATGATGGAAGCGTATGCGGTGGATAAAGTCAATCCATTGACGTCGCAGACGTACCGGCAGATGGGATATACACTCCGGCAGATGATAAGGGAAACAGACTATCTGACGATTGCCTATGCTTCCTTCGTCGGTGCGTACGGTTCTTTGTCTATTTTTGCGGATATCTGGATCTACCGTTTTTATAAGCTGTTCTTTTACGGCGGATTGATGGGGTATATCATTACGATCCCTGTTTATAGAAAACATCATGGGTGGAAAAGGATGCTTTTTCATGCCAATCTGATCTTTTGTATCATTATGCCGGTATTCCTGGCTGTTTATTATGCATATACTTCAGATTTTCAGGCGCAGGGCAGATATATGATGCCGATACTCCTGCCGCTTATGATCTATGTTGTGAAGGGGCTGGAACGGCTGGCTGCGCTTGTGCGGAAAGCTGCGCTTGGGAAAGCGGGGAATCCGGACGGGGAGAACCGCTCAGTGATTCTGGGAAATGTGATAAGGATAGCCGTAATCCTTGCAATGGCGGGAACGATCCTGATGCTGCTCTGGATGGTCTATGGGACGGCTATGCCGATTTACTGCCAATTCTTGACAGTTAACTAATAAATCGGTATAATTTTCTTTATGTGGAGTCAGGCGCTTGCCTGCCTGCGATGAATTGTCAATGATGCACAATAGAGAAAAATTTTGTCAGAGTTTCGCAATTACCTAATGTATAATTATGAGTTAAGGTGAAAGCCGCAGGAGAGCCAAAGACAGAAAAAGACGGAGGACAGATATGCTTCAGGGGTTTTGCATCACTGGGATGATATTAGTGGTTTTTATGGCTGTCTGTATCGTGAAGATGGGGAGCATCAAGAAAGAGATCGTCAACACGATGCGTTTTTTGTTTTCAGTTGCCATTTTGACCATGCTTTGCAATATAGCCGCGGTGCTTGCTTCACCTGGGGCGGAGTATTTCGCAATGCTGATGCATGGACTTTATTTTGCCTTTACCGACTGGCTGGTTGTCGCTTTATTCTACTTTGCGAAACATTACACCGGTTATTTCGAGAAAGATAAGACGGTCGTCAGGATTTTTTCGATCCTTTCCGTTGTGGATACCGTATCTTTGCTTGCGAATCTATATTTCAAACATATATTTTACTGTGAATGGACGGAAATACAGCAGGGCGCTTTTTCGTATTCCTGTTATGCCGTACATACCCAGATGCCGGGATATCTTTCTCATATCCTGATCGTATATTCCATGGCGTTGTTTGTTATTGGTGTATTTTTTGTGAAAGCAAGGAAGACAATAAAGCTGTACCGCAGAAAATATGATGTGATCCTGTATTCTTTTGTGATCATTCTGGGAGTCAATATCCTCTATCGATTTGTAAATATCGCGATCGATATTTCCGTTATTTTCTATGTTCTTTTAGCGATTGCGATCGGTTATTTCGGACTTTTATATATTCCCAAAGGACTGACGGCGAGACTGCTATCCTTTTCCGTTAAGGATATGAGTATGGGCATCCTCTGCTTTGACCTGCAGGGAAACTGTATCTATGTCAATGATATGGCAAAGCGTCTGTTTGGGCAGGAGCAATGTAAGGGTTATGAGTTTTTTGAAAATTATTATGCGGATTGGCTGGAAGAACAGGGCGATGAGGAGTTGGTGGATACAACATGGCGGGAGCAGCAGATCGAGGGGGAGAAAATCAGCTATTACGAAACAAAGTTTAAAAGGCTGCTGGACGATGATGGAAATTTTGTCGGCGCATATTTCAGTATCGTGGATATGACGGAGGAAATCACAAAATACGAGAGGGAACTCTACCGCGCAACGCATGACGAATTGACTGGAATATATAACAGGGCCGGATTTATGGAGCAGACGCATATGGTATTGGAAAACGATCCCGATACGAAGCGCTGCATTATGTGTGTGGATGTCAAAGATTTTAAATTGTACAATGAAATGTTCGGTGTGAAAGCCGGAGATAAACTTTTGATCAAGATTGCCGGAATAATGCGGAAGGAATATTCAGAGAATATTGTATACGGACGTTTGTCAGGTGACAGATTTGCGGTATGTATGCCGGTGGATCGTTTTGATGAACAGAGGATAACCAATTATATTAAGACAGCCGCTGAAAAGGGCGGGAACGATGTTTATCATGTCCATATCCAGCTGGGAATATATTTCATTACGGATCCTGCCATGGATGTTTCGGTGATGTGCGACCGAGGCATGATGGCGATTCAGTCCATAAAACAGGATTATCAGAAATACGCGGCATATTATGATGAGAAGCTGGGAGATCAGCTTCACAAAGAGAAAAAGCTGCTCAGCGGTTTTGAAGAAGCAATGGAGGACGGGCAGTTTCGGATATATCTTCAGCCGCAGATCGCTGCGGACGGCACGCTGCTGGGAGCGGAGGCATTGGTGCGCTGGGTACATCCTGTTGACGGACTGATCCCGCCGATTGCGTTTATCCCATTGTTTGAGCAGACGGGATATATTCATAAGCTGGATATGTGTGTATGGGAGCTTGCCTGCCGGCAGCTGGCGCAATGGAAGAAGATGGGCAGGGAGGATCTTCATATTTCTGTCAACATCTCGGCAAAAGATTTTTATTATATCGATCTTTATGAGACATTTACCGGATTGGTAAAGAAACATGAGATCGCGCCTAAGAATCTGAAGCTGGAGATTACGGAAACGGCGGTTATGACAGAGATGAGTAAACAGTTAAAACTGTTAGACAGGCTGAGGGAGTTTGGCTTCCATATAGAGATTGATGATTTCGGAAGCGGTTATTCGTCCCTGAATACGTTAAAGGATATGAATGTTGATGTCGTCAAGATGGATATGGGATTTTTGAAAAAGACGGAGCATCAGGAGCGGAGCCGTATCATCATGGACGCGATGATCGCGATGTCGAAAAAGCTTGGCATTGCCGTCATTACAGAAGGCGTAGAGACAGAAGAACAGGTTGCATTCTTAAAGACTGCCGGCTGCGATATGTTCCAGGGGTATTATTTTGATAAGCCGATGCCGGTGGAGCAATTTGAAGAAAAATATCAACTAAGTTAAAAATCATAAAGAAAGAAGGAGAATAAAGATGGCTAAGAAAACAACGGTATTGATGATTCTGGACGGTTACGGTCTGAATGACAAGACGGAAGGAAATGCGGTAAAACAGGCAAAGACGCCGGTGATGGATAAGCTGATGGCGGAATATCCTTTTGTGAAAGGGAATGCCAGCGGTATGGCAGTCGGGCTTCCCGATGGTCAGATGGGCAATTCGGAAGTCGGTCACCTGAATATGGGAGCGGGTCGTATCGTATATCAGGAGCTGACCAGGATCACAAAGGAGATTCAGGATGGCACATTTTTTGAGAATCCGGCGCTGCTGCATGCAGTAGAGAATTGTAAAAAGAATGATTCCGCGCTTCATATGTTCGGACTGCTGTCCGATGGAGGCGTTCACAGTCACAATACGCATTTGTACGGACTGCTGGAGCTGGCAAAGAGGAATAATCTTTCTAAGGTTTATGTGCATGCCTTTTTGGACGGACGTGATACACCGCCCGCAAGCGGCAAGGATTTTGTGATCGCGCTGGAAGATGAGATGAAGAAGATCGGCGTCGGCAAGGTGGCTACCGTAACAGGCCGTTACTATGCGATGGATCGTGATAATAATTTTGACCGTGTCGAAAAGGCATATCTTGCTCTGACCAAAGGCGAGGGACTGACGGCGGACAGTGCGGCAGATGGTATCCAGGCATCTTATGACAGGGATGAAACAGATGAATTTGTTAAGCCGACGGTTGTGCTGGAAGGCGGAAAGCCGACAGCGGTGATTGGAGACGGGGATTCCGTGATCTTCTTTAACTTCAGACCTGACCGTGCGAGGGAGATCACAAGGGCATTCTGCGATGACGATTTTAAGGGATTTGCAAGAGAGAAAACATTGGACATCAAGTATGTGTGCTTTTCAGAGTATGATCCGACGATCCCGAATAAAGAGATCGCGTTTCATAAGATCGCAGTGACCAATACCTTTGGCGAGTGGCTTGCGGCCAATCATATGACGCAGGCACGTATTGCCGAGACGGAAAAATATGCGCATGTTACCTTTTTCTTTAATGGCGGCGTGGAGGAACCTAATCCCGGCGAAGACAGGGTGCTTGTTCCGTCACCAAAGGAAGTGGCGACCTATGATCTGAAACCGGAAATGAGCGCTTATGGTGTCTGCGATAAACTGGTAGAAGCAATTGACAGCGGTAAGTATGATGTTATCATTATCAACTTTGCGAATCCTGATATGGTAGGACATACCGGCGTGGAAGCCGCGGCGATCAAGGCGGTAGAGGCAGTTGATGAATGTGTCGGACGCGCAGTGGAAGCCATCAAGAGAAACGGCGGCGCAATGTTTATCTGTGCGGATCACGGCAATGCGGAACAGCTTGTGGATTATGAGACGGGAGCGCCGTTTACAGCGCATACGACCAATCAGGTGCCGTTTATCCTTGTGAATTATGATTCCGCTTATACGCTCCGCGAAGGCGGATGTCTGGCGGATATCATTCCGACACTGATCCAGATCATGGGCAAGGAGCAGCCGGCGGAAATGACCGGAAAGTCGCTGCTTGTAAAGAAGGCATAAGATTAAAAATAAGTGTATATAACCCTCCAAATCGTAAACAATAATTAAAAACGATTCGGAGGGTTTTATTTTATGCATGAATTGGAAATTACGGATGTGCATGCCAGGGAAGTGCTGGATTCCAGAGGCAATCCGACAGTAGAGGCTGCGGTGACGGTATGCAACCGTTATACGGGTTCGGCGATCGTGCCGTCCGGCGCATCGACGGGCAAGTTTGAAGCGGTGGAGCTTAGGGACAGCATGCTGGAACAGGAGGATTCCGTCACAGGAGATACCAGAACGACACGGGGGAAGCGCTATGGCGGTAAAGGCGTTCTCCATGCGGTCAGGAATGTAAACACGGAGATCAGGGAATGCCTGCTCGGAAAAACCGGATTGAACCAGCCGCTGATCGATGAGATGATGATCAAGCTGGATGGAACGGAAAATAAAAAAAGACTGGGCGCGAATGCGATCCTGGCGGTATCTATGGCAAATGCCAAAGCATGTGCCAAGGCGCTTGGCCTTCCATTATACAGATATCTTGGCGGAACCAATGCAAAGATCCTGCCGGCGCCGATGATGAATATTTTAAATGGCGGCGTCCATGCGAAGAATACTATTGATTTTCAGGAATTTATGATCATGCCGGTAGGCGCTGATTCTTTTTCCGACGCGCTGCGTATGGGTACGGAGATCTATCACAGCTTAAAGAAGATACTGGCGAAGGACGGGAAAGCGACAGCCGTCGGCGACGAGGGCGGTTTTGCTCCGGATCTTAAAGATGCCTTTGAAGTATTTGATTATCTGACGCGGGCTGTGACAGACGCGGGTTATGCGTGCGGCAGTGATGTGGTTTTTGCAATGGATGCTGCGGCGTCTGAGCTTCATGAGGAAAATTCCGGTATGTATTATTTCCCCGGTGAATCCGAGATCCTGAAAAAAGAACGCGGCATCGATCCGGCTAATGAAAAGGAAGGTGTTTATGCGGGGGTATCGGATACCAAAGAAACCGGCGTGATGCGTACCACGGAGGAAATGATCGATATGTACGTGAAGCTTTGCGACCGATATCCGATCCGATCCATTGAAGACGGTCTGGATGAAGAAGACTGGAATGGCTGGGTGGAGCTGACCAGACGGCTTGGTGACAGGGTGCAGCTGGTTGGCGACGATCTGTTTGTTACAAATGAAAAAAGGTTAAAGCAGGGGATCGAACTTGCCGCTGCCAATGCAATCTTAGTCAAGGTCAATCAGATCGGTACGATGACGGAGGCGTTTAATGCCGTGGAATGTGCCCACCGTGCGGGATATCGGGCAGTGATTTCCCACCGCTCCGGTGAATCCGAAGATGCGACGATTGCGGATATTGCGGTGGCGTTAAATGCCGGACAGATCAAGACCGGCGCGCCCTGCAGAAGTGACCGTGTGGTAAAATACAACAAGCTTCTCCGTATAGAGGAGGATCTTGCGGGGATGGCGCTTTACCGGTCGCCGTTTCTGGGATTACACTGATCCCCGAAATCATAATCTGTAATAAAATGGAAAAAGTACTTGCAATTGATGGAAATTAGTGATATACTTTATAAAGTAGTGTAGGTGGTTGACAAGAGTAGGCGAAAGCCTACTCTTATTTATGCACACAGGCATCTGAAGGAAAAATGTCAGCAGAGCTGACGGATGNNGCTTGAGTGGCAGAGAATAGGAAGGATTGACATGGCCGGAAAACGGGAATATGAGGCAAAGACGGAGGCGCTTTTGGAGCCGGTTGCCGCTGAGTATCAGGTAGAGATCTACGATGTGGAATATGTCAAAGAAGGCAGGGAATGGTATCTCAGGGCATATATTGACAAGCCGGGCGGCGTTACGATCGAAGATTGTGAAAAGGTCAGCCGGGCTTTATCGGATGCACTTGACCGGGAAGATTTTATTCCGGATGCTTATATCCTTGAAGTAAGCAGTCCCGGTCTGGGAAGGCAGCTGAAGAAAGACAGACATTTTGAAAAGAGCCTTCAGGAAATGGTGGAGGTCAAGCTGTTTGAACCCATAGAGGGCGTTAAGGAGCTGGAAGGCGTGCTGCAGGCCTATGATCAGCAAAAGATTACGATCATGGCGGAGGATGGCAGAGAGATAGGACTGGAACGGAGCAAGATTGCGCAGGTGCGGTTAAAGATAGACTTTTAATCAGGAGGAAAGAAAAATGGCAAGAGAGCAGAAAGCAGCAGTAGAAGCACAGGAGCGGGAGAAAGCGACAAGGGAATTGCGGGAGGCGCTGGAAATTCTGGAGCGGGAACGGGAGATCAGTAAGGAGGCTCTGTTTGAGGCGATTAGTAATTCCTTGGTTACTGCTTGTAAGAATCATTTTAAAAGCGCGGACAATATCCGTGTCGATATTGATTATGATACCTGTGATTATCATGTGATTGCGACCAAGGAAGTGATCGAGCTGGAAGAGGACGTTATGGACCCTGCAATAGAGATATCCCTGGAGGAAGCGAAGAAGCTTAATCCGGATGCCAAGGCGGGCGATATGGTGGATGTCGAGATCAATTCTAAGGAGTTTGGGCGTATTGCCACGCAGAATGCCAAGAATGTGATCACGCAGAAGATCAGGGAAGAAGAACGAAATGTTATCTATAACCAGTTCCATGCTAAAGAGAAAGAGATTATGACGGGTGTGGTACAACGTCGTATCGGACGGAACTGGAGCATTAATCTGGGGAAAGCGGACGCTCTTCTGATGGAGTCAGAGATGGTTCCCGGTGAGATCCTTAGACCGAACGACAGGATCAAGGTGTTTGTGCTGGAGGTACGCAATGTATCCAAAGGCTCCAAAATCACTGTAAGCCGTACGCATCCCGATCTTGTAAAGCGGCTGTTTGAGGCAGAGGTTACGGAGATTCAGGATGGAACGGTAGAGATCATGAGCATTGCCAGAGAACCGGGCAGCCGTACCAAGATGGCTGTATATTCCAGAGATCCGAATGTTGATCCGGTAGGAGCATGCGTCGGTGTCAAAGGAGATCGTGCCAAAGCGATCGTCAGTGAGTTAAATGGAGAAAAGATTGATATTATCAGCTGGGATGAGAATCCGGGCAATTTGATCCGCAATGCGCTTTCACCGGCGGAGATTGTCAATGTCTTTGCAGATCCGGAGGAGAGGACCGCTAATGTCGTAGTACCGGATGCACAGCTTTCTTTAGCAATCGGCAAGGCCGGACAAAACGCAAGGCTTGCTGCCAAGCTGACCAATTATAAGATCGATATCAAGTCAGAAACGCAGGCAAAGGATGCTTACGGATTCCGTATCGAGGATTATATGGGGGATGATATGGAAGAGTATGATGAGGAATATGATTCCTATGACGAAGAGGGAGAATATGATGATTCCTATATGGATGCCGAAAGCGAAGAATATGCCGAGTATATGGAGTCCGAAGGAACCGGTGATCCGGAGGGAGAAGAGTAGATAAGGGTATGGTTATCAATATGAAGACCAGAAAGACGCCACAGCGTAAATGTATCGGCTGCGGAGAAATGAAAGAAAAAAAAGAACTGATGCGTGTGCTCAGGGAGACATCGGGGGAGATATCCCTTGATCTTACCGGAAAGAAAAACGGTAGGGGCGCATATCTTTGTAAGAACGGAGAATGCCTGAAAAAAGCGATCAAAGGAAAAGGTTTGGAACGGTCATTTCAGATGGCAATACCGTCTTCCGTATATGAAGCATTGGAGAAGGAGTTTGCTTTAAGTGATACAAAATAAAATATATTCACTGCTGGGTCTTGCGCAGCGGGGCGGTCATGTGGTCAGCGGCGGCTTTATCGTGGAAAACAGCATTAAGTCGGGAAAAACGTGCCTTGTCATCATTGCGGCAGACGCATCGGAGAATACAAGAAAAAAATTCGGCGATATGTGCGAATACCGGCAGATACCGATTGCGTTTTACGGTACGGGGGAAGAACTGGGACACGCGATCGGTAAAGAAATGCGAGTATCTATTGCAGTGACCGACCATGGACTGGCCGGGGAAATCATGAAGCAGATAGATGCTTCCGAAAAATAACGGGAGGGAATGTGGAAGAAAAAGATCTTTCGCAGCTGAAAGGAGATAGCAGGTTATATGGCAAAAAGAATCAGTATTTTTTCAAAGGAATATATCGAGTTGGAAAACAGCAAGGTATTGGAGCTGCTGCAGGAGCAGGGGATCGAAAATAAGAAGGCGCAGAGCAATCTTTCAGAAGAGGAAGAAAGCATGCTGATCAGCAAGCTTGCGTCTTTGGGATATCGGCGTGTTGATGCATCGGAAGCACCAAAGGGAGATCCTAAAAAAGAGGAAATGAAAAAAACGCCTGTAGATGCAGCTAGGACAGCAGATGCCGCAAAAACTCCGGATGCCGCAAAGCCTTTATCCGAAAAATCGGCTGCTGACGCTGATGCTATAGCGGAAAAAACATCTGCGGAATCTCCCGGAGCAGCAGTTCCGGCAGTGAAACAGCCGGAAAATAATGCCCAGACGAAATCACTAAAAAAGAAAAATGTCATTATTGTAAGTGGTGATCCGCAAAATCGTCAGGGCGGTCGTTCCATGCAGCAGGGNNAGCAGGGGGATCGGCGGGGACAGGGTTCGTATCGTCAGCCCGGTGGGGGACAGCGGCCGGATCGTTTCGGACGTGTTAATGGTCCCATCAAGCCAAGGGAGAATATGGTAGATCGTGCTGCCGCTGTGACCAATCGTATGATGCAGGAAGAAAAGAGACGTACGCAGCATGATCAGGAAGTCCGGCAGGAGGAAAAGGCTGCCGTGGCAGAAACGCGTGATGCGGCAGAGCAGATGCAGCCACGCGAGACACAGGATAGAAGTTAGNNTTCCGGACAGGAACGACCTGTACAGAGCCAGAGAGCCGGCAGACCTTATCCGGCAGGACGTCAGGATGAGCAGCGTTCCGTACAGGGTGGCGGATTTCACGATCGCAATAAGCCGCCCAGAAGCGGAGACAGACCCCGTGGGGAAGGCGGTTTCCGCGGAAATGGCGAGGGNNCTTCCCGTGGCAATAATAATCGTTTTGGAGGCGGCAGACCGGGGGATCAGAGAGGATTCCAGAGACCGGGGGCAAGACCGGGCGGTAAACCATTTGCGGCAGAGACGCCGATTACGGATTCTACGGAAAAACACCGCGAAGAGAGAAGGAACAACAGCCAGGATAAGGATAAGAGAAGTAAGAAAGATCAGCTTTATGAAGATGACGGCGATTTTACCTTAGGAAAAGGGCGGAACAACAAGGCCGGACGTTTCATCAAGCCGGAGAAGAAA
>DLOQ01000004.1:11524-21875 GCA_002479655.1 Lachnospiraceae bacterium UBA7480
CCATTGTGAAAAAATTGTTTTTGCAGGGTGAGATGGTGACCGTCAATCAGGAGATCTCCTTTGAACGTGCGGAGGAGATTGCGCTTGATTATGAGATCATGTGCGAGCGTGAAGAAAAGATTGACGTGATTGCGGAGCTGTTAAAGGAAGAAGAGGAGGATGCGGAAGATCTTGTTCCCAGACCGCCGGTTATCTGTGTTATGGGTCATGTAGACCATGGTAAGACCTCGCTTCTGGATGCCATCCGTAAGACGAACGTTATTGACCGGGAAGCAGGCGGTATTACACAGCATATTGGAGCCTATACGGTAACGATCGATGGAAGACAGATCACGTTTTTGGATACGCCGGGACATGAGGCATTTACCTCCATGCGTATGCGCGGAGCGAACTCTACAGATATCGCAATCCTTGTGGTTGCGGCGGATGATGGTGTGATGCCGCAGACCGTGGAAGCGATTAATCATGCAAAGGCTGCAGGCATTGAGATTGTGGTTGCGGTTAATAAAATTGATAAGCCCGGAGCAAATATCGATCGCGTGAAGCAGGAGCTGTCAGAGCATGAACTGATTTCAGAAGACTGGGGCGGCACGACGATTTTTGCCAATGTTTCCGCTAAAACGGGAGAAGGCATTGAAGAGCTTCTGGAGATGATCCTGCTTTCAGCGGACGTGCTGGAGTTGAAAGCCAATCCGAACCGCCGCGCAAGAGGTCTTGTGATCGAGGCGGAGCTGGATAAGGGGCGCGGTCCGGTGGCAACCGTTCTGGTGCAGAAGGGTACGCTTCATGTCGGAGATTTTATTTCAGCAGGCGCATCGCACGGCAAGGTAAGGGCGATGGTGGATGATAAGGGAAGACGCGTCAAAGAAGCGCTTCCTTCCACGCCGGTCGAAATATTGGGATTAAATGATGTCCCCAATGCCGGTGAGATCTTTATCTGCCATGATAACGATAAAGAGGCAAAGACATATGCGGAGACATTTATCGCGCAGAATAAGGTGAAGCTTCTGGAAGACACAAAGGCTAAGATGTCATTGGATGATCTGTTCTCTAAGATCAAGGAGGGCAACCTGAAGGAATTGAACCTGATCATCAAAGCGGATGTGCAGGGCAGTGTGGAAGCTGTAAAACAGTCACTTCTGAAGCTGTCAAATGATGAAGTCGTGGTTAAAGTGATCCATGGCGGCGTTGGCGCGATCAATGAATCGGATGTCATCCTTGCGAGCGCATCCAATGCGATCATCATCGGATTTAACGTGCGTCCTGATGTGATGGCGAAGCAGACGGCAGAGCGTGAGGGCGTTGATCTGAGGCTTTATAAGGTTATCTATCAGGCGATTGAGGATATTGAAGCAGCCATGAAGGGTATGCTGGATCCGATCTTTGAGGAAAAGATCATCGGTCATGCGGAAGTGCGGCAGATCTTCAAGGCTTCCCAGATCGGTAATATTGCCGGCGCATTTGTATTGGATGGCGAGTTCCAGAGAAACTGCAAGATCAGGATCAGCAGAGAGGGTGAGCAGATCTATGAAGGCGCGCTGGCTTCCCTCAAGCGATTTAAGGATGACGTAAAGGAAGTCAAGGCAGGCTATGAGTGCGGTCTGGTATTTGAGAATTTTGACCAGATGCAGGAGCTTGATATCGTAGAAGCGTATATCATGGTTGAAGTGCCGAGAACTTAAAGTCAGGTAATAGCGATAAATTGTCAATGATGCGCAATAGGAAAGAATTTTGCCGGAGTTTCGCAATTACCTAAGAAGTATTAATGAATTTGAGAGGTAGCTTTAGAAATTGAGAAAGAATAGTGTCAAGAACACAAGGATAAATGCCGAAGTACAAAAGGTTCTTGCGGAAGTGATACGGAGCGGGATCAAGGATCCGAGAGTTCCGCAGTTTACTTCAGTCGTGGATGTACAGGTGGCGCCGGACTTAAAGACCTGTAAGGTCTGGGTCAGCGCATATTGCTCCGCGGAGCAGGAAAAGGATGTGCTGGCAGGCTTAAAGAGCGCGGAAGGATATATGAAGAATCAGCTTGCCAGACAGCTGAATCTCCGCAATACGCCGGAACTGAGATTTTATCTGGATAAAAGCATTGAGTATGGCAATCATATGTCGAAGCTGATTGAAGAAGCGAACAGGGGATTGTCTCATGCGGATGAAGGAGAAGATGGCTGATGCCGGACGATAAGCAGATTATATGTCTGAGAATGATGTCATATTGTTGGATAGCAGGATCCGAAAAGGATACAGAATGTGGTAATGAAGATTCACATGGGGAGATTGCGGCATGGAGATATACGAAGAAGTAAAATCGTATCAGAGGATCGGGATCGGGGGACATATCCGGCCGGATGGTGACTGCATCGGCGCATGTCTGGGATTGTATTTTTACTTGAAAAAACGACTTCCGAAGGCGGATATCTATGTTTTTTTGGAACGTCCGGGCAACTCGTTCCGCAATATTCCGGGAATCGGATATATCTGTTCCGAGGAGGATTACCGGGAGTGGGAGGCGGTAGATGTATTTGTCGCTTTGGATACGGTGCCGGAACGGATGGGCGCAGTGCTGGACTTATATAAGAGGGCGGAAAAGACGATCAATATCGATCATCATATCAGCAATCAGGCGGATCATGCCATGGTCAATCATGTGCTGCCGGATGTAAGCGCGACCAGCGAGCTCATCTATGATGTGATTGACCGGTCGTATCTGGATGATGTGATCGCGCAGCTTCTCTATATGGGGATAGCGCATGATACCGGCGTGTTTCATTTTTCCAATACTTCACCAAAGACGATGCGTGTGGCGGCGGAGCTGTTGGAATACGGCTTTGATTTTCCCAAACTAATTGATGAAACATTTTTTGAAAAGACATATCTGCAGAATCAGATTCTCAGCAGGATCGTATTAGACAGCCGCAGGTTTATGGATGGCAGGATCATCATCGGCGTAGCTGATTATAATTTTATGAAAACGTACAACGCTAAAAAAGAAGATTTTGAAGGGGTTGTCAATCAACTGAGGATCACGGAAGGCGTCGAATGTGCGGCATTTATCTATGAAAAAGAAAAAGGACAGTTTAAATGCAGTTTAAGGGCATCTTCCGATCTGGTGGATGTGGCAAAGATTGCGGTGGAATTTGGCGGCGGCGGTCATGTCAGGGCATCAGGATTTGATGCGCAGATGGAGCTTGTGGCATTGGAAAATAAGCTGGTGGAGATGATCTCAAAGCAGATCACCGCATAAATGTTTTGAAATGGAGTTGATTTTCGGCAGCGTTATGATACACGGAATTATCAATGTATATAAAGAAGCGGGTTATACCTCTTTTGATGTGGTGGCAAAGCTCCGCGGCATATTGAAACAGAAAAAGATCGGACATACCGGAACACTTGACCCTGCGGCGGAGGGCGTGCTTCCGGTTTGTTTAGGTAACGGGACAAAACTTTGCGAGCTTCTGACGGACAAAACGAAAGAATATGAAGCGGTTCTTCTGCTGGGAAAGACTACCGATACACAGGATACAACGGGGACTGTCTTATCGGAGAGTCCGGTGAACTGCACGGAAGAAGAGGTCAGGACGGCAATCATGGATTTTGTCGGCGTATATGAGCAGATCCCGCCGATGTATTCGGCTTTAAAAGTAGAGGGAAAACGTCTTTATGAGCTTGCCAGAGCAGGAAAGACGGTGGAGCGCAAAGGACGCAGGGTAGAGATCCATGAGATCAGGATCTGTTCGGTGGAGCTTCCCAGAGTGACATACCGTGTCAAATGCGGCAAAGGTACGTATATCCGGACTCTGTGTCGGGATATCGGGGAAAAGCTGGGCTGCGGGGGCTGTATGGAGCATCTTTTAAGGACCCGTTCCGGCAGCTATGGGATAGAAGATGCTCTGACGCTGCGGGAGATTGAAGAAGCGCGCGATCAGGGCAGACTTGAAAGCATCGTGCAGCCGCTGGAAAGCGCGTTTGATTATCCGAAACTGACAGTACGCCCTGAGGGAAAGAAGAAGATCGATAATGGTAATCCGATGGGTGCGGAGCTGTTTTGTGAAACAGGGCAGAGCGCGCCGTCTTCCGGGCAGCGGTACTGGGTATATGACGCGGAGGGAGCGCTGGCAGCCATCTACAGATATCATGCGCAGGAAGGTCTGTTTATGCCGGATAAAATGTTTCCGCATACAGACTGATCGTAATAAACAATAGAAGTAAGAGATAAAAATAAAAGGAGAACCCTACCCCTCATGCAGATCATTGACAGCATGGAACAACTTCATATAGAGGAAGAAACAGCAGTCGCCATCGGTAAATTTGACGGCATACACTTAGGGCATCAGGCACTTCTTCGGGAGATACTGGACGCTAAAAAGCATGGGCTGAAGGCGGCCGTTTTTACATTTTATCCCCTGCCGGCAGTGGTTTTCGGACAGGGGGAAGCATCGCAGCCTTTTGACAGGCAGTTTCAGTCACTCAGCACCAGAGCGGAGAAAAGAAGATATCTGGAAGAGGCAGGCATTGATTATCTTGTGGAATATCCGTTGGATCTGACGACGGCCGCGATAGAACCGGTTGACTATATCACGTCGATTCTGGTGGAACGTATGCATGTAAAGCTGGTTGTGGCGGGACCCGACCTTTCCTTCGGAAAGCAGGGAAAAGGTGATTTTGCGCTTTTGAGACAGTATGCCGCAAAATATCACTACGAAGCAAGACAGATAGAAAAAGTAGGTGTGGGCGGAAAGGAGATCAGCTCCTCCAGAGTCAGAGAGGCCGTGGAACTGGGAGATATGAAGGCGGCAAGGGTATATCTGGGCAGCTGGTATTGTGTGGAAGGAATTGTACTACATGGTACGGAGATCGGGAGGACATTAGGATTCCCGACCCTGAATCTGGTGCCGGAGAAGGAAAAGCTCCTGCCGCCGTTTGGAGTATATCATAGTCAGGTGGATATCGAAGGAACATGGTATCAGGGAGTGACCAATATCGGCAGAAAGCCTACCGTGCATGACGGGGAAGAAGTGACGGTGGAAACATTTGCATTTCATTATCAGGGACAGGCATACGGTCTTCCGGTGCGGGTGGAGCTGTTGGAATACGCCAGACCTGAGAAGAAATTTGCGGGAAAAGAGCAGCTGATGGAGCAGATCCGGCAGGATGTGGAGAGGGCTGAAAGGTTCTTTGGAATAGCAGGTCATTCCTAAATATAACCAAAATTTATGTCGTTTTTCATAATTATTTGATGGATATAGAGAAAATAAATTACCGTACTTGTATTCCATGGGGATTTTCGATAAAATTATCTTTGGAAGATTATTCTAGTAATGCAGGGGAGGGAGTGTATCCCGCGCCCTGATGATGGAGAATACCATGGGTATCGCGGAAATATTATCATTGGCGGGTGGTCTTGGGCTGTTCCTGCTCGGAATGTCACAGATGAGCGAGGGACTTGAGAAGGCAGCCGGCGAGAAGCTGAGAAAGATATTGGAGATGTTTACGACCAATCGTGTCATGGGCATGATCGTGGGCATTGTCTTTACCGGCATTATCCAATCCTCGTCCGCATGTACAACCATGGTGGTCAGCTTTGTCAATTCAGGATTGATGAATCTTTATCAGGCGGCCGGCGTCATTTTCGGCGCCAATATCGGTACGACCATTACCGGTCAGCTTGTTTCCTTTAACCTTTCAAGATATGCGCCGTTGTTTTTATTGGGAGGCGTCATCGCGACAATGTTTTCCAAAGATCAGAAGGTAAAAAAGATCGGGGATGTTGTAGTAGGCTTTGGCGTTCTTTTTATGGGAATCGCCATGATGTCCTCCGCAATGGAGAGAATGAAGGAATCGGAACAGATCGTAGGCACCTTGCAGGGACTGACCAATCCCGTGATCGCGATCCTGGTGGGTATGGTGCTCACGGCAATCGTACAGAGCTCTTCCGTAACGGTTTCGGTCGTTCTGCTGATGGCACAGCAGGGGCTTTTTGTTGACAGCAATATCTGTCTTTACATCATTTTGGGATGTAATATCGGCGCCTGTGCAACGGCATTGATCGCTTCTTTGGCAGGCAATAAGGAGGCGAAGCGGGCGGCGCTGATCCATCTGTTGTTTAATATCATAGGAACGATCCTGATGTTTATCGTCTTGCAACTGTTCATGACGCAGGTTTCAGCCTTTCTGCATTCATTCTCGGCGGATGACGGACGTTTTGTGGCTAATGCGCATACGATCTTTAAGGTGGTGCAGGTGCTTGTATTGCTGCCATTCTCCGGTGGTATCGTAAAGCTTGCCTGTCTGCTGGTGCCGGGCAAGGATCAGAAGGTGGGATATCTGGATACCTTCCAGTTGAAATATATTGGTGATAAGGTATTGTTAAATCCTTCCACGGCAGTTGTCAATGGCTTAAAGGAGCTGGAGCGTATGGCTTCTCTGGCGAGCGATAATCTGAATCGCGCAATGAATGCCCTGATCACGCTGGATGAAGAAGACATCCAGAAAGTATATGAGATGGAAAAAAATATTGATTTCTTAAGTCATGCTATCACGCATTATCTTGTGAAGATCAATCAATCTACGCTGCCGATCGAAGATTTGCAGGGCTTGGGTGCATTGTTCCATGTGGTCAATGATATCGAGCGGATCGGCGATCATGCAGAGAATATTGCAGATATGGCAGTCAGGAGAAAAGAATTGGGTGTGGAATTCAGCAATGAGGCACAAGGGGAGCTTGCAGGGATGCTGGAGCTGGTCAACGCCATGTTGGAGCGTTCCTTGAAGGTGATACCGGGGACAGGCAGTGCTGCAGGCATTGATAAGGCGGTGACAGAGCTTTATGAGCTGGAAAGTAAAGTCGATGCCAAAGAAAAAGAACTGCAGAAAAATCATATTGACAGGCTGACGGAGCAGAATTGCACGCCGGAAGCGGGGATGCTCTTTTCGGATNNTGTCGCTGCCGGTCTGGAGCGTGTTGCTGATCACGCGTTGAATATTGCGCTGTATATTACAAGAGGAGATCATGAGGAAACGGTGCAGGAGGCACAGATACAGGCTGTTTAAGAACGGAAAAAACCAAGACTTGACGTTTTGGAGAAGGATAGATATAATAGGGTGTAACATTTGCGTAACAATTTTGTAACAAATGTAAAGCCCTGTTTTTTACTTTTGCGTTTGCAGTCCAAAGGCTGCGGGAAGATATGGTGATCTACATGAAATATAGATATTATAGATATTGCAGTATATGGATAATGATCATGACGGTGTTTCTTGGGTCGATAGCTTTTACAACGACGCCGGAGGAACATCAGGAGATAGGTGATACATTCGGCGTGACGGTTTCACCGCAAATCAATATAGACGCGGCAGATGTGGCGGGGGAACGGACGACTGAGGTATATGTTGTGGAGTGGAATACCGTTGCCGGGGAGAGTGATATCAAATCATCTACGGAGGATATGGTAACAGCCGGCGCGGAACAGGCGTTTCAGATCACAACGGAGGAGTTGGAGAATTGGGATGGACCTACGGAATACTGGGGGTATCAAAACCTCGGTCTCGCAAATGTAGACAATCATCTGAATATACGGGAGACGCCCGGAGAAGACGGAAAGCTGATCGGTAAAATGAGCAATGGCGCAGCCTGCGAGATATTAGAGATCACGGATGGCTGGGCGCATATCACGTCCGGAAAACTGGAAGGATATGTCAGCGTCGACTATCTTCTGACGGGAGCCATGGCAGTGGTCAGGGCGCAGCAGATCGTCAAACCGGTTGCCAGCGTGACGACAGAAGTCCTGCGTGTCAGGGAGGAGCCGAATGTGGAGTGCCCTGTGATCACCACCGTTCCTTATGGCGAGGTGCTTGAAGTGCGTTCTTTATTGGACGGCTGGGTAGAGATCGATCTGGACGGAGAGTCTGCTTATGTTTCGGCAGA
The DNA here is from genome assembly GCA_002479655.1 of Lachnospiraceae bacterium UBA7480. Lineage (GTDB taxonomy): Bacteria > Bacillota > Clostridia > Lachnospirales > Lachnospiraceae > NK4A136. The sequence goes on from DLOQ01000004.1 coordinate 19,452, forward strand.
GTATGTTTCGGTAGGGGAAAAGCTGCCCACGGCAATCACGATGTCTGAGCTTTTGTATGGCGAAGGAGTNNGGATATCTGCCAGTATGCGAAACAGTTTGTCGGCAATCCTTATGTATGGGGAGGCACTTCCCTGACCAGAGGCGCGGACTGTTCCGGATTTGTCCTAAGTCTGTATGCGAAATACGGCATTTCCCTGCCACATTCTTCCAGAGCGCAGGCGAATTGCGGACGGCGAGTCTCGTTGTCACAGATGCAGCCGGGAGATCTCGTATTTTATACGAAAGGCGGATCGATCAACCATGTGGCGATGTATATCGGCAATGGACAGGTCATCCACGCCAGCAGCCCGTCAACGGGCATACGGATCTCCAGCGTGAATTACAGGACGCCGTATGTGGCAGTCAGCCTATTCGAATAGGCCGTCTGTTTGATTGAGCGTAACAGGTGAGGATTGGGGCTGGGCGGCATTTAGCTTTTAAGGTTGCTTTGATATAGAGCCATTGACAGGATGACCGATCGGATAAATAAAATGTGGTAATATTTGAAAAACTCCCTCATTTTTCTGACAAAAACGGCAAAACATAAATTAAAAATTGGTGGTTTACAATAAGAAAGTATTGTGATATTATATATCAGTGTGTGGTCAGAACCACAATTAACCAGGACTGAGATGACCGGTTTCTCCGACCGTCACCCCGGACTGGCAGAATATCAATTAGGAGGAAAAATCATGATTTCAGCAGAAAAGAAACAGGAAGTGATTGCGAAGTATGCAACGAAAGAGGGCGATACAGGATCACCGGAGGTACAGATCGCTATACTGACAGCAAGGATCGAGGAGCTTACGGCACATTTGAAGGAGCATCCTCTGGATCATCATTCAAGACGCGGTATGTATAAGATGATTGGTAAGAGACGTGGCCTTTTGGATTATCTTAAGAGAGTGGATATCGAAAGATACCGTTCCCTAATCGAGCGTCTCGGAATCAGAAAATAATGTGAGAAGAGAAGGCGGATATGGGACAAAAGTCTCATTATCCGCTTTTATGGTTGAGTAAAGGAGAGAAAACAAATGTACAAGACATTTAGTATTGAGATTGGCGGACGTACTTTAAGCGTTGATATCGGACGAGTATCCGCACAGGCGAATGGCGCCGCATTTATGCATTATGGTGATACGACCGTATTATCTACCGCGACCGCATCAGAAAAGCCGAGGGACGGGATTGACTTTTTCCCGCTTTCCGTAGAATATGAGGAGAAGCTTTATTCCGTAGGGAAGATTCCGGGTGGATTTAATAAGCGTGAAGGCAAGGCATCTGAGAATGCAGTCCTGACAAGCCGTGTAATCGACCGTCCGATGAGACCGTTGTTCCCGAAGGATTATCGTAATGATGTAACATTAAATAATCTGGTTATGAGCGTGGATCCGGAGTGCCGTCCGGAGCTGGTGGCTATGATCGGTTCCGCGATCGCAACATGTATTTCCGATATTCCGTTTTGCGGTCCCTGTGCAATGACACAGATGGGACTGGTTGACGGAGAATTGATCGTCAATCCGAGCCAGGAGATCTGGAGAAACGGAGATATGCAGCTTACAGTTGCATCTACGGCGGAAAAAGTGATCATGATCGAAGCCGGCGCCAATGAAGTGCCGGAGGCGAAGATGCTTGAGGCGATCTATCAGGCGCACGATATCAACCAGTCATTGATTAAGTGGATCAATGATATTGTGGCGGAAGTTGGTAAGGAAAAGCATGAATATACCAGCTGCGCGATTCCGGAAGAGATGTTTGACGCCATGAAGAAGCTTGTAACGCCGGAAGAGATGGAAGTAGCTGTATTTACGGATGAGAAGCAGGTAAGGGAAGCGAATATCCGCGATATCAGGGCAAAGATGGAAGAAGCATTTGCAGAGAATGAAGAGTGGCTTGCCATCTTAGGCGAAGCGCTGTATCAGTATCAGAAGAAGACTGTCAGAAAGATGATCTTAAAGGATCATAAACGTCCGGACGGCAGGGAGCTGACACAGATCAGAAAGCTTGCGGCAGAAGTAGATATCATCCCCAGAGTACACGGTTCCGCGATGTTCACCCGTGGACAGACTCAGATCTGTAATGTATGTACGCTGGCTCCGTTGTCAGAGGTACAGAGGATTGACGGACTTGATGAAAATGACAAGGCAAAGAGATATATGCATCATTATAATTTCCCGTCTTATTCCGTAGGTGAGACGAAAGTCAGCCGCGGACCGGGACGCAGGGAGATCGGTCATGGTGCGTTGGCAGAGCGAGCGCTGGTGCCGGTGCTTCCTTCGGAAGAGGAATTCCCGTATGCGATCAGAACCGTATCTGAGACATTTGAGTCCAACGGTTCCACATCCATGGCATCCACCTGTGCTTCCTGTATGTCACTTATGGCA
>DLOQ01000004.1:22013-22183 GCA_002479655.1 Lachnospiraceae bacterium UBA7480
GATCCATGGTCTGACAAGACCTATCGTAGAGGGAGCTATCGCAAGATGCCGTGACGCAAGGATGTTCATCATGGAGACATGTATGTCCAAAGCAATTGCGGAGCCGCGTGAGGAAGTCGGAAAATACGCGCCGAAGATCATTCAGATCAAGATCGATCCTGAGAAGATCG
>DLOQ01000004.1:22195-22746 GCA_002479655.1 Lachnospiraceae bacterium UBA7480
CGGCGTGAAGATCGATATTACGGATGACGGCGCAGTCAGTGTATGCGGTACGGATATGGAGAAGATGGATGAGGCTGTAGAAATGATCCAGACGATCGTGACTGACTTTGCGGAAGGACAGGTATTTGCGGGTAAAGTAGTCAGCATCAAGGAGTTTGGCGCGTTTATTGAGTTCGCGCCGGGCAAGGAGGGGATGGTACACATCTCCAGAATTGCAAAGGAAAGGATCAATAAGGTGGAAGATGTCCTGCATCTTGGCGATGAGGTCAAGGTCGTATGCCTTGGCAAGGATAAGATGGGCAGGATGAGCTTTTCTATCAAGGATTGCGCGCAGAATTAAGCGTAAGAAAAAATGAAAAGATTTTAAAAAGACCGGTGCACCCGTTACAGGCTGCGCCGGTTTATCATTTTAAAGAAGATAGTCACGCATGATCCGCAGGGCGTTTTTTTCAAGGCGTGACACCTGCGCCTGGGAGATCCCGATCATATCCGCAACCTCCATCTGCGTTTTCCCTTCAAAAAAGCGCAGTGTGACGATCTCATGTTCCCGT
>DLOQ01000004.1:22762-28777 GCA_002479655.1 Lachnospiraceae bacterium UBA7480
CCTTGTTTTTCTTATCGGAGATCTGATCCATGACATACAGTGTGTCCCCGCCTTCCGTATAGACCGGTTCGTAGAGGCTCAGCGGGCTTTGGATCGCATCCAGAGCATATACGATATCCTCCTTGGTCATGCCGATCTCCGTCGCGATCTCCGCAATGGTCGGCTCCAATGCATTTTTACGGGTCAGATAATCTCTGGCATAGATCGCCTTGTATGCCGTGTCTTTTAAGGAACGGCTGACACGGATGGACGAGTTGTCACGAAGAAATCTTCTGATCTCGCCGATGATCATCGGAACCGCGTACGTGGAAAATTTCACGTTCAGGGTGGTATCAAAATTATCTATGGCTTTGATCAGACCGATGCATCCGATCTGGAACAGATCATCCACATTTTCATTGGTGGAGGAAAAACGTTTAATGACGCTTAGGACAAGGCGCAGATTGCCTTTGATAAATTGCTCCCTTGCAGCCATATCCCCCTGCTTGATCTTCTTAAATAATTCCTCGGTTTCATGGGACTTGAGTAATGGAAGTTTTGCGGTGTTGACGCCGCAGATTTCTACTTTTTGGACTGCCATCAGAGTTCCTGCCTTTATAAGTTTGTCAGCTGCATATTTATCTTGTGCGGAAATGAATGGTTTTATACTTACGATTTTAAGTTTTGTGCATATAGTATTACAGGAGGTGAGAGTATGCTGTTTTCGGAACTTCGCTGTAAAGAGGTAATCAACATCAATAACTGCAAGAAGCTGGGAAATGTCACAGATCTGGAATTTGACCATTGCACGGGAAAGATCTGCTCCATTACGGTGCAGGGGAAATATCATTTTTTAAGCTGTTTTAACTGTGACGCCGGCTGTGTGATCCAGTATGCGGAGATCAAGCAGATCGGACCGGATATCATATTGGTGGATATATAGGAGACCATTTTTAAATAGGCCGGCGTTTATAGAGAACAAGTTTCAAACTATTTGCCGGTTTTTATTTCATTTTTAAACAATTTGTGATAGAATCATATTTATCAGAGACGTTTTAGCGTCAGGAACTTGGAGGATGATGATATGTTTTGTGCAAATTGTGGAAATCAGATAGAAGACGGGGCATCGATCTGTCCCGGCTGCGGAGCGCCGGTTGCGGCTGCANNGTATTCAACGGAAATCCTTCCTTAAACGGATATCAGGAGCCGGGAATGAAAAGAATGGATTTTTATAAGCATCCTAATGTAAGCGATGTGCGTAAACAGCTTAGGGGATGCGGGATTGCCATGTACATATTGGCTGTGTTTAACTTTGGCTTTTATGTAATAGCCGGCAATATCATAGGGGCGGTTGTTTCGCTGCTTCTCTATATCGGACTGGGACTGGGGATCCATCTGGGACAAAGTCGTGTATGTGCCATTGTTTTAACGGCTTATGGGGTTGTCAATACGATCGTGGCCAGTATGCAGACAGGAAGCTTAAGCGGATGGTTATTTCCGCTCATAGGGGTTTACGGAATCATTTATACCTTTAAATTCCATAAGGCATGGAAACAGTATAAGGATACCGGTATTGTCCCTGTTATTTCAGGCAGATAGGAGCCTTGCCTGCTTCCCAAAGAAAATATTCTACGCCCATGGCAGAAATGAGGGTAACAATGTTAAATCCAACGGTATTATTTAAGATCAAAGGAGCATGGGATACGTTTTCGGCAAATCATCCCAAATTTCCGCTGTTTATCAAGGCGGTGCAGCAGAGCGGCATCAAAGAGGAGTCGATCATAGAGATCGCCGTTGTAACGCCGGAAGGAAAGCGTCTGGAGACCAATGTGAAGCTGACGGCATCGGATATGGAGCTGATCGAGATCTTGAAGAATCTGGAATAGCATTTAGAAATAAAAAAGCTTAAAAAGCATAAAAAACTTTAATAAAGTTTGGAAAAGTTTGAAAAACTTTAAAAAAGTTTGAAAAACTTTTTTAAAAAGGCAGTTTACAAAAACCCAAAAAAGAGATACTATAGAAAAAGATATAAAAGCGTTGATGGGAAGAGTAGCAGAGAAAACTGTCTGCAGAGAGTTGCGCCACAGGCTGGGAGCGCGGCGGCAGGTGCTTTGTGAAGACCACCCCTGAGTGATTCTTAATCGGAGTCCGGTGATGCCGTTATCATCAAAGAAAGAGGTCTGCTTGCGCAGGCAATCAGGGTGGAACCGCGGAATTGTATTTCGTCCCTTACATCAGAGAAGTCTGGTGTAAGGGATTTTGTATTTTGAGGCGGGAAAGGGAATGTTAAGGCGCATTTTGAGCAATAATAAATATTATTTTAAAGGAGGTTTTGACAATGAAAGAAAAATGGGAAGTAACATGGGATGAACTGCAGGAATTAATGGGAGAAGAAAAAACGATCACGAAGAAAGAATTCTACCTGATGGTAGCGGTGGCATTTCTTTATGGAATGGTGCTGGGGATCTTCTTTTCTCCGAAGAAGCATGTTGTGATCGGATCCAATAATACCGGGCTTACCTGTGATGATGAGGAGGACAAAAAGAAAAAGGGAAAATGCTGTAAAAATAAGAAGGCTGAAAAGATGATCTGATCTGCATGTATGACATTACGAATGACAGACGGGAGAGGAAAAAGTGGAAAGGGGCTTGGCTATAAAGATGAAAATTACATTAAAAGATGGAAGCAGTAAAGAATATGCTCAGGCGATGAGCGTCTATGACATTGCAATGGATATCAGCGAGGGACTGGCGCGTGCGGCCTGTGCCGGAGAGGTTGACGGAAAGGTGGTCGATCTCCGCACAATCATTGATTCCGACGTGAGCTTAAATATCCTGACAGCCAATGACAAAGAAGGGTTAAAGGTCTACCGGCACACCGCGGCGCATGTGATGGCGGAGGCGGTAAAACGGCTGTTCCCGGAGGCAAAACTGACGATCGGACCTGCGATCGATAACGGATTTTATTATGATTTTGATCATGCCGCATTTTCGAGAGAAGATCTGGATAAGATCGAGGCGGAGATGAAAAAGGTGATCAAGGAAGGCGCGAAGATCGAACGGTTTGTGTTAAGCAGGGAAGAAGCAGTTAAGCTGATGCAGGAACGCAAGGAACCCTATAAGGTGGAATTGATCGAGGATCTGCCGGAGGATGCGGAGCTGTCATTTTACCGGCAGGGAGATTTCGTGGATCTGTGTGCCGGACCGCACCTGATGAGTACGAAAAATATCAAGGCATTTAAGCTGATCTCATCTTCCAGCGCTTACTGGCGCGGCGATTCCAATAAAGCGGTGCTTCAGAGGATCTATGCGACGGCATTTGCGAAGAAGGATGAGCTGCAGGATTATCTGAAATATCTGGAAGAGATCAAGCTGCGCGACCACAATAAGATCGGGCGCGAGATGGAGCTGTTTACGACTGTGGATGTGATAGGACAGGGACTTCCGCTGCTGATGCCGAAGGGCGCAAAGATCATCCAGACGATGCAGAGATGGATCGAGGACTTAGAGGATAATGAGTGGGGTTATGTCCGCACCAAGACGCCGCTGATGGCTAAGAGCGACCTGTATAAGATATCAGGACATTGGGATCATTATAAGGAAGGCATGTTTGTCATGGGGGATGAGGAGAAGGATAAGGAAGTATTTGCGCTCCGTCCTATGACCTGCCCTTTCCAGTATTATGTTTATAAGGCAAGCCAGAAATCCTACCGCGACCTGCCGTTGCGTTATGGCGAGACCTCCACGCTATTCAGGAATGAGGATTCCGGCGAGATGCACGGACTTACCCGTGTACGGCAGTTTACGATCTCAGAAGGTCATCTGATCGTCAGACCTGATCAGATGGTGGAGGAATTTAAGGGATGCATCGCACTGGCAAAATACTGTTTAAAGACGCTTGGCGTGGAAGAGGACGTTACCTATCATCTTTCCAAATGGGATCCGGAGAATCCGGCAAAATATATCGGGGAGCCGGAAGTATGGAATCAGACGGAGGACAGCATCCGTAAGATTCTGGAAGAGCTTGAGATTCCGTTTACGGAGGATATCGGGGAAGCGGCTTTTTACGGACCGAAGGTTGACATCAATGCAAAGAATGTCTATGGCAAAGAGGATACCATGATCACGATCCAGTGGGATGCGCTTTTGTCAGAGCAGTTTGACATGTATTATATTGATGAGAAAGGCGATAAGATCAGACCGTATATTATCCATAGAACAAGTATGGGATGTTATGAGAGGACTCTTGCGTGGCTGACGGAGAAGTATATGGGCAAGTTCCCGACATGGCTCTGCCCGGAGCAGGTGCGCGTGCTTCCGATCTCAGAGAAATATTCTGCTTATGCAGAGGAAGTATATAAAGAGCTTAAAAAGCATGGCATCCTTGCATCGGTAGATCAGCGTTCTGAGAAGATCGGTTATAAAATCCGTGAGACAAGACTTCAGAAGGTGCCTTATATGCTGATTGTCGGCGAGAAGGAAGAAGCAGACAAGACGGTATCTGTCCGCAGCAGATTCTTGGGAGATGAGGGCGCAAAGGCGCTGCCTGANNGCGATCTGTGAGGAGATCCGCACAAAGGAGATCCGGCAGGAGGCGGCAGAGGAATAATCTGCCTGTCTGATGCATAGAATCTGGCAAAAGGACAATACTACCTTTAAAAGAAAATTTTGGAGGTAGGATATGGCAGAATTAAAATGCGGTGTAGAGAATTGCGCTTACAACAGCGATAAATGCTGTTGCAAAGGGGATATCATGGTAGGCGGATGCAATGCGGATTGTTCCTGCGACACCTGCTGTGATTCGTTCAGGGAGCAGAGCGAGGGAGCTTACATCAGTTCCATGGATCACCCCAGCAGAACAATCAGCATTGACTGCGAAGCGGTGAAATGCGCATATAATTCCAATTATAAATGCGCGGCCGAGCATGTGGATATCAGCGGCTTGGGTGCAAAGAACTCACACGGCACGGAATGTGCTACATTTATCGAACGATAAAAATACACTTAAATTAAAAAAGGGCATTGCAGCTTTTGCGGCGATGCCCTTTTTGTGATCAGCGCTTTTCAAAGCGCGGCTTTTCAAATAAAGCAGAATATGTTATACTGTATCCGTTAAAAAATGATCTGCTGGTGTGAATCGGGGCTTACACTGGCATATGGGAAATGGAGAAATGTATGACATTCAAATCACGACTTATATTTTTTGCAATCATTTTAGGAGCGGTCTTAACTTTTATGGGTGTAAAAGATCTTCTGGTACTCTGGAAAGAACCGGTGGATGTCTTGAATGAAGATCCTTCCACTCTGACCAATGAGATGCATGTACATACTACCGTAGATCTGGTCTTGGATCAGTTTATCGAGGAGACATCCTATCGTACCGCTTATGGCGTCAAGGTATCTGCTGAAGAGGAGTCGGCAAGATATTATGCACTTCCTTATCTGAAAGTGGAAGGTGATTGGATCGTAATAGATAAAATAGTCGCGCTCAGGGTATCTGCAGGCAATTCTGCTTGTGGCACTTTGGAAAAAATATCGGAAGAAACGTATGAGTGGTGGTCTGATGAGACCGGTAAGGTGGATTACGGCTACACGACTCTGGAAGTGGATGGACGGCTTCGCAAGATGACAGAAGAAGAAAAGGACTATATGATTGATTACATTACTTATGTCATGGATTGTAACCGTTCGGAAGCAGAGGAATATGTGGTGCCTTATGTGATCCTGACGCAGAATCTGAATGCGGCGTTGCCTATGACTTTGATTGGCTTGGTTATTCTGATTATCCCGGTAGTGGTTATAGTGATTACCAAAAGCAGAGAGAAAAAGAATGCAGCCATGATATACCAGCGGCCGCGCGATCTGTCAAAGCCGGAGGGGACGTATTATGAGCCGGAGGATAGTACGACGGCGCCGGCTGCTTATGGCAGTATGACCTACGGAACTAACACATACGGTCAGAATACATACGGCAGTACGGAAAGCATGCAGAATACATATCCCTCTTATGGAGGAACAGGGACGACGCAGAATGCCA
>DLOQ01000044.1 GCA_002479655.1 Lachnospiraceae bacterium UBA7480
AGTTTTTTTGAATTTTTTTGTATAAAATGTTAAACAACGCCGTTTCTCACACTTATATCCCAAGTTTAATGCGCAGATAGCTCTTCACCACTTCAACACACTGTTCATAGGTAAGCTCGCCGGTATTTAAGCAAAGATCATAATTATAAGGGTTTTCCCATTCCTTGCCGGTATGGTATTTATAATATGCCCTTCTATGCTTATCCTGTTCGGAGATCCGCTTTTCCGCTTCTTTTCTGGAAAGCGCCAGACGATCCATCTCCGTCTGGATGCATTTTTCCAACGGCGCATAGACAAAGATGCTGATGACATTCGGATAATCCCTGAGGACATAATCCGCCGCCCTGCCGATGCAAATGTAAGATTCGCGCTCCGCCAGCTCCTTTAGCACCTTTGCCTGAAACGCGAAAAGATTGTCGTTTTTGGTATAATCGGCGCTCTCCGGCGGAATGATCTCCCCATTATAAACCTTCTTCGTTACATTATAGAGAAGGCTCTTTTTCATGGTCTCGTCCGCCTGCGCAAACAGGGCTTCGCTGATACCGCTGTCGTCACTTGCCATGCGCAGGATATTCTTATCATACATATCGATCCCGTATTCTTTTGCCAGCATCTGCCCGATGATCGTCGCGCCGCTGCCGCAGGTTCTTGTCAATGCCACCACAAATCTTTTTTCACTCATACGAAACACCCCTTTCACAAATATACTTTTACTGCCACATATCTATAATACTTTTATGATCTCCCGGATATCCTTGTGTCCAAATTTCTCCATATATGCTTCAATGCCTTCCACTACCTTTATGGTCATGGTCGGATCCACAAAATTCATCGTGCCGACGGAAACCGCCGTCGCGNNCCGCTGCCGATGCCTCCCATACCGATCACGGGGATCTTCACGGCATGCGCCGCATCATATACCATCCGCACCGCTACCGGTTTAATGGCAGGTCCCGAAAATCCGCCGGTCTTATTCGCCAGCGCGAATGTTTTCCTGTTAATATCGATCTTCATGCCAATCAGCGTATTGATCAGAGATATTGCATCCGCGCCGCCTGCCTCTGCCGCCAGCGCCATATNNGGGACTGAGCTTCATGATAACAGGCTTCTTTGCCGCCTTTTTGATCTCTGCCGTCACGCGTTCCAGAACTTTCGCATCCTGTCCGAATGCCAGCGCGCCTTCCTTTACATTCGGGCAGGAAACATTGATCTCCATCATGGCGATCGGCTGGTCATTTAACCGCTCTACAACTGCAAGATATTCTTCCACGGTTTTGCCGCAGACATTCACAATGATATTCGTATCAAACTTAGTTAAAAAAGGAATATCCCTTTCAATAAATACATCAATGCCGGGATTCTGCAGTCCGATGGCATTCAGCATGCCGCCATAAACTTCCGCCACTCTCGGCGTGGGATTCCCCTCCCACGGAACTGCCGAAACACCTTTTGTCACGACCGCGCCCAATCGGTTAAGATCAACCATCTCGCTGTACTCCTGTCCGGAGCCGAAAGTTCCTGACGCTGTCATAACGGGATTTTTAAATTCTACCCCTGCAATGGTCACTTTGGTGTTCATCAGATCTCCACCTCCTTTGCGTCAAATACGGGACCTTCCGTACAGATCCTTGTATTATTGACATGGGTGTGGCTGTCCTTCTTTACCGTCCTGCATACGCATCCAAGACACGCCCCGATACCGCATGCCATCCGTTCCTCCAGTGAAATATAGGCTTCTATCTGTCGTTCGGCTGCATACTGCTTCACTGCGCGGAGCATCGGCATCGGACCACATGCAAAGATCACGTCACCCTTCACCTGATCAGCATCCATGGCATCGATCACCGTGCCCTTTGTTCCAACGCTTCCGTCCATCGTTGCAATATGTACCTTTGCTTCTTTTTCAAATTCCACCTTCAAAAAATTATGTGCATCGGCATATCCCAGCACGATCTCCTTCTCTCCGGCAATAGACTTCGCGGCAAGAAGCATCGGTGGGATCCCGATCCCGCCGCCGATCACAATAGTACGCTTCCCCTCCGTCACGCTGATATCGTATCCATTGCCCAGCACGCCCAGAATTTCCAATGACTTGCCTCTTTGATAACAGGATAACTTCCTTGTTCCTTCGCCGCTGATCCGATAGACCATCCTGATCAGCCCCCTTGCGGTATCCACATCACAGATACTGATCGGTCTTGCCAGCAGACGGCTTGCATCCTCGATATAAACGCCTAAAAATTGTCCGGCGTGGGCTTCCTCCGCCATGGAAGTCTCGATTGTCAGGGAAAAGATATTATCTGCCAGCAGTTCCTGACGATAGATCCTGGCTGTCTCTTTTCTTTTTGCCATATTGATTGTCCTTTCTTTTACTTTCTACTATACACGATCTCCCCACCGCAAATCGTATATTCCACCACACCGTCCAGCGTCTGTCCGGCAAACGGGGAGTTTTGCGATTTGGAGAGGAATGGTCCTGCCTGCCCTTTTTCCTGCTCATGGAAAATCACAATGTCCGCCAGTTTCCCGACCTCTATCGAGCCTGCATCCAGATGATACAGCTTCGCCGGTGCGTAACTCATCCGCTCGATCAGCTCCATCATGGTCAGATGACCTGCATGGACCAGATTTGTGACTGCCAGAGGAAGCGCTGTCTCCAGACCGATAATGCCGCTTGGGGCTTCCGTCAATGGCTTCGCCTTTTCTTCCGCGCTGTGCGGCGCATGATCTGTCGCAATCAGATCGATCGTTCCATCCTTCAGTCCTTCTATGATCGCCTGCCTGTCACTCTCCGTCCGAAGCGGCGGATTCATCTTAGCCAGCTTCCCATGCTCCAATACCGCCTCCTCCGTCAGAGAAAAATGATGCGGAGTTGCTTCTGCATGGATCCTGTCGCTTTTCTTTCTCGCCTGTCTGACCAGTTCTACGCCTTCTTTCGTACTGATATGCTGGATATCTATGGCTGCGCCCGTCTCAAGCGCCAGCGCCAGATCCCTTTCGATCATGGTGATCTCCGCTTCTCTGGGCGCACCCCCGATGCCAAGCTGTTCTGACACTTTTCCCCGGTTAATGCCGTTATTCGTAATCAATGACGGATCTTCTTCGTGAAAACTGATGGGAACATCCAGACGCGCCGCCTGTTCCATCGCCTTTCTGACCACGTCCGCTTCCAGCAGCGGCAGTCCGTCATCCGTAAATCCCACAGCGCCGCGCTTATAAAGCCTATCCATATCAACAAGCTCCCGACCTTTCATCCCCTTGGTCACACAGGCGCAGGTATGTACATGAATCGGCGCTTTTCCGGCTTTCTCCTGAATATACGAAAGCGTCTCCTCCTGATCCACCACAGGCTTTGTATTCGCCATCAGGATAACACTGGTATATCCGCCCTTCGCTGCAGCAAGGCTGCCTGATTCGATGTCTTCCTTATAAGTAAATCCCGGATCCCTGAAATGCGCATGGACATCCACCAGACCGGGCGCCGCGATACAGCCATTTGCATCAAGGATCTCCTGTGTCCCATCCTCTCCGGCGGATCCAATCCCGAAGGAATCCTCATCTGATTGTTTCTTCTCAGCAGATCCCCCCTGCGAAGCCTGTCCCACGATTTCTTTTATCAGACCGTTCTCAATATCGATCCGGCATATTTCATCCCTGCCGTCAGCAGGATTGATCAATCTCACATTTTTTATGATCAAAGCTTTGGCTCCTTTTTTTCTATATACCAAATTATACCACAAAGAAATGCTTTTTAGAATCCCTATTGACAAAGCATATTCAGTAAGTATAATATAAATTGATTTATATAAATGTAATTATGGAATTAAAAGGAGCTGAAATGGCGAGAAAAACACAAATTTCAAAAGAGATCATATTACAAAAAGGATTAAAACTGCTTATTCGTGACGGCTTTTCTTCAATCAATATTAAAACGCTGTCGAAAGAGATTGGCTGTTCTACGCAGCCGCTTGTGTGGCATTTTAAAAATATGGAGGAGCTTCGCAAAGCCCTGAGAGAGTATGCCTTACATTATGCAAACAGCAAAATGCGCCCTGCTGCCGAAAATGCGATAACCGCTTTTGAACAGGTTGGAACTGCTTTTATCCATATTGCCGTCACCGAACCGAATCTTTTTCGTTTTCTTTATCTTGAGGGATATGGCGGCTTTCCATCAGACGGTTTTGATGCGTTAGTTGCGGACAAAGACAATGTTGCGCTCATCAAAAGAATTGCAAAAAACTTAGCTATTTCGGAAGAAAGCGCGGGAAGATACCTGCAAAATACCATTATTTACACACATGGCATTGCCGCCCTTGCGGCAACAGGTATCATCAATGCGTCCGAGGAAGAGATGATGCGATTGGTAAATTGTGCTGCCAATGCCTTTCTTGTGCAGGAAGGCGTTCCTCTCGAAAAAATACCTTTTAAGGAAGGAAAGCAAAAGTGAAAATCAGACACACCATTTTACTAATAGCGATGGCTGTTGAAATCCTCCTGTTTTTTTACTGCCTGTTGAAAAAATCCAATCATGTTCCCGCAGGATATATTTGTGCGGTTCTGTCGTTCGCTCTTTTGATATGCACAGGATGGCTTTTGCTGTTTCCGAAAGTGACGCCGATCGAAACTACGGGTGAATATCAGGTAAAACGCGAGGATTGCTTTTATACAGATACTTCAAGGATCGAAACTTACACTGATGATGGGAGCTGTCGTGAATTACCCATTTCCTTCTGGTATCCTGCGGAATGCCAGAGAACGCAAAGCTGTCCTTTGGTTGTGTTTTCTCACGGGAGCTTTGGAATCAAAGAAAGCAACGAAACGCTTTATCGTGAGCTTGCAAGCCACGGATATGTGGTATGTTCCATTGACCACACCTACCAATGCTTTTCAACAACTCTCTCAAACGGTAAAACGGTTCGGGTAAGCGGAGCCTTTATGAAGGACATTGCCGCGGACAGTCCACAGGATAACCCTGCGCAATCTTTGCCGCATTTTGAAAATTGGATGGATATCCGCACAGGAGATATCAATTTTGTATTGGATACTGTTATAGAAAAGGTATCGGAGAAAAGCGGGGAACTGTCAGTATATCGTTTGATCGATATTTCCTGTATTTGCGTCATGGGACACTCTTTGGGCGGCTCAGCGGCTCTTGGCGTAGGCAGACAGCGGGATGATATAATGGCGGTTATTTCTCTGGAAGCGCCTTTCCTCTGTGATATTCAAGGGGTAGATGCTGACGGTAATTTTGTTTTTGAGCAGTCGGAGTATCCTGTACCTGTATTGAATATTTATTCCGATGCATCTTGGGAACATTTAAGGGAATGGAAGCAGTACGAAGAAAACGCACGGTTATTGGATATGGAATCCGATGATATTCAGAACATATATCTCTCCGGTATCGGTCACTTCTCATTAACGGATTTGTCCTTATCCTCTCCATTTTTAACTTTTATTTTTGACGGTTTCAAAACAAACGATGCGCCACAAGAAACATTAAAAAAGATAAATGAGGTTTGTCTTGCGTTTTTAGATGGTCATTTGAAAGTTGCCAAAGTAAAAGAAAAATAAAATTTGCCCTTATGAATTTTTACGGGGAATTGTAAATTTTCTTTTATATTATAACCTTTCGATCAATGCATTTCCTTTTTCTTTCAGCCACTTCCTTCGCTCGCGGTAATCCGGCAGCACACTCTCTACCAGCTTCCAAAACTGTCCTGAATGGTTCATTTCAATCCGGTGGCACAGCTCATGTACGATCACATAATCACGGACATCCTCCGGCACTTTAACGAGAAGGCAGTTGAAGTTCAGATTGCCTTTGGCGGAGCAGCTTCCCCACCGGCTCTTTTGATTGCGGATCGTGATCCTTCCATAGTTTACTCCCAGAACGGCGNNCGGCGGCGTATTCCTTCACCTTGGGCGGAATCACCACAAGCGCTTCCTCCGCCATCTCTTCTACTTCATCTCTGGTAAATTTTGTTATTTTTTCCCGTTCCCTCTCTCTTTCCTGCATGATCCGCATATGTTTGTCGATCCAATTCCGGTTTTTTTCCATTTCCCGAAAAATCTGATCCCGGCTCATGGAAAAAGGCGCGCGGACGATCAGTCTGCCGGCTTCTTTGATTTCAAATCCGAT
>DLOQ01000128.1:0-6424 GCA_002479655.1 Lachnospiraceae bacterium UBA7480
TAAAACTGCGGAAACTCAAGGAATAAAAAAGTTGACAAATAAATTCAAATAAGCGATAATAGACAAAGATATTCTGACAAAGGCGTTAGAAACCACAGGGTTTCTGCCGCCTTTTTTGATGAGTGGAGGCTTGTATGGCGGTAAAGTATGTATTTGTGACCGGCGGCGTTGTTTCCGGTCTGGGAAAAGGGATCACGGCGGCGTCCTTGGGCCGGCTGTTAAAAGCAAGAGGCTATCGGGTGACGATGCAGAAATTTGACCCTTATATCAATATGGATCCCGGAACTATGAATCCGATCCAGCATGGAGAAGTCTTTGTGACGGATGATGGGACAGAGACGGATCTGGATCTTGGACATTATGAACGGTTTATTGATGAGAGTCTGGATCAAAACTCCAATGTGACCACCGGAAAGATCTACTGGTCAGTGCTTCAGAAGGAGCGGCATGGAGACTATGGCGGGGGAACCGTGCAGGTGATTCCGCATATTACGAATGAGATCAAGAGCAGATTCTATCAGGCGAAGGACGAGGATGATCAAAGCATTGCGATCATTGAGGTCGGCGGAACGGTGGGAGATATTGAGAGCCAGCCGTTTTTAGAGGCGATTCGTCAGTTCCAGCATGAGGTAGGGCATGAGAATGCCGTTTTGATCCATGTGACACTGATTCCTTATCTGAAGGCTTCCGGTGAATTAAAGACAAAACCGACCCAGCAGAGCGTTAAGGAGCTGCAGAGTATGGGACTCTGGCCGGATCTGATCGTATGCAGAAGCGAATATCCGCTTCCGGATGAGTTGAAGGCCAAGGTTGCGTTGTTCTGCAATGTTCCTGTGGATCATGTATTGCAAAATCTGGATGTAGAATATCTGTATGAAGCGCCGGTGGCGATGGAAAAGGAGAGATTTGCGCAGGTGGTATGTGAATCTCTGGCGCTGCCTTGTCCGGAGCCGGATTTGACAGAATGGAAAAATATGCTGTACAATCTGCGTAATCCCAAGTATGAAGCAGAGATATCGATTGTTGGGAAATATACCCAGCTTCATGATGCATATCTTAGTGTGGTAGAGGCGCTCAAGCATGGCGGGATCGAAGCGCGGACCAATGTAAAGCTGCGCTGGGTGGATTCGGAGGAAGTAGAAAAAGAGGGAGCTGAAAAACTGTTATCAGGAACGGACGGCATCTTAGTTCCGGGCGGATTTGGAACCAGGGGGACGGAAGGCAAGATCGAGACGATCCGGTATGCCAGAGAACATAAGATCCCATTTCTGGGAATCTGTCTGGGCATGCAGATGGCGATCGTGGAATATGCCAGAAATGTTGCCGGACTGGAGGGAGCCAACAGCATAGAACTGGATCCGGATACACGATATCCGGTGATTGCGCTGATGCCGGAACAGAATGGGGTCGTCAATCTGGGAGGAACGCTTCGTTTAGGGGCATATCCCTGTATGTTGACAGAAGGCTCTATGGCGGAAAGGTTATATGGCGCAAGAAAGATTAGTGAACGCCACCGTCACCGTTATGAAGTGAATAATGATTATCGGGATAGACTGACAGAGTGTGGAATGTGTCTGTCCGGACAGTCGCCGGACGGTCGTATCGTAGAGATGATGGAGCTTCCCGATCATCCGTATTTTATCGGGACGCAGGGACATCCGGAACTGAAGTCCCGGCCGAACAGGGCGCATCCGTTATTTCGGGGATTGATCGAGGCAGCGGTGAAAAAGCATATGGAACAGGAGGAGAGATAAATGATAAAGAACGGAGTTAAAGAATATCAGGGATTGTACCGACAGCAGTTTGAGCATGACAACTGCGGTATCGGCGCCGTTATCAACAGCAAAGGCGTGAAATCACACCAGACGGTTGAAAATGCGCTGCATATCGTTGAAAATTTAGAGCACCGTGCCGGAAAGGATGCGGAAGGAAAAACCGGTGATGGGGTCGGTATCTTATTGCAGATCTCCCACAAATTTTTCCAGAAGGAATGTAAGAAGCTTGGAATCAATATTGGCAAGGAACGGGAGTATGGTATTGCGCAGATGTTTTTCCCGCAGAATGAATTAAAATGCAATCAGGCAAAGAAAATGTTTGAGATCATCGTGCAGAAGGAGGGACTGGAGCTGTTAGGTTACCGTCAGGTGCCGATCGCGCCGGATGTCCTTGGCAATAAGGCAAGGGAATGTATGCCCAATATCGTACAGGCATTTATCAAAAAGCCGGATCATGTTGAGAAAGGGTTGGAATTTGACCGTAAGCTGTATATTGCCCGCCGTGAATTTGAGCAAAGTAATGATAATACTTATGTGGTATCGATGTCCAGCAGAACCATCGTTTATAAGGGGATGTTTCTGGTAGGGCAGCTCCGTACATTTTTTGCTGACCTTCAGGATGAGAATTATGTATCCGCGATCGCCATGGTACATTCAAGATTCAGTACGAATACGAATCCAAGCTGGGAGCGTGCGCATCCGAACCGGTTTATCGTCCACAACGGGGAGATCAATACGATCCGCGGTAATGCGGATAAGATGCTTGCCAGAGAAGAGACGATGGAGTCTTCCCACTTAAAAGGGGAATTACATAAGGTGCTGCCGGTAGTGGATACCAGAGGTTCAGACTCCGCAATGCTGGACAATACTTTGGAATTCCTTGTGATGAGCGGCATGGAGCTTCCGCTGGCAGTGATGATCACCATCCCGGAGCCGTGGAGCAATAACCTGACACTGGCGCAGGATGAGAGGGACTTTTATCAGTACTATGCGACAATGATGGAGCCGTGGGACGGACCTGCCTCGATCGTATTTTCAGACGGGGATCTCTGCGGCGCCGTACTGGACCGTAACGGTCTTCGTCCGTCAAGATATTATGTCATGAAAAACGGGGATGTGATTCTGTCCTCCGAGGTAGGCGCATTGGAAGTTCAGGAGGAGGAAGTGGTATTGAAGGAACGCCTTCATCCCGGTAAAATGCTTCTGGTGGATACCGTAGAGGGAAGGATATTATATGATGAGGAAGTCAAGGAGATCTACACGACGAAGCAGCCCTATGGCGAATGGCTGGACAGCAATCTGGTAGAGCTGAAGGATCTGAAGATCCCTAACCAGCGGGTGGAGACCTTTACCACGACGCAGAGAAAGCAGCTTCAGAAAGCCTTTGGCTATACCTATGAAGAGTATAAGAATTCCATCCGGAATATGGCGTTGAATGGCGGGGAAGCGATCGCCGNNCGCAACAGTTCGGAGAAATACTGATCTCACAATCGGTAAATGCGTACAGGGCATCGCTCGTTTTATCCGATGATACGCCCGGAGCCAGATGCACCAGTATCTCTACGCCGCTTGCCGTATTATCGGAGCATAAGCATCCGCTGTTTGATTATTTTAAACAGCTGTTTGCTCAGGTGACCAATCCGCCCATCGATGCAATCCGGGAGGAGATCGTGACCAGCACGACGGTCTATGTCGGCAAGAAGGGCAATCTTTTGGAAGAGACAGCGGAAAATTGTCAGGTGCTGAAGATCCATAATCCGATCCTGACCAATACGGATATGTTGAAGATCAAGACGATGAATAAGGATGGTTTTCATGTTGCCGTTGTGCCCATCACTTATTATAAGAGCACAAAGCTGGAGCGCGCCATCGACCGTTTATTTGTGGAAGTGGATAAGGCGTATAAGGACGGCGCCAATATCCTTGTGCTGTCTGACCGCGGCGTGGATGAGAATCATATGCCGATTCCGTCGCTGCTTGCCGTATCCGCAGTGCATCAGTATCTTGTAAAGACGAAGAAACAGACGTCGCTTGGTCTGATTCTGGAATCCGGAGAACCGAGGGAGGTGCATCATTTTGCGGCGCTTCTTGGATATGGCGCATGCGCGGTCAATCCGTATCTGGCGCAGGATACGATCCAGGAGCTGATCGACGAGCATCTCTTAGACAAGGATTATTACGCGGCGGTCAATGATTACAATGCCGCGGTCATTCACGGCATCGTAAAGATCGCGTCAAAGATGGGTATTTCGACGATTCAGTCCTATCAGGGAGCGAAAATATTTGAAGCAATCGGTATTTCCGAGGAAGTAGTCAATAAATATTTTCCGGGGACGGTCAGCCGCGTGGGCGGGATCACGATGGAGGATATTGAGGCGCAGGTGGAAGAGCTACACTCAAAGGCGTTTGATCCGCTGGGCTTAACAACGGATCTGACGCTGGACAGCCTCGGAAAACATAAAAGGCGGAGCGGGGGAGAGGAGCATCGTTACAATCCGCAGACGATCCATATGCTGCAGCAGGCGGTCTGGAACGGTGATTACGATCTCTTTAAACAATATTCGGCATTGATTGACGGTGAACAGAGCGGATATCTGCGCAGCCTGATGGAGTTTGATTATCCGGCGGAGGGGATTGCGCTGGAGGAAGTAGAGAGTGTGGAGGAGATCGTGAAACGGTTTAAGACCGGCGCGATGTCATATGGTTCGATTTCCGAGGAGGCGCATGAAACTCTTGCAATAGCGATGAATCACCTGCATGGGAAATCCAATACCGGCGAAGGCGGAGAAAGCGATGAACGTCTGGACTCCGCGGGAAGCGCGACAGACCGGTGCTCTGCGATCAAGCAGGTGGCTTCGGGACGTTTTGGCGTGACCAGCAGGTATCTGGTGTCCGCAGAGGAGATCCAGATCAAGATGGCACAGGGAGCGAAGCCCGGAGAAGGCGGGCATCTGCCGGCTAAGAAGGTATATCCGTGGATCGCGAAGACAAGACATTCCACGCCGGGAGTCAGCCTGATCTCACCGCCGCCTCATCATGATATCTATTCCATCGAGGATCTGGCGCAGTTGATTTATGATTTGAAAAATGCGAATAAATATGCCAATATTTCCGTGAAACTGGTGTCGGAAGCAGGGGTAGGAACCGTTGCGGCAGGTGTTGCGAAAGCAGGCGCGCAGGTCATCCTGATCTCCGGATATGACGGCGGTACAGGCGCGGCGCCGGAAAGCTCTATTCATAATGCCGGACTTCCATGGGAACTGGGACTTGCGGAGACACATCAGACATTGATCCAGAACGGACTTCGTAACCGTGTCCGTATTGAGACGGACGGAAAGCTGATGAGCGGACGTGATGTGGCTGTTGCAG
This sequence comes from Lachnospiraceae bacterium UBA7480, assembly GCA_002479655.1. Classification (GTDB taxonomy): domain Bacteria; phylum Bacillota; class Clostridia; order Lachnospirales; family Lachnospiraceae; genus NK4A136. The sequence goes on from DLOQ01000128.1 coordinate 5,145, forward strand.
CCCTTCTCGGAGCGGAGGAATTTGGTTTTGCGACGGCGCCATTGGTGGCGATGGGGTGCGTCATGATGCGTGTATGTAATCTGGATACCTGTCCGGTGGGCATTGCGACACAGAATCCGGAGCTTCGGAAGCGTTTTATGGGAAAACCGGAATATGTAGAGAATTTTATGCTCTTTATCGCAAGGGAATTGAGAGAGTATATGGCGAAGCTTGGTGTGCGTACCATTGATGAGATGGTGGGGCGCAGCGATCTGCTGAAGGTAAAGGAAGCGAAAAATTCCCGTATGGCAGCGAAAATGGATCTTCGGGCGATCCTGTCTAATCCTTACGCGGAGGCAGGAGAGAAAGTAACTTTCATGCCAGAGAAGGTCTATGACTTTAAGCTGGAAGAGACCCTTGATGAAAAGGTCTTATTGAAGGAATTGAAACATGCTGTCAAGAAAGGCTCAAAGGCGGAGATCGACGTAAAAGTCGGCAATACGGACAGGACCTTTGGAACACTTCTTGGTGCAGAGATCACCAGAAATCATAAGGAAGGATTAAAAGAGGATACGATCACTGTAAACTGCACAGGAGCGGGTGGTCAGAGTTTTGGCGCATTTATTCCGAAAGGTCTGACCTTGCGGCTTTGCGGCGATACCAATGATTATTTTGGCAAAGGTCTGTCCGGCGGCAAGCTGGTGGTTTATCCGCCGAAGAACAGGAGCTATCAGGCGGAGGAGAATATCATTGCCGGCAATGTTGCCCTGTATGGCGCGACCAGCGGCAAGGTATTTATCAACGGCGTTGCCGGGGAGCGTTTCGCCGTGCGTAATTCCGGCGCTTATGCAGTTGTCGAAGGCGTTGGGGAGCATGGCTGCGAATACATGACGGGCGGCCGTGTAGTTGTGATCGGGAAGACCGGCAAGAACTTTGCGGCGGGAATGAGCGGCGGTATCGCTTATGTGCTGGATGAGGATAATCACTTATACCAGAACCTGAATAAGGATATGATCTCCATTGAGAAGATGGAAAGCAAGTATGATATTCAGGAGTTGAAGGAGCTGATCGAGGAGCATGTGAAGGAAACAGGCTCCGAACGTGGAAGCAGGATCTTAAAGGCGTTTAACGAATATCTGCCCAAATTTAAAAAGATCATTCCAAATGATTATAAGCGGATGACTGCATTGTCCGCAAAGCTGGAGGAAAAGGGTCTCAGTGCGGAACAGGCGCAGATGGAAGCGTTTTATGACAGCTTTAAATAGTGAAAAGAGAAAGGCATTAGTGTGAAAAATATATCT
>DLOQ01000128.1:6571-6935 GCA_002479655.1 Lachnospiraceae bacterium UBA7480
ATCAGGCATTTTAATGAGTTCCGCACTCCATTAACTTTAGAGGAGCAGCAGAAGCAGGGGGCGAGGTGTATGGAGTGCGGCGTTCCATTCTGCCAGAATGGGGAGATGATCGCAGGGATGGCTTCCGGCTGTCCGCTGCACAATCTGGTGCCGGAGACGAATGACCTTGTCTATAGCGGCAACTGGAAACAGGCATATGAGAGGCTATCCAAGACGCATTGTTTCCCGGAATTTACCTGCAGGGTATGTCCGGCGCTCTGCGAGGCGGCCTGTGTCTGCAATCTTCACGGCAATCCGGTCTCGACGAAAGAAAACGAACGTGCTATTATAGAAAATGCGTATGCCAATGGCTGGGTGACGGGAG
>DLOQ01000128.1:6987-10018 GCA_002479655.1 Lachnospiraceae bacterium UBA7480
CGCCATCTGGTGACGGTATATGAGAGAAAAGACCGGATCGGCGGACTGCTCAGATACGGCATTCCGAATATGAAACTGGATAAGAAGGTCATCGACCGCCGGATCAGCCTGATGGAAGAGGAAGGCATTGTATTTAAGACAGGTGTAGATGTGGGAAAGGATATTACTGCCGGGGAGCTGTTAAAGCAGTATGACAGAGTAGTGCTTGCCTGCGGCGCATCGGAGCCGAGAGATATCAATGTACCCGGAAGGGAAGCCAAAGGGATCTACTATGCTGTGGATTATCTTACTTCCGTGACCAAAAGTCTTCTGGATTCCGACTTTAAGGATGGAAAGGCAGTGACTGCCAAGGATAAGCATGTGCTGGTGATCGGCGGCGGGGATACCGGCAATGACTGTGTGGGTACGGCGATCCGTCAGGGGGCGAAGTCCGTTACGCAGTTAGAGATGATGCCAAAACCATCTGAGGAAAGGACAGCAGCCAATCCGTGGCCGCAGTGGCCCAAGGTTTTGAAGACAGATTATGGTCAGGAAGAAGCCATTGCTGTTTTTGGCAGTGATCCAAGGGTGTATCAGACGACCGTAAAGGAATTTCAAAAAGATAAGAGCGGCAATGTCAGGAAAGCTGTCATTGTGAAATTGGAGCCGAAAAAGGATAAAAAGACCGGAAGGATCATGATGACGCCGGTGGATGGCACCGAAGAGACAATAGACGCGCAGTTAGTTTTGATTGCGGCAGGTTTTCTGGGAAGCCAGAAATACGTGACAGAGAGTTTCGGAATTGCTGTAGATGGACGCAGCAATGTGTCAACCGAAGCCGGACATTATGAAACAGCGGTTCCCGGTGTGTTTGCCGCGGGAGATATGCACAGAGGGCAGTCTCTGGTGGTATGGGCGATCCATGAAGGCAGGGAGGCTGCAAGGGAAGTGGATGCCTCGCTGATGGGATATTCAAATCTATAGAAAGGTATGGTATAGGAACATGGCTTACAGCAAAGCGGAAATCCTACAGATCGTGGAGGAGGAAGATGTGGAATTTATCCGGCTGCAGTTTACGGATATGCAGGGGATATTAAAGAACGTGGCAATTCCGGCAAAGGGTCTTTGCAATGCAATGGATGGAAAATGCGCAATTGATCTGGCATCGCTGGAGGGATTTGTGAATGGAGAAACGGAGACGCTTTATCTGAGACCTCAGTTGGATACCTTTACGATACTGCCATGGCGTCCGCAGCAGGGCAAGGTGGCGCGCTTTTTGTGCGATATCTATAAAGCCGACGGTACGGAATACGAGGAGAGTTCGCGTTATATCTTAAAGCATGTCATGGAGAAGGTGGGGAAGATGGGATATTCCCTGCAGGTCAATCCGGAATGTGAATTTTTCTTATTCCACACTGATGATAATGGACTGCCGACGACGCTGTCTCATGAACAGGCAACATATCTGGACACGTCGCCTGTTGATCTTGGTGAAAATACAAGAAGAGATATTATTTTAGCCATGGAGGATATGGGATATGAGATCACATCCTCCCACCATGAAATCGCTCCGGCGCAGCATGAGATCGATTTTGCGTATGAGGATGCGCTTGCAACGGCTGATAAGATTATGACTTTTAAGGTGGCGGTCAGGACGATCGCCAGACGATACGGTCTGCATGCCACATTCATGCCCAAACCCCGTTCCGGTGTCCATGGTTCCGGTATGCACCTGAATCTGAAGCTGATCAAGGACGGCAGGAATATCCTGATGGATGAGGATGGAGTATTAAGCGCGGAAGGAAGATCATTTCTGGCAGGTATCCTGAATCATATTCCGGGAATGACAGCGATACTGAATCCTCTGGTGAATTCTTATAAGCGGCTGGTTCCGGGATTTGAGGCTCCGTGGGAACTGACCTGGTCGGCAAGTCAGAGGAATGCTCTGCTGCGTGTGAGGAAGGATACGTTGGATATCGAGCTTAGAAGTCCGGATGGGGCAGCTAACCCTTATCTGGCATTTGCCCTTTGTCTGGCGGCAGGCATGGATGGCATTTACAATAAGATGCAGGCACAGGAGGAACTGAACTGCGATCTGCACAGTCTTTCCGAGGAGGAGAGGAGCAGCAGGGGAATCGTTGCCCTGCCTGAAAATCTTGGAGATGCGCTGGCAGCTATGAAGCATGACCAGCTGGTTTGTGATACGTTGGGAACAGAGTTCTACGGCAAATATTTGAACGCAAAAAGAAAGGAGTGGAAAGAATATCTGGAACAGGTGTCTGAATGGGAATTGGAGCGGTATCTGTATCTTGTCTGATGTTGGCTGACCGGAGGATGCGTATCGCCGGTTGGACGGCGGGATCGATGGAGCAGCAGGATGGAATACTTGATATGATCAGGACAGCAGGATGTAATGGAGGCAGAACATGGGTGCAGTGGTAGTTGTATTGCCCAAGCTCGAAGATTCAAAAAAAGTTCAGAGAATTTTAAACCAACATGGGTTTTCTGATGTGATTGCCTGTGCCAATGGGGCTGCGGCGCTACAGGAGGTAAATCAGCACAGATACGGTGTGGTGATCAGTGGTTTAAGATTGAAGGATATGTACTTTCGTGAATTGTTGGAGCATCTTCCGAAGAATTTCCAGATGGTGGTCATGGGAAGCGCCAATGTGGTGGGCGAGGCAGCAGGATTTGGCCTTTTAGCGCTTACAACGCCGCTGAAAACTTACGATCTGGTAAATACGATAGAGATGGTTTTCGGGCAGATGGAGCGACGCTTCAAAAAGTCCGGACCGAAGAAGCGGGATGAACGGGAAGAAAATTATATAAACAATGCCAAGCTTCTTTTGATGGAGCGAAATTACCTGACGGAAGAGGAAGCGCACCGCTATATCCAGAAGTGCAGTATGGATAACGGAACGAATATGGTGGAGACGGCGCAGATGATACTCACGTTATATTTCGCGGAATAAAAAATAATCTGATAAGTAAGATAAAATAGTAGACAATTGCGAAACTCTCAATAGCAGAAATTTTATTGTGCAGCATTGAC
>DLOQ01000103.1 GCA_002479655.1 Lachnospiraceae bacterium UBA7480
ATAGTAGTTGGCGAAAAATTCAGGGCTGTCCTCAAAAAGGGTGAAGTCCAGAAGTCCGATCTGTATGGCGGGACGGACATCTTCATAACCCTCCCCGCGATTTAACCTGTCAAAAACGCGGCACAGATAGCACAGGGAGCGTTCCGGCCAGTTCCCTTCATTTATGACTTGGAGTTCCAGATTGATGGTAGCTTGCCCGTTTAGATCCACTTTGATATCAAGGATATAGTTTTTTTCATCGATCTTCTTACCCAGTTCGATCGGATTGAGGATCGTGACGGAGGTAACTTCATCATGATCCAGATGGAGCAGAGCACAGATCAGGGATTTTAAAACATTGGTGTTGGTCTGCATCAATGCCCGGAAAAGGTAATCATTGGTCATGCGGACGGGGATGGCTCCATGAAGGTCATCCAGACTGACGGTATCTATGTATGTAGTGGAAATATTGGTTTCTTTCATAGTTTCTTTCATAAATAAAACTCCTTTCGTTGATGGTATAAATTGAAAATGAATGTTATAAACCGGTGTTTGATCTTATAAGCCGGTGAACAATATTACAGACTATGGACAACATAAAAAATGAAAGCTTTTTGATCATGCTGAACAATCATAGAACAAATAAAAAACAACTCCAAAAGAAAAACACTTAAGAAGATACAAATAAAACAATAGTTAGAAATCGTCGGCGAGCTGCCAATGAAATTCCGGACATTAAGCAACATGCACTGAAAAAAGAATACTGCATATTGGATCAAAAGTCAACCATTTACAAAAACTAACTATACAAATTGCTTGACATGAAGTTTAAAGTTAAGTAAGATGAGTACAGTGATCGCGTTGCAGAAATCTGTGAGGTCTGCGACCGGGGGAGAACCTGCGGGGTCTCCTCTTTTACTTTAAGGAGACATTGTGTATGCCAAAGATTTTTTTGAGTTATGATTAGCAAATAATAAAACTGAAGAATGAGAAAAATCTGCAAATTGATGATGAGGCGTTTGCCAGAGAGATTTTAAGGCAGACAAGCTATTATTCATTAATTTGCAGGTTATGGAAAGGATAAGATCATGAAAAAAAGGCGTTTGGGGAAAACAGATTTGATGGTAAGTGAAATTGGTTTTGGCGGAGAATGGCTGGAGCGTCATCCCGAAGAGGAGTCTGTGGAATTGATCAGATATGCGGGAGAAAAGGGTATTAACATTATTGATTGCTGGATGCCGGATCCAAAATCAAGGAATATCATAGGAAAGGCAATGTCAGGAAACAGAGAGAAGTGGTATGTGCAGGGACATATCGGATCCACCTGGCAGAAGGAACAATATGTACGAACCAGAGATATGAAAGAGGTTAAGCCTGCTTTTGAAGATTTACTGGAAAGGCTTCAGACAGATTATATAGATTTAGGGATGATTCATTATGTGGATTCCATGGAAGACTGGAATCATATTATGAATTCTGAATTTATAGAGTATGTCCATGAGCTTAAGGCAGCAGGTAAGATACGTCATATCGGTATGAGTTCCCATAATCCGCAGATCGCGAAGCTTGCTGCCCGGTCAGGGCTTGTGGAGATGATACTGTTTAGCATCAATCCCGCGTTCGACATGCTTCCCGCCAGTGAAAACTTTGATGATATGATGGCGGAAGAATATGATCAGAAGCTTACCGGAATAGATCCCGACAGAGTAGAGTTATATAAGCTTTGTGAACAAAATGACATCGGCATTACGGTCATGAAAGGCTTTGCCGGAGGCAGACTGTTTGATGAAAAGCGCTCTCCGTTTGGCGTAAGCCTTACTCCGATACAGTGTATTCATTATGCGCTTACGCGTCCGGCGGTTTCTTCCATCTTATGCGGTTATGATACAAAAGAGCAGGTGGATGCCGCAGCGGCATATGAAACCGCTTCCGCGGAAGAAAAGGACTATGCATCAGTGATTGCCAATGCACCATTTCACTCTTATAAAGGTGAATGTACCTATTGCGGACATTGTAAACCATGCGTGGCAAATCTGGATATTGCAATGATCAACAAATACTATGATCTTGCAACGATGCAGCCTGAGGTGCCTGCGACGGTAAAATCCCACTATATGCTGCTGGAACATAAGGCATCAGAATGTATAAGCTGTCATGCCTGTGAATCCAGATGTCCGTTTGAAGTCCCGATTGCGGAAAGAATGAAAAGAACAGCCGAATTATTTGGATGTTGATTTGCAGATTCCAAATAGAATTGCAATAATTCCCGATATGTTATCATTATACTGATACAGACTTGATACGAAAGGGAAAGGTATATTATGGCTCGACAGGGAATTATATTTGATCTGGACGGTACGCTTTGGGATTCCTCCGAAGCGGTTGTGCAGTCATGGAACGAGATGATCAGGACATTTCCTGATTTTCACGATTTGATCAGTGTAGAGGAAATGCAGTCTTATATGGGCATGCCGATGGACGAGATCGCTTACGCGTTTTTCCGCGGTCTGCCGAAACCGCGCGCTTTGGAACTGATGGATATCTGTATGGCGAATGAAAACGCCTATATCCTTCGGAATGGCGGCAGGCTGTTTGACGGGCTGGAGGATACGCTGAAAAAACTGCGGGAAAACTATTTCCTTGCGGTCGTCAGCAATTGTCAGAAGGGATATATTGAAGCGTTTTTGACATACCACCGCATGGAAAGCTATTTTCAGGATATCGAAAGCTATGGCGGCACCGGATTGCAGAAAGGTGATAATATCCGGCTGGTCATGGAGCGTAATCATATCGACAGCGCGGTCTATGTTGGAGACACGATGGGTGACTACACGGAGACCATGCGTGCGGCGCAGATGGNNCGCCGTTAAAGCTGCAGTTTCTGCATGCCGCATATGGCTTTGGCAAGGTGCCGGAGGGAACGGCTTCCATTGCGGATATCATGGAGCTTCCGGCCGCTGCGGAACAGATCTTTTGATCGCGGCATCAGGGTATCAGCCGTGATTTGCGCTGAATATATCGGCAACTTCGGTGATTCATGGGCACTGTCCCGCAAGGTAATCCACAAACTGCTGCGCCGTCCGTCCGGAAATGCCGCCGTGGGAGAGCTCCCACTGGGTGGCTTTGGCGCAAAGCTCCGCATCGGACAACATGATTTCCGGGTGCTTTGCCGCAAGGAAACGGACGATGTTATAATATTCTTCCTGCTGCGGTTTGGCATAAAAGATCGTTACGCCGAATCTCTGCACAAGGGAGAGCTTCTCCTGTATCGTATCGGAACGGTGTACTTCGCCGTCATGCTCCATGTCGTTCTTGTCGTTCCAGCTTTCTTTGATCAGATGGCGGCGGTTGGAGGTGGCATAGATCAGGACATTATCCGGTCTGGTTTCCAACCCGCCTTCGATGACCGCCTTCAGGTATTTATATTCGATTTCAAAATCCTCAAAGGAAAGATCATCCATATAGATGATAAAGCGGTAATTCCTGTTTTTGATATGGGAGATGACGCCGGAAAGATCCTGAAACTGATGTTTATAGATCTCGATCACGCGCAGCCCCTGATCATAATATTCATTGATGATCGCTTTGATGCTGGTGGATTTGCCGGTGCCGCTGTCGCCAAACAGCAGGACGTTATTGGCTTTTCTGCCCTGAACAAAGGCTTCCGTATTATCGATCAGCTTTTTCTTCTGCGATTCATAACCTACAAGGTCGCTTAATAAGACGCTGTCCGTGTTGGTGATCGGCATAAAGACCAGCTGCTCTTGTTTTCTTGCGATGCGGAAAGCCTTGTTTAATCCAAACATTCCTACGCCATATGCTTTATAAAAATCCGTAATGATCGTAAAGATTTCATTTTCATCCTTCGCGTTTTCGATCTGGCGGCTGATGGATCGTACCTTTTCACTGACTTCCCGGTTATACATCTGTTCCTTTTTCGGGATCGAATGATAATTTGTAATGGTCGAAAAACAGTCGATGCCCAGATCGTTCTCGATGGGCGAAAAATCAAATTCAAATAAAGCTTTAAATATTTTAAAGTCCTTTCTGGCAAAGGTATTGACCGTTCCGTCGCTGGCGCCGTTTTTCTCACAGGTCAGGCTGAACGAGTTCTCGTTCGTAATGAGAATATAGGCGAGATAATTGTGCCAGAGATTCTCGTCAAAGCCGTACTGCGTCGCAAGGTCGAGGAGACGCTTGATCTCCTGATAGATACGCGTGACTAAGGAAGCCGGTTCTTCGGACTGATTCTCATATGCCCGGTAGATGTCGGCAAGCCGGCAGATAATACTGTCTTTTCCGAGGTCGTGATAAAGCACCAGTTTTGCAATTTCGTTATACATAGATATGCTCCATATTTGTTTTCTTTTATTTCCTAATAAATAAAGTATCACGAATAAAAAGAAAAGTAAATCGGTGAAAAGAAATCCCTGAGCGAAAGGCAGGGAATATTTGCTTTTTGATATCTTAACCGTTATAATAAACAGATAAAAACAGGCAGATAAAGGCAGGGAGAAAACAATGGGATATATTGAGGAATACAAAACGCTTTTACACAGTCTGCTGCAGCAGCACAGGCTCTCAGAGGCGCGAGAGCTGTTTTCGGCATTCCATAAGACATCGGTAAAATATGATGCAGAGCTTTGTTATCTGGAAGCCGTCCTGTGTTATTATGAGGGAAAGTATCCGCTTGCGCTTTTCTGGGCGGAAAGAGGGAAGCAGTCGGATGTCGGATACGCACCGCTTCAGGAACTGCTTTTGCTGTTGACGGAAGGGGAAGAACAGCCGCTATTTCCTGTTGATTGTTCCTTTCAGAACCGGAGATTAAGGATCGTTATAATCAGAGGATATCTGGAAATCTGTAACTTTACGCTGGAATATTTCCGGAATGTTTTTGAAGAATTGGGACATGAGATCTATCTGCTGGATCTGAAGCTGTTCCGGGAGACGGGGAATGATCTTCTGGAGTTTGTAAAGGCTGGACTGGATTTTGTACTGACGATAGATAATGACGGATTATCGCTTAAGCTTGATGAGACACGCAGCCTGTGGGAATTTTTGGGTGTGCCGTGTCTGAATATCTTATTTGATCATCCTTATCTTTTTTTCGAGGCATTGCAGGGGCTTCCCAAAGTATGTGTGCCGGTCTGCATGGATCCGTACCATGTCCTTTATATCAAACGCTTTTATAAGGATTTAAAACATAGTTATTTTATGCCGTTAGGAGGGGAGGAACCCCATACAGGGTCAATGATTCCGTGGGAGCGGCGCAGTATAGACGTTTTATACACCGGAAGCCTGAAAAGAGTAGCCGATGCCGTTGATGATGACTTTTCCAAAAAGGTAATGCTGTATCTGAGTGAGCATACGGCTTCTACGGCTGAGGAGGCGATTGAAATATGTTTCCGCAATTTATCACGGGAGGAATTGGCGGCTTCGTTTCCTGTTCTGGCGGATGGCAGCGACCCGGCATCGGCGGATGATGAACTGCTCAGACGCGTGATCGAAACATACCGCTTCTGTGATGTGAATACACAATATATTTATCGTAAAGAGCTGGTGCGGCAGCTGATCGACCGTGAGATCCATGTGACGGTCTATGGAGGCGGCTGGGAACTGCTCGGCTGGGACGATCATCCGTATTTTCACCGGCATTCTTTTGCGCCGGCGAAAGAATGCATCTCCAAAATGCAGGATGCCAAATTTGTATTAAATATTATGCCGTGGTTCAAGGCGGGCACGCATGACAGGGTCAACAATGCGATGCTGGCGCATGCGGTCTGCGTAACGGACAGGAGCAGCTATCTGGAGGAACGGTTTATGGATGGAGAAGATCTGCTGTATGTTCCGCTGGAGGATATCGGTGCGGCAGCGGAGCGGATCAAGGAGCTGCTGTGTGATCCTCGGCGGGCGGAAAGGATCGCGGAAAGCGGATATCAGAAAGCGGTTCTAAGGGAAACATGGCAGAACAGGGCGATGGATATGCTCGTAAGAGTGATGGAAGCGCGTTTTGATGATGAAACAACATAAGATTTTGCTGCGCGATTTTTAAGGTATAAAATGCCACCGTTTACAGATACTAGAATTGCAAAAATGAATTGCTTCATATGAAATACAACCTGAGATAAAAGCAGATTCATGATAAAGTAATATTTGTAAATGGAGGAAAAGATACATTATGAAAGCAACAGGGATTGTAAGACGGATTGACGATTTGGGCAGGATTGTAATTCCTAAGGAGATCCGCAGAAATCTTCGGATCAGGGAAAGTGATTCGATTGAAATATTTACGGGACGCGATGGAGAGATCGTCCTGAAGAAATATTCTCCGATTGGCGAGATGGGAGTGTTTGCGAAAAAATATGCGGAAAGTCTTGCGCAGATATCCGGCATGACGGCGGTGATTGCGGATAGGGATCAATTTATCGCGGTGTCCGGCGGCTTTAAGGGGCTGCATGGGCAGTATCTCAGTAAAGAACTGGAGGAAAAGCTGGATCGCCGGGAGACGGTCATGGCAAACAGTGCGGAGCGTGAATTTATCCATATCGATAAGGACGGTTCGGCGGAATATGAGCAGGAGATCATCTGTCCGATCCTTTGCGAAGGAGATGTTATCGGCGCTGTGATCCTGCTTGCAACAGAGGAAAAGGCGGACATGACAGGAACGGAAAAGAAGCTGGTGCAGACGGCGGCGAACTTTCTTGGAAGACAGATGGAGACAACGTAGATCTGTGAGTATTGAAATTTTTGACGCGGGCTGCCGTGCCGGAACTCAACGGATCTAGTCTTCTTCGATGACGTGGATCTCCAGATAGTCAAAATCAATCTGTTCTATAAAATTGTCTTGATAAAAACGAGCCTTGGCAAATTGTTGAAACTCTTTGGCTGTCTTATCCAGCCAAAGAGGGCTGCCGAGATCAAACCGGCTGCATAGCTCATTTAATGCTTTAAATATCTTATGGGTGCGTGTGTCGTTTTCGTCATTGCATATGACGGCATCTTTGATCAAATGATTATCTTTTATCATTTTTCCCCATAATCTGAACATTTTCCGCCTCCATGCACGCGATTTTTGTGATTTATTAAGATTTTATTAAAAATCGATGCGATTTTTGAAGATTATATTGTGATTTTGCACTATCTCAAAGTAGTTTACCATAATAGACAAAAGAAAACGATAAAAAAATTACTAAAAATTGTGTAAATTTAATGAATTTATTGTAATAACTATACAAATCAGAAAAGATGTGATATAATCTATTTAAAAGATGATTGGTGCTAAGTAAGAAACAAAAGATGCAAGCTGGGATCTGACAAAAAGGATGTGACGTTATGGAATTTCGACCCTCGCAAAATTCTGAGGTTGATAGATGGAAAGAAGTTATTTTAGTTTATAATTCGGCGTTAAAGGAGATCGGGACGAGGCTGGAGATTTTAAATGATGAATTTCAGCATGTACATAAGTACAATCCGATCGAACATATTAAATCCAGAATAAAATCTTCGGAAAGCATTGTAAAGAAATTAAAAAAACATGGCTTGGAATCCACAATTGAAAATATGGTGGAGCATGTGAATGATATCGCGGGCATCCGCGTGATCTGCTCATTTACTTCCGATATCTACCGTGTTGCGGAGATGCTGGGGCGCCAGAGTGATATCAAGGTGTTATGTGTTAAGGACTATATAGCGAATCCCAAACCCAGCGGTTATAAGAGTTATCATTTATTGGTTATGGTGCCGATCTTCTTATCAAACCGCGTGGTGGATGTGAAGGTGGAGATCCAGCTCAGGACGGTAGCTATGGATTTCTGGGCAAGTCTGGAGCATAAGATATATTATAAATTTGAAGGCAACGCTCCGGAATACATTAAGACGTCGCTGGTGGAATGTGCTAATATGGTATCTGCTCTGGATGATCAGATGATGCAGTTAAATACTGAGATCCAGAAGTTATCGAATGAAGATCAATGGGATTACTGGACGGAAGACTGATTGGGATGATATTTTTCCGGTGGCTCGGAAAAATAAGGAAATGGCTGTTACTGATGCATTTTATCAGATAACA
>DLOQ01000123.1:0-2989 GCA_002479655.1 Lachnospiraceae bacterium UBA7480
CGCGATAGCTGCCCACAGGAACAGGCTCCAACCCCTTCACGTCCTTGAAGGCGTCCAGAAGAGCGGCACCGGCGTTTTCCTTGTCCGTCAGAGTATCGCCCCGCACTGTCATACCGGCAAATCCATCCGTGGGATGAGGGTGTTCCTTTACCGTCTGCATNNTATCCGTTTGGAATCCGGCAAGCAGGCCCTTGTTCTGCTCGATCTGCTCCGGGAAATGCCGCAGCAGGTTGTCCTCCAGCCTATACTGCTGGCTTTGGTGGTTGGCTTTCATCAGTTTGAGCCGTGCCACATCCACGTCCAAATCCATCTTTTCACGGATACGGTCGTCCCCGGCGCAGAGTGCCTTGATCTCCGCATAGGAAAGCGCCGTTTCATCCACATCCTCACAAGACCGCACAGGCGATTTNNGTCATAATCTGAGAGATAAACTTCTGCTTGTTCTCAAGGGTCTGCCAGAGGTAGGAATCAAAGGTTGCCTCCGTCACATAGCGGTAGATGTGGACCTGCTCATTCTTGTTGCCCTGACGGATGATGCGGCCGCTGCGCTGTTCCAGGTCTCCCGGCCTCCACGGCGCATCCAGATCGTGGAGCGCAATCAGCCGGTCCTGGACATTCATGCCTGCGCCCATCTTCTGTGTGCTTCCCATCAATACACGCACCGANNTCTTGGCGAACAGTTCTTTCTTCCGTGTCTCCGTATTCGCTTCATGGATAAAAGCAATCTGCTGTTCAGGAATGCCACGGGCGATGAGTTTTGAGCGGATGTCGTCATAGACCGTAAACTCCGGCTCAGTGCCGTCCCCGTCCATGGAATCCAGCACAGATTATATATCCTATTGCAAGAGATTTCAAATCGTTTCACTATCACTTCCCGAAAGCGAAAAACGGCAGAGTTTTTACCCTCTGCCGCCTTGTCTGCTTATGCGTAAATAATTTCTCTCTCTACAATCTCCATAGCACACGCCCGAATGTTATTCATTCGTCCAACCCATTCTAAGGTATTTTCTTCCTTTAGACGTTCCGTGATACCCTGTGCCTGCTTCATCTGCTCTGTGAGCCGTTCAAAGCGTTCCTTTGCCTGTCTGTCGATGTCGGCAAGGTAAGCGTTCAGCCTGCCGCTTGTGAGAAGATTGGTGTATGTAATTCTGCGGTATTCTTTCAGATACCGCAAGTGCCGCTGCCCCCAAACGCCGATAATTGTTTCTTTTTCGGTTGGTAAGGTAAGGCAGGGGATAAGGTAATCGCCCTGCTTTTCATATCTGCCGCCTGTTTCTTCAAAGAATGATTTTGCCATCTTTCTATACCTCCGTTACCGTATTTTTACTTTTACTGTTTTTGCTCCTGCCGCTTTTATCAGCAGTTCGTCTACGCAGTCGGTATATCTGCCCTCTGCAATGAGCCTGTTCCTAAGCTCATTCAGACAGTAAACTACTAACCGCAGCTCGTTTTCATCAAGATACAAATGATACTTTTTCTCCCTCATTTTCTTTCCTTTCCAGAGGACAACCTCTTTTCCTGCAAGGGTGCTTTAAGACCTTTGACCGAGTTTTCTCTGTCGGTGCTATGCACTTATTGAGCAAAGGGCAGGCTCATATCGTGGCACACTATCCTTTGCGGCNNCTGCTATGAAATTTTCAAGGTGCGGTAATCTATTTCGTTTGTTTTAGGGCAATAAAAATAGGGCGGAGGTTTTGACCTCTCACCCAATAGCCCGCAGGAAAATGTGTTTTTCCCCTTGTGTTCTGATTTTATAAAAAGATAAAAGCACCTGCCGCTTAACCGTTTCTTTTCGGTTAGTGACAAGTGCTTTGCAATTTGATATTCAATTCTATGAAGTAGTTATCTGTTCGTGTTCTCTAAAACAAGTTGACATCCGTAAGCCCACACGCCTTGGATACTGCTTTGAACTTATTCTCCAGGCAGCGGGGTTCAATGAACGAGCGAACAAGTCCTGTGAGCAGGAAAGCATCGTTCTGCTTCCGTGCGTTTTTCAAAAAACACAGCATCTCATTGGGAATAGGAATCTTCCTGATAGAACAGTTACTCTTCGGAGGCAGTATGACAACCTCGGTGCGCTTTCTCCCATCTCCTTCGATTTGAATACGCTGCATCGTTTGATGAACATAGAGATACTGTTCCTCAATATGGATGTCCTGCCATCGGAGTGCACAGATTTCTCCAATTCTTAAGCCTGTGTAAAGGGACAAAAGAATCCCCAAATGGCACGGCTTGGGATTTGAACACAGGTAGGTACTCAGTGATTTCTGTTCGCTTTTGCTAAGTATACGCATAGGTTTTTGTGGCTGTTTTACAGAAATATCCTTGATATCAGCTACGGGAATGCCTTTTTCATTGGATGCATAAGAGAATACGTTTTTTAGGACAGACAGTGTGCTGTTGACAGTTTTGGGAGTCAGTCCTTGAGCGTTAGTCCCTCCGGATGTAAGAAGATCTCTGCTGAATGCTACGATTTCACTGCGCAGAATCTCTTGGATGACGCTTGAGGCAAAACACGGGAGTATGTATGAATTCAGCAGATTTCTGTACCTGGCTACGCTTGATGCTTTCAACTCTGGTGTCTGGATAGCAAGCCATTCTGATGAAGCCTCCGCAAAAGTCAATTGCGCTTGGCATCTGGAGTTTGCCTCTTGAGACCTCGCCTGTGTCAGTTTATTCAAAGCCTCTTCATAAGACCTGCCAAACACATAGCCGTATCGGATTTTCCCATTGACACGATCTTTGATATATCTGCCTTCCCATCTTCCGTCTTTCCTCAGATAGATATTTTTCCCTTGTTTCGGCATGGTTCTCACCTCCTTCCAAGTGCTATAATGACGGAAGAAAGGCAGTCTTTAGTAAGATTATACAAAAGACTTGTGAAAAATTTTTTCAAAGTCGAAGCCGTTGATATCTTGACAAACCGTGCGACAATGTGTATAATTTATGTGTAGTATGTCGAAGTTGGTTCGTAGAGTAAAGCACTCTA
>DLOQ01000123.1:3098-3417 GCA_002479655.1 Lachnospiraceae bacterium UBA7480
CCGGGCTTCTTGCTATTGTCGTACATTTTAATTTTGCTTGTTGCTGTTGTCAGAGGGTGTTGTCAATCGTTTTTCTGCTGTTGTCGCTTTTCCGTGGGTGTTGCCGTTTCCTCTCATGCTGTTGCCATTTTCGCTTTCGGTGTTGTCGCTGCACCGACTGCATTGGACCGAAAGAAAGAACTACCGGAAAGTCTTACACACCCGAAAGCCCTTGATTTCAAGCCTATTTCTGTGCCGACAACTGCATTTATTTGTATCAATTCTTGGGTTTACATTTCTATATACTCGTCAACAACGAACAGGTTATTTTGTTCTGCGT
>DLOQ01000166.1:0-19746 GCA_002479655.1 Lachnospiraceae bacterium UBA7480
ATATAATAAACAGAAAGAACTCCCGCAGGTTTCCCCCATATGTCTAATGCGCACCGTTTGATCAAAGGCACCCTCATCCTGACGGCTGCCGGTTTTTTAAGCCGCTTCCTCGGCTTTTTTTACCGCATCTATCTTTCCAGACAATTTACCGAGGAAAATATCGGCATCTACCAGCTGCTTACTCCCCTGATGGCGCTTGTTTTCGCCATCACATCTGCCGGTCTGCAGACCGCCATTTCAAAATATGTAGCGGCATCCGCCCAAAAAAGCAGGGAACAGGCGTTGGATATCCTTACCGCAGGTCTTTTGTTCAACCTGACGCTTTCCGCCGTGTTAAGCGTTTTTATATATCATGCTTCCGAAGATATTGCCGTCCTGTTTCTGAAGGAATCCAGAACAGCGCCTTTGATCCGCTTATTTGCCCTGTCCATTCCATTTGCCGGCATACATTCCTGTATCAACGGTTTTTTCTTTGGTCTGCAGAAAACCGGTCTGCCCGCGCTTTCGCAGCTTTTGGAACAGGTGCTCCGGGTTCTGACGCTTATCATATTATGTGAATCCATCCTTCGCGCGTCCATGACTCCGCTGATCCAGGTCGCTGCCGTNNGTCGGGGCGGTCACCAGCGAAGCCGGCGCCGCATTATTTTCCCTGTTTTATCTCTACCGATATATTATGAAGGAGCAGATACCGATCCATTTCCCTGCCTTTAAGAAACTACGCTCCATCACGGGAGAACTATTTTCCATGGCGTGGCCGTTGACGGCAAGCCGTGTCGTGATCACGCTTATGCTTGCCTTAGAAGCCGCCTACATGCCGGAGATGATGATCCGTTCCGGTCTTTCCCGTGCCGCCGCGCTGGGCTCCTACGGCATCCTGACCGGTATGGCGCTGCCGTTGATCCTCTTTCCCAACGCCATCACCAATTCCTTATCCGTCCTGCTCCTTCCCATGGTATCCGAAGCGGATGAACAAGGAAAAAATAATACGATCGTAGCCGCCACCAGACGTTCCATCAAGTATTGTTGCTTCTGGGGTTTTCTCTGCTGTTTTGGATTTTACTTTTTAGGTCCGCCCATCGCCACCTTTTTATTTCATACCACGCAGGCCGGTGAATATGTCCGCTCCTTGAGCTTTATCTGCCCATTCCTTTATCTGTCTGTCACCACGGGCAGCATATTACACGGGCTCGGCCGCACGAAGATCACCTTTCTGGCGCAGGTCGCCTCTCTCGGCATCCGTCTGGGATTTGTCTTTATGCTGCTCCCCCAGATCGGCATGAACGCGTATTTTACCGGTCTGCTGACCAGCCAGATCTTATTATGCGCATTTTATCTTCTTGCACTTCGCAAATATATGTATTATACTCATAGTGAACAACATTAGAAATTGCCTTTTAGGGCTTGCAAAAGCTGGCACATATGGCTTTTGCAAGAACCGGAAAGAGCAATTTATTATGTTGTTTACTATTGATTTTGGATATGAGATCCAGAAAGGCACGGTAAGATACCAATGAGTTTTGAATTTATAAAAAAACTTCCGACTCCGGATGAAATACGTGAACAGTTTCCGGTTCCGGAGCATCTTGCAGCTTTAAAAAAAGAGCGTGATCAGGAGATCTGCGACGTTATTTCCGGGAAAAGCGATAAATTCCTTGTCATCATCGGTCCCTGTTCCGCAGACAATGAAGAGGCAGTATGCGATTATGCCAACCGTCTTGCGCGCATCAACGAAAAAGTAAAGGACCGTCTGATCCTGATCCCAAGGGTTTATACGAACAAACCCCGCACTACAGGCGAAGGCTATAAGGGCATCGTCCATCAGCCGGATCCATCCCAGAAGCCGGATTTTCTACAGGGGCTGATCTCCATGAGAAAGATGCAGCTGCGCGTCATGGAAGAATCCCGCCTTACGGCTGCTGATGAGATGCATTATCCGGAAAACTGGGGATATGTATCCGATATCCTTTCTTATGTTGCCATCGGCGCACGTTCCGTAGAAGATCAGCAGCACCGCCTTACCGTCAGCGGTTTTGACGTGCCTGCCGGCATGAAGAATCCTACCAGCGGCGACTTCTCCGTCATGTTAAACGGCGTCTATGCGGCGCAGCATCCACATGATTTTATCTACAGGGGCTGGGAAGTAAAGACGACGGGCAACCCTTACGCGCATACCGTTCTCCGCGGAGCGGTCAACAAACACGGCAATGCCCTTCCGAATTACCATTATGAAGACCTTGCGCTGCTTCTGGAGATGTATAATGAACGCGAGATCCTCAATCCCGCCTGCATTATCGACTCCAACCACAGCAATTCCGCAAAAAAATTTGAGCAGCAGCCGCGTATCGTCAAAGAGGTGCTTCATTCCCGCCGCGTCAATGCGGACATCAAAAACCTTGTCAAAGGAGTTATGGTGGAAAGCTATATCAAAGAAGGCAGCCAGAAGATCGGTGAAGGCATCTACGGTAAATCCATCACTGACGCATGTCTCGGCTGGGCAGACAGCGAACAATTGATCTACGATATCGCGGATCTGGTTTAAACAAATCCAAACAAATAACAGGTTGAACTTTTATCAACCTGTTATTTTTATTCCCCAATACGAAAACCCAACTTTTATAACGCTGCAGCCCGACATCAGCCGCGCGGAAAATTCCTTGCATACACTTCTCTGATCTTATTCTGTGACATATTAGCATAGATCTGTGTCGTGGAGATATCGGAATGTCCAAGCATCTCCTGCACGCTTCGAAGATCCGCCCCGTTTTCCACCAGATGCGCCGCAAAAGAGTGACGCAGCGTATGCGGCGTGATATCCGACGTGATGCCCGCCTTCTTGACATAATACTTCACGATCTTCCAAAAACCCTGACGGCTCATCGGCTGACCGGAACAGTTCGTAAACAGCACATCGGAATCCTGATCCTCCAGCAGCTCGCTCCGCGCATTCTTCAGATAATCCGTCAGCGCACGTTTTGCCGGCATACCAAACGGGATCACCCTTTCCTTATGCGCGTCCTTGCAAAGTATGTAACCTACCTGAAAATTGATATCATTCGTTTTTAAACTGATCAGCTCTGACACACGGATGCCTGTCGCGTATAAAAGCTCAAGCATGGCGCGGTCCCTGATCTCTTTCGGAGAATTTCCGGACGGCTGATCCAGCAATTTATTGACCTCGTCCGTTGTCAGGATCTCCGGCATCTTCTTTTCGATCTTAGGCGCCTTTAAGGGTTCCGAAATATCCTCAGAGATATATCCCTTTTTAAACAGAAAATGAAATAACGCTTTGATCGAAGCAATATTTCTGGAAATCGTCGCCGGCGCAAAGCCCTCTCGTTCCATATACAGAAGATAAGACTGTAAGTTCGTCACGGTGATACGGGAAACGTCATCAACGCCCTGCTCTTCAATATAATTCAACAGCTTATTCAGATCTCTCCTGTAGGAAGCCTCCGTATTCGCTGATGTTCTTTTCACATCATGAAGATATAAGATAAATTCCTGTATAATGTTTTCCATGAAATCCTGTTTTCCTCTCACACTTATTTCATACAGACGCCTATGGCGCCCCTGAAGCTTATGCCCAGACGTGCAATACAATTATCATTATACGCATTACTTTTTTGAAAATCAAACGTTATTTTTACTGAATTTTCCCGAAAAAATCAGTATTCGCAGGCTTTCTACAACATATCGGAAAATGCTGTTTTTTTCGATACAACATCTTGTAATTTTTATAAAAAAATTTTTATAAAATTTTTTAATAAAATGGGGTTTACATAGCTTTCCAACAAGATTCCCAGTAAAAACAGGGCAAATATCACAAAAAGTTGTGCCATTTTACTAAAAATACGTTCCTGACTTAAATGATATCCCATCATCCAGCGGATATAAAGGATAAAAGCAGGCAGGTAACATAATGCCTGCGGCATTATGACGGCAATGTATAAAAGCGGTCCTTGGATTCCATAACGGATCGAAGCAACGGTAATCCACGCGCCGGTCCCCAATCCCACCCATCCCACAAAGGCTGCCGCGATCACAGGCGCGAGATTCGTCAACGCAAATACAACCAGCAATACCGCTATCATTCCGCGATTTCTAAGGCAGTAAAAGAACAATCCCTTTCCATTTACATCCATGAATCGCAGTTGTTCTATGGTGCTTTCAGAGAAAAAACCGTAGCGGGATAAAAACTCCTGATCCGGAAACTGCAGCAGCACGATACCCAGCAGAACTCCCACCATATAAAATAACAGCAGTTTCTCTCCCCACCCGCCTAATCTGTAATTTGGTATCTTGTTTCCAAACATCTTTAGCCTCCATAAAAAATGAACCAAAGACCTTTCCTTCAGTCCTTGGTTCAATATATGTCCCATTTTTTATATTTATTCTTATCTTTCCGGACCGCAGCGCCGGGAACGTTCTAATCTGTCTTTGATCCTTTATTCATACGCATATTTTTATATGCAAGGATCGCGCCGACAGTCTTGGAATCCTGCAGCTTCCCACTGTAGATCATCTTTTCCAGATCGGCAAGCTCCCATTCCTCTACCGTCAGAAATTCATCCTCATCCAGATGCTGGCTGCTTTTCGTCAGATCCGTAGCCAGATAGACGTCGATCTTTTCATTGGAGTACGCCACCGTCGGATAGATGGAGATCAACGGCTGCACATGCCCCGCCTGATAACCGGTTTCCTCCTCCAGTTCCCGAATCGCCGCATCCATCGTCGGCTCCTTAGGTCCCTCCAGACCTCCGGCAGGGATCTCCAGCGTAAAGCGGTCCAGCGCATTACGATACTGTCTTACCAGCAGCAGCTTATCATCCTTTGTCACCGGCNNCAGGATCGCCGCCGCTCCCTGATGCCTGATAAAATCAAATTTTGCAACATGACCATTAGGGATCCTCACATCATCCTGATAGTAGGAGAGGATCGCGCCTTTCGCAATCAAATTGCGTCCAAGACGCTCTGTTTTAATACTTTCCAAATCATTCATATCTATTTTTGTGCCTCCAAGCCAAGTAAGTTTTCCACACTCGCCAGCTTTACGCAGATCACAAATACCTCAAGCGCCTTTGCCAGTTCTTCCATCGACGGATAGGTCGGCGCGATACGGATATTGCTGTCTTCGGGATCTTTTTTATAAGGATAGGCGGCTCCTGCCCCCGTCAGCGTTACACCTGCATCCTTACACATGGCAACGATCCTCTTAGCGCATCCGGGAAGCGAGTTAAAACTGATAAAGTATCCGCCATTGGGGTTCGTCCATGTCCCGATCTCCAATTCTTCAAGCTCCTTTTTCAGCACATCTGTGACAAGCTCAAACTTCGGACGCACAATTGCCGCATGTTTCTTCATATGCGCTTTCATACCGTCAATATTCTTAAAATATCTCACATGCCTCAGCTGATTCAGCTTATCATGACCGATTGTCTGGATGCTGATGATCTTCTTAACAAATGCAAGATTATTCTCAGAAGCAGCAAGGGCTGCAATACCGGAACCCGGAAACGTCACCTTGGATGTGGAACAGAACTTGAATACCATATCCGGATTGCCCGCCTTCTTACATTCTTCAAGAATCTCAAGCAGCTCTGCTTCCTTGCCATTGTAGAGGTGGTGGATCGTATAAGCATTATCCCAATAGATCCTGAAATCTTCCGCAGCCGGTTTTAGGTTTGCGAATCTTCTTACCACTTCATCAGAATATGTAACACCCGATGGGTTAGAATACTTGGGAACGCACCAGATTCCCTTGACAGCAGGATCGTTATTGACATACTTCTCAACCATGTCCATATCCGGTCCGTCATTATTCAGCGGTATATTGATCATCTCTATGCCAAATTGTTCCGTAATGGCAAAATGCCTGTCATAACCCGGCACCGGACATAAAAATTTTACTTTATCCAGCTTACACCACGGTGTGGAACCGCATACGCCAAGAGCAAAGGATCTGCATACCGTGTCATACATAATATTTAAACTGGAATTGCCAAAGACGATCACCTCGTCAGGACTTACTTCCATCATATCCGCCATCAGCTTCCTTGCTTCCGTAATACCCGTAAGTTCCCCATAATTTCTGCAGTCTATGCCGGCTTCCGAATAAAAATCGCTCTCCGGATGCAATGTATCAAAAAAATCAGCCTCCATATCAAGCTGTTCGGCGCTTGGCAGTCCTCTTGCCATATTGAGTTTAAGTCCCTTCCCCTTAACATCTTCATATTGCTTTGTAAGTTCCGCCTTCAGCACGTTCAGTTCTTCTTCAGACATATTCTTATATGGTTTCATAATATCTCACCTTTCATCCATAATCCTTTATATTTTGGCATAATCGTAATCAATTATCCATTGGCATTATACACCTCCGGCACTCACATAACAAGTTATTATTTCAATTTTCATCAGTTTTCCATAAGATTTTAATCCTCTATCTGCCTTAGATGACCGGTCTTCGGAACCGCCACCATCGAGTAATTGGTATGATAAATAACCATCCCCGGATTCCCATTTGCCGGCTTTTTTACATTCTTCCGCTGCGTATAATCCACCTCCGCCTTATCCTGCTCCCGCGCCTTGGAATAATACGCCGCCAGAGAAGCTGCCTCCTCATAGACAATATCCGGCAGCTCCTTCCCCTCCGTCCTGACGATCACATGGGATCCCGGCGCATGCTTGGCATGGAACCACCAGTCTCCGCCATTCGCCATCTGAAACGTCAGTTCCTCATTTTGATAATTATTCTTTCCGACATAGATATGAAAGCCCTCGCTGCTGAGATAATGCAGCGGTTTCCCGCATCCCTTTGCCCGTTTTTCTTTCCCTTTGTGCCTGATATAACCGCAGTCCGCCATCTCCTCACGGATCTGTAAAAGGTCATCTTCACTCCGCGCAAGCTCCAGCGACATCCCGATGCTCTCCAGATGCTCCAGTTCTTTCTTTGTCTCCTGAATCAATGTAGACAATGCTTCAAAAGTCCGTTTCTGTTTATTATATTTTTCAAAATATTTTTTGGCATTCTCCGTGGCAGATTTAGTCGGATCCAGCGGGATCTTAACCATTTCATTGGTATAATAATTCAGCGCCTCCAGCTCCTTCGCGCCGGGCTCGGCAGAATACCCGTAGGTATTTAAAAGTTCCCCGTAGATCCTGTATGTCTCCCGTTTCTTTGTATCATTCAGCTGCTTATCCTGCAGATCGTATTTCTTTGCCGTCCGCTCTATGGCAGTCTGTACCACCCGTCTTAGATCTCCCGACCGCTGCCGGATCCGGACTATTTTATTTTTTTCGGCATAATATTCCTGCAAAAGCAGGGAAATGCTTTCAAAAGACTTTTTTTCCCCATAGGAAAGCATATCGATCGCGGNNCCATTTTCATAATAGATACAGGGCGAAAAATCTCCCTTTTTGATCTGCGCCATTGCGCCCGAAAATGTCCTCCAAAGCGCCTCCCTGTCCGTTTCCCGCAAAGACGCGATATCCTGCTCCGGATTCACGCCCGCCCGTTCACAGATGGCAAAGGCAACCGCCGGAGAAAGTCCCGTATAACCTCCGTACAGCGCCTTGTAAATCGGCTGATTGGGTATTCCGCCGGTTCTGTCAATGAAAAATTCGTTTTCCGTCACCATCAGCGGATCTGCTTTCTCCTGTGTCTTCGGGATAAAATAATCCTTTCCCGGAAGCACCTCCCGCACGGAACTCACCATTCCCGAAATATGCTTGATACTGTCCACGATCCTGTTAGTTTCATCCACCAGTATGATATTACTGTGCTTTCCCATGATCTCAATGATCAGATCCTTTTTCTTCAGATCGCCCATCTCATCCAGATGCTCCAGCGTCATGCGTACCACCCGCTCCAATCCCGGCTGTTCAAAACCAACGATCCGCGCATTCTGCAGGTGCTTCCTAAGCAACATACAAAATGCCGGCGCCGTCATGGGGCTCGGCTTGCCATCCTGCGTCAGATAAAGCAGCGGCAGAGACGCATCCGCCGACAGCATCAGCTTACGCTGCCCGCTATGATTCTTGATCGTAAGCAGCAGTTCATCCGGCTCCGGCTGGGCGATCTTATAGATCCTGCCACCGGTCAGTTCCTGATTCAGTTCCTTTACCACGGCCGCCACCGTTATTCCGTCAAATGCCATATCACCGTATCCTTTTCCCAAAAACAGGTCCGGGAGCCCGGACCTGTCATTTCATATCACATCAGTTATTCCCGTTACTATTTATCACCGATCAGCCAGTCGTACATCTCCTGATATTTCCTAGCCGATACATGCCATGAGAAATCTGCCGCCATAGCGCGGTCGATCATCTTATTCCACTCCCGCTTACGGTCATAATAGATTTTCTCCGCATAACGGATGGCACCAAGCATCTCATGCGCATTATAATTGGCAAAAGAGAATCCCGTTCCAGTCCCGTCATATTCATTGTAGGACTCTACCGTATCCTTTAATCCGCCGGTCTCGCGCACAATGGGGATCGTGCCATACCGCAGCGACATCAGCTGGCTCAGTCCGCAGGGTTCAAACATGGACGGCATCAGGAACGCATCGCAAGCCGCATAAATCTTATGGGACAAGCCCTCTGAATAATAAATATTGGCAGATACCTTATTACCGTACTTCCAGTCGAAATGGCGGAACATATTCTCATAACGCTCCTCGCCGGTTCCAAGCACGACGATCTGTACCTCATCATGGCAAAGCTCATCCATGATATAAGCGATCAGATCAAATCCCTTCTGATCGGTGAGCCTGGAAACGATTCCGATCATCATCTTCTTATCATCCACTTCCAGATTCAGTTCCTTCTGAAGCGCATGTTTATTCTTTACCTTTTCTTTCCTAAAGTTTTTCGCATTATAATGTACTTCAATATAAGGATCCGTCTCCGGATTATACTCGTCATAATCAATACCATTGACAATACCGCGCAGATCGTTGCTCCTTGCCTTTAACAATCCGTCAAGTCCTTCACCATAAAACGGCGTTTTGATCTCCTCCGCATAAGTATCACTGACTGTCGTAATGGCATCCGCATAAACCAGACCGCCCTTTAACAGATTGGCATCCTTATATGCTTCCAGCTTGTCCGGCGTGAAATAATATGCCGGGATACCGGTAATGTCACGAACCGCCTTTACATCCCATCTTCCCTGGAACTTCAGGTTGTGGATCGTCATAACGGATTTCATACCGCGGAACAGCTCATTGCCCTGAAAACGTTCTTTCAGATATACAGGCACAAGTCCGGTCTGCCAGTCATGACAGTGGAGCAGATCCGGCACGAATCCGATCAGCGGGATCGCCGACAATGCAGCCTTAGAAAAGAACGCAAACTTTTCAATGTCATCCAGCACGTTCCCGCTATAGGGTTTAAATCCGTTAAAATAGGATTCATTGTCGATAAAGTAGTAAGTCACTCCGTCAACCTTCGCTTCCAAAATGCCAACATACTCATTCCGCCAATGAAAATCCATGTAAAAATGCGTCTTGTATTCCATAAGATCTTTCATCTTTTGCGTCATGCATGTGTATTTAGGAAGCATAACCCGCACGTCAAAATACTCCTGATCGACACACTTAGGCAGAGAACCTACAACATCAGCCAATCCTCCTGTCTTAATAAATGGAACCCCCTCTGATGCGACAAATAAAATATTTTTCATTGTCCTTCCTCCATGTCTTGTAACAAAGCACCTTCCCACTTTGTCCGATGTTTTTTTTATTATATACCATTTCCGCTTATAGTAAAAGGATAATTTTAGAAATTTCTGGGAATTTTGCTAATTTTTTCTTTTGTGCGCTTAGCATTTTTCCATTGCGGCTATTATATATTGTCGCGGTAAGATAAACGGATCCTGTCAGCAATCAGCGCAATAAATTCCGAATTGGTCGGCTTCCCTTTTCCGGTATTGATCGTATATCCAAAAAGCGCGTCAAGCGTTTCCATCTTTCCTCTTGACCACGCCACCTCGATCGCATGACGGATCGCGCGCTCTACGCGGCTTGGCGTCGTCTGATAACGCTTAGCGATCGTGGGGTACAGTACCTTGGTAACGGAACCTAACATCTCCGTATCCTCTACCGACATCATGATTGCTTCCCGAAGATACTGATATCCTTTGATATGGGCAGGAACGCCAATCTCATGGATCATATTGGTAACATCCTTCTCCAAGTCTCTGGGATTGGATGCTTCCGACTGCTTTACGTTTCCCGCCGGCAGTTCAGAAAATGTTTCCTCCTCTTTCCCCGGGACAGTGATCATGATCTGTAATTTGTTTTCTCTGGTAAGTAATTCGGACAAGATCTTAATCATTTTGTCATTATCTTCGGTCAACGCAATTGTCTGCTGCTCCATAATGTCCTCCAATCTTTCCTAAAAATCTTTCGTTTTACAGCAAAAACCATATGATCTTTTACTGTAAAACTCCCGCGATTTTTTATCATAAAACTAATCCTATTATATAAGCCGGACATTTTAGGACGCAACTCTATTTTATCGTAAATAAATCTTAATTTCTGACAAAATTTTCCAAAATCTTTCTTTATTTTTCCTCAGGATATTCTTTGATCTTCATGATACTCTTATAAGCCGGACGGATGATCTTATCAATATTGACAATTTCCTCCAGTCTGTGCGCGCTCCAGCCGACGATTCTCGCAATGGCAAAGATCGGGGTATAAAGCTCCAGCGGGATATCCAGCATGCTGTAAACAAATCCGCTGTAGAAGTCAACATTGGCGCTGACACCCTTGTAGATCTTTCTTTTTTCCCCGATGACCTGCGGAGCCAGACGCTCTACCATGCTGTACAGGGCAAAATCCTTCTCCCTTCCTTTCGCTACTGCCAGCTTCTCCACAAACGTCTTAAATACTCTTGCGCGCGGATCGGAAAGGGAATATACCGCATGTCCCATACCATAGATCAGTCCCTTGCGGTCAAACGCCTCTTTATCGACAAGCTTCTCCAAATATCTCCTGACCTGCTCTTCATCATTCCAATCAGACACATGGCTTCGGATATCCTCCATCATTTCTACCACTTTGATATTCGCCCCGCCATGCTTTGCGCCCTTTAACGAAGACAGCGCCGCCGCAATGACGGAATATGTGTCTGAACCCGAAGAGGTAACGACACGCGTCGTAAATGTTGAATTATTGCCGCCGCCATGCTCCATATGTAATACCAGCGCGATATCCAGCACCTTTGCTTCCAGCTCCGTATATTTCTTATCGGGCCGGAGCATCAGAAGGATATTCTCCGCTGTCGAAAGATGATCCTGCGGTCTGTGGATATAAAGACTTTCATCACAAAGATAATGATTATAGGAATGATAACTGTAAACAGAAAGCATCGGAAATACGCTGATCAGTTTGACGCACTGCTCTAAGACGCGATCCAGAGACGAATCCGTGACCGTCTCATCATAAGATGCCAGCGTCAGGACGCTTCTGGTCAGCGAGTTCATCAGATCCTTGCTGGGCGCCTTCATAATGACATCCCTCGTAAAATTGGTCGGAAGCTGCCTGCACTCAGCAAGCATCTCCTTAAACTCCTTCAGTTCCTTCGCACCCGGGAACTCCCCTAACAGCAGCAGATACGCGATCTCCTCAAATCCATACCGCTTTCCCTCAAAGCCGTTGATCAGGTCGATCACATTATAGCCGCGGTACCACAGGCTGCCGTCACAGGGAATCTTCTTACCATCCTCAAACTTAAACGCATCAATCCTTGAGATATTCGTAAGTCCCGTCAGTACACCGTTGCCATCTTTATCCCGAAGCCCCCGTTTCACTCCAAGTTCATCAAACAATTCTTCCGGTATATAATCATTGCTTCTACAGATATCAATGATATTCTTCGTGTATCTTGTCAAATCCCCATATTCCGCCATCAACATTCCTCCTGTTTTCTTATTCTCATTTCATATGCTCATCTTTATATGATAACGGATTTTTCCTTTGCCGTCAAATGAGGAATGCCCGGTTCACAAAATCTTAAAAGTTTTTACACAAAAATCAAATCTACAGCATCGACTCGATCTGGCTCTTCGGCACGGCTCCGACCGAACGCTTCACTGCCTGTCCGTCCTTGAAAAGCACAAGCGTCGGTATGCTCGCAACGCGGTACTTCATTGCCAGTTCCTGCTCCTCGTCAACATTAACTTTTCCAACCTTTACCCTGCCCTCATATTCCTTCGCAATATCTGCAATAATCGGAGACAGCATCTTGCAGGGTCCGCACCAGTCCGCCCAGAAATCTACCAGCACCGGTAACTCAGCCCCCAAAACCTCCTTCTCAAAATTCGCTTCCGTAATCGTTATCTCTGCCATTTTTCCAACCTTCCTTTCTTTTTGAACAAATAGTTATGTTAGTATTTCACGATGCGCCAATTTCATACCACCTATTCAAAATACCCCCTGTATTGCACCTTATATTTCCCCTTCGGAAACAGATATTCATACAGATCAATAAAATAATCATCCGTCATGCTCGCCATATAATCCACGACAATGGCATTGGCCTCCTGCCCTTCATAATCATTCTTGCTGCTGTAATATCTGGTATAACTTTTGATATATTCGATATGATGCCTGTAAATGACCGACTGCCGATCATGCGCCGTCATATCCTGCAAAAGCTTCTCGTATACCGCCTCAAACATCGGAAAGATCTGCTCATCAAATACCTTTGTATTCCTGTCATGCTCATATATCCTTTGATAATTCTCTTTTTTTGCTTTGGAAAACGCCGCATAATACTGCGGATCCATCTTCAGATACGGTTTTCCGTAGCTGCACTCTATGATATTGACTGTCATATTGTGGATGATCTCCGCATTGCTCTTTCCCATCTCATGATCCGTAAATGCCGAATCATCCGGTAAAAGTCCCAGCTTTATGGCGTCCTGCCTATCCTTGCCCAGATAGGCAATGATATCAGACACCCGCATAACACATGCTTCCAGCGTTGCCGGCACGAGTTTTTTGCAGGCAGCCTTATCCAGATAGCATGCTTCCATCTTCCGGTCAAACTCCGCAAAATCCCTGTATGAAAAAGGCTCATATTTTTCCTGTTCCATCTCGCCATTATGACAGATGATGCCGTCCAGCGTCTGTAAGCTGATATTGACCGGAAAGATCGTATCCAATACCCTTGCGCTGTGGATATTATGTGAAAAATGGCGTCCCGTCCTGCCGAAATAAAGATCGTCCAGCTTACGCTCCCCCGCGTGTCCGAACGGCGTATGTCCGATATCATGACCCAGTGAGATCGTTTCGATCAGGTCAAGATTCAGTCCCAGCATCTGCCCGATATTTCTTGCCGTCCGCGATACCAGCTGCACATGGGTCAGCCGCCTTGTGATATCATCATTACGATACAGGGAAAACACCTGCGTCTTATCTCCATAACGATTATAGTAGGGAATATTCATGATCTTTTCGCAGTCTCTTACAAAAGCGGGCCGCCAGAGTGACGCCCGATCGTGATCCATATTGCGCCTTAGCACATCTTCATCTTGAAAGGCATACGGATTCATCCTGTGCGCTTTTCTGTCCTTCTTTATCCGTTCCTGCAGTTCCTCGGATAGCTGTTGATAATTCCCCATATCCAACCCCTTTTCTAAAATATGTTCCGCGCTCCTACTTTTTAAGCCTGTCCTCCCAATTTTCTATGATCTCCTCACACTGCTCCACATCCATATCCTCTACGGCATTTACCATCTTTTCCAGCAATTCCTTCTGCCATCCGCTGTATCTGTATTCCGTAAGCTTCATCACCAGCTCGCCTGCCGCATCCATATCCAGCTCATCCAATGCTTCCCTGATCTTTTCAAATGCCTCTGCCAGAGCCTGCTTCGTGATCTTTCCGTGTTCTGCCGTCTTATCTTCCTCCGGAAAATACGGTCTTAATATGTCCTGATAATATCTGCATTGCAGCAGCAGCTCACCCGTCAACGCGTGGATCATGTCGCCATCATTCCGATTGCCCGCATGTTCCAGATTTTCCGCACGCTCCGAAAGCTTTAACGCGCCGATCTGTCTGGAAGCGCTTTTTAACGCATGCACCTCGATCGTATATTCCTTCCACTGCTCTTTCTTTTCATATTCCTCAATGCGTTCCAGCTTCTTAGGGAGCGCCTGATAATAATCCTTCAGGACAGCCCAGAATAACTTTTCAGAGCCCAGAAGTCCCAGCGCATATCCCGTATCAAGCNNCCAGTGCGTATCCCGTATCCAGCCCTTCAATCACTATGGAGGATGCCTTCTCCTTCCCTGCGGACAAAAGCTTCGCATTGACCGCGCCGCCGGTATTATCCGTTTGGATATTGACCACCTTCCCCGCCGGAAGCCAGTTTTTCAATTTATCCAGCATGACCTGCAATTCAATCGGCTTTGCGATAAAATCATTCATGCCTTCCTTGATAAACATCGTCTGTGTTCCCGCTATCGCATTGGCTGTCAGGGCAATGATCGGGACATCGTCATATTCCGGGTGAAATCGTCTGATAATACGCGTCGTTTCCACACCGTCAAGCTCCGGCATCATATGATCCATCAGGATGATATCATAGTGTTTATTGGAGATCATATCGATCGCCTCTTTACCGCTGAGCACTTTGTCAATCTTCATCTGTAGCGGTTCTAACAATCCCTCCGCTACAGTCAGATTGATTGCGTTGTCATCCACGATCAGGATCTCCGCATCCGGCGCAATAAAGGAAATCACATCTCCGGAAGACTCCGAAGCGGACACATGAGTATTCTCATGCTTAAAAACGCGGACAAGATTGGCGGAATGAACGGGTTTTTTCATCTGCACAAAATTGTCCCACATACCGTTCTGCATCCCCTGCATTGACGAAAGCACTACAACCGTCAGCTCCGGGTAGCGGGAAAGCAGTTCTTCTATCTCCTGCGTCATCGCCATCCGCTCAATAAACAAAAAATGAAGCTTTCCCGCTTCAGCAAGCTGTATGATCTTTTCCGGGGATGACGCATCATAAAACAACGCTCCAAAACGCTCCACATCTTTTTTCAGTTGTTCTTTGACATAAGAATTGCTGATCATCGCGGCTACGCCCTCTTGATCGCAGTGATAATCGATACTCGGCTCATCCGTGATGATCTTCTGCGGCAGCTCAAAGAAAAAGATGCTGCCCATCCCATATTCGCTCTCCACATAGATCCTGCCGTTCATCAGGTCTAACAGATTATGCGCGATCACAAGCCCCAGCCCCGTACCTTCCACGCCTCTATTGCGCTTACTGTCCAGCTGCTGAAACGCTTCAAAAAGCTTATCATAATCTTCCTTTTTGATCCCGATTCCCGTATCTTCCACGGAACACTGCAGCAGGATCTCATCCTCTGACGTTCTCTGGTAATGCATACTGATCGCAACCTTACCGTTCTTTGTAAATTTCACGGCGTTATTGGCAAGATTTACGATGATCTGCTGAATCCTTATGCTGTCGCCCAGCAGCTCCTTTGGAATCGTCGGTTCAATATCGATCAGCAGCTCCACATCCTTATCGCCGATTCTTGTAATGATGATATTGATGATATCTTTCAGCATGGCAACCGGCGAATAGACTTCCTCCGCTATTGTCATCTTTCCTGATTCGATCTTGGAAAAATCAAGGATATCATTAATGATCGTAAGCAGGATCTGGCTGGAGCTTACGATCTGATTCAGGTAATCCCTTGCCGTATTGGGCAGCTGCTCCCTAAGCGCCAGCTGCGCCATACCGACGATCGCATTCATCGGCGTCCTGATCTCATGGCTTGTATTCGCAAGAAAATTNNGCTTCAAAGAAGCTGCCTGCATAGCCTCCATACTGAGCTGCAAAGAAACATACGCCTTGTATGCCATATCGGTAAAAATTTCCGCGACCTCATAGATGGCTTCCGTCGCCCTTTGTATCCTCTCCTTCTCTACAATATTTGTCGCTTCCGCCGCCTGTAAAAAACCTTCGGGATCCACATCGATCTCTACGGCGATCTTCCTCATCGCCTCACGGTACGGTTTTTGCGTCAGCACCTGACCGCCGATAAAACCGCCGATCATCGTTCCATTCAGGATGATCGGCGCCGCAAAATCGATCAGACCCGCATGACAGAAATAAGATACGGGTCCCTGCTTCTCCAGCGCCATTAACGCACCCTTCCTGTCACACTCTTCGCACCGTTTTCTCCCTACCACCGATTTCCTGCAGTAATCCGTGCAAAAAGCCGAAAAATTGCTTCCTTTCGTAATGGCAACGCCGTTTTCATCCGTTGTCAACGCCGCCATTCCCGTCATTTTCGAAAAAGCATCCTGCATCTTCTGCAGGATCTCCACTTCGATCAGATCTGTCAAACGAAGTTTTTCCGGGGAATCTGTTTTTTTCATCTCCTGCTTATGATCCCTTCTATGTAGTCTGTTCCGTGTCTTGATTTAATCTCCCATGCCGCCTTTAGCAGATCAACCCAATATCTTATTTAAGGTACGGTGTAGTTCGTCGTTATTCACCGGCTTCAACATATACCCCTGGGGCTTCATGGTCAATACCTTCTGTATCTTTGCAACCTCATTTACACCGGTCAGGAAGACAACCGGTATATCCTTTGTCTTTTCATTTGCCCTAAGCGCATCCAACACCTCAGGTCCGGTCATGGATGGCATCTCGTAATCCAACAGGATAACATCCGTTGTTCTTTTCTCCAGGAATTTCAACGCTATCTTCCCCGCCAATGCTGTAGCAACATTATATTCTTCACCCAGATACCGCTTGATCGTCTTAAGCATAACCGGATCATCATCAATGACCAGCACATGCTTCATACCGCTGTTTTCTGCTCCGCCCTGCTCCTGCGCCTCCATCGCCAGCCTTGCTTCCTCTGCCGCCTGCGCCTCCATCGCTGCTTTTTCTGTAGCTTTTCTTTCCTTTGCCTGTATGATCGACAGGATCTCCTCCTGCGCCTTGTTGATAGAGATCGGTTTGCGTAGCACCAGATCCACAGCTCCTTTGCAGGCTGATGTAAAATTCTGCACATCCGCAGAATCTCCTATCACCACCATCATAACTTCCTTTTCTGCTTTATATCTCGCTTCGCTGATGCGCTCCATCCGTTCATTTGTCTCCTCTTTAGGGCAGAATACAAAGATATCCGGCTGAAACAGCTTCACATGCAGCAAAAGATCCGATTCGCGATCAGAGGTTGACATACACTCAAAAACGTCCTGCGTCCTCACAAAAAAATCATCAATTACCGGAAAAGCCCTGCCTGTTATCAATACCTTATATTTCATACCTTCACTCCCTTATCTGTTGAACTTATATTCCAAAGCCGGCACACATATCCTGCCTGTCTGCCTATTCTACCGTAACCGACTTAGCAAGATTTCTCGGTTTATCCACATCCAGACCTTTCGCAAGACTCAGATAATACCCCATCAGCTGCAGCGGAACCACTGCAAGGCTTGCCGAAAAATGTCTGTCCGTCTTAGGGATATATGTCGCAAAATCTACAGTATCCTCAATATTGTAATGGCCATATGTGGTCAATCCCATCAGACACGCTCCCCTGCTCTTGACTTCTACCATATTGCTGACCATTTTTTCATAAAGATCCTGCTGTGTCAAAACACTGATCACCAATGTTCCATCCTCGATCAGGCTGATCGTTCCATGTTTCAATTCCCCTGCCGCATACGCTTCTGAATGAACGTAGCTGATCTCCTTCATTTTCAGGCTTCCTTCCAGACAGATAGCATAATCGATCCCGCGCCCCAGGAAGAAAACATCCTTCGCATTGACGTACTTGGAAGCAAACCACTGGATCCTCTCCTTATCCTCTATGATCTTCTCGATCTTGGCGGGAAGAGTGTCCATCTCTTTTAACATCTCCGCATACTGCTTCTCCTCTATCGTCTCCCTCACTCTGGCAAATTCCAGCGCCAAAAGATAACATGCGATCAACTGACAGCTGTATGCCTTTGTCGTCGCAACCGCGATCTCCGGTCCTGCCAATGTATAAAAGACATTATCCGCTTCCCTTGCGATAGAGCTGCCGACCACATTGACAATAGCAAGTGTCTTAACTCCCCTGTTCTTCGCCTCGCGAAGCGCGGCAAGACTGTCTGCTGTCTCTCCTGACTGGCTGATGACCAGAACCATGNNCATGTCATCTTCCTGCAATAAAGGATTGCGGTAACGGAACTCAGATGCCAGCTCCACACGGACCGGGATCTGCGCAAGATCCTCTATCACATACTGCGCCACTACT
Source organism: Lachnospiraceae bacterium UBA7480 (assembly GCA_002479655.1). GTDB lineage: Bacteria > Bacillota > Clostridia > Lachnospirales > Lachnospiraceae > NK4A136. The sequence goes on from DLOQ01000166.1 coordinate 18,291, forward strand.
CCCGCATGATACGCGGAACCGCATGCCACAATATGGATCTGACGTACCTTTTTGATCTCCTCCTCCGTGATCCCGACAGAAGAAAGATCGATACTTCCATCCGAAACTACAGCATTGATCGTGTCCCTGATCGCCTTTGGCTGCTCATGGATCTCCTTCATCATAAAATATTCATAGCCGCCTTTTTCCGCAGACTCGGCATCCCATGTGATCTCCGTCAGTTCTTTTTCTATGATCTCGCCATCAATATTATAAAACTCGATCTCTCCTTTGGTCAGGCGCGCCATCTCCAGATTGCCGATATAATAAACATTTCTTGTATATTTAAGAATCGCAGGAACATCCGAAGCGATATAGGACTCCCCATCAGAGATCCCCAAGATCATCGGACTGTCCTTTCTGGCAACATAGATCTCTCCCGGATAATCCTTAAACATGACCGCCAGCGCATAGGAACCACGGACACGCACCATAATCTTTGCCAGCGCATCGATCGGCCCCACCTGATATTTTTTATAATAGTAATCTACAAGTTTAACAAGCGCCTCCGTATCTGTCTGGGAATAAAAAGTATAGCCCTTTTTCAGAAGCTTATCTTTAATCTCCTGGTAATTTTCAATGATACCATTATGAACGGCAACAACATTCATATCATCACTGCTATGAGGATGCGCGTTGTTTTCGGAAGGCTCACCATGCGTCGCCCATCTGGTATGCCCGATACCGCAGGTGCCGGGAACCGCCTCCCCGCCATTGGTCTTCTCCGACAGTACCTTTAACCGTCCCTTTGCTTTTACGATCTCCGCTGAAGCGTCACCATCACGCACCACCACGCCAGCCGAATCATATCCTCTGTACTCCAGCTTTGACAGTCCTTCCAGTAAGATAGGCGCAGCCTGCTGCCGCCCTGTAAATCCAACGATTCCGCACATATGCTTTTCCTTATTCCTCTCTATAATTATTTAAAATTAGGTAATTGCGAAACTCTGACAAAGTTCTTTTCTATTGTGCAGCATTGACAANNCTGTTTATTTGTCAAGGTGCTGAACTGAAGTTCTTTTCTCTACATTCAGTTTTGTCGTTGCCATATCGGCGCAACATTAACATGTTATCACAGTGCGTCGCATCTGTCAACAACTTTTTTTGTATTCATGATAATTTTTCATGGAGTTTTTTATGGAATATCTTTCATAAAGTCTCAAGCATGAATTCATGAAGTCCTGCCGCCGAGTAAGATGAAATCACATAAATACCTTAAATTTCAACATACTACTATTGCAGTGGAACTTTATATTACCATTAGTAATTTCAAATGTCAACTCATTTTTACTAAAATTATCAAATTTTCCTTCGTATTTCCCATTGTATATACTTAAAAAAATAAGCCAACAAAACACTTAAACAAAAAATCCGGACTATTACGTCCGGATCTAATATAAAACGGAGAAGGAGGGAT
>DLOQ01000166.1:19765-24324 GCA_002479655.1 Lachnospiraceae bacterium UBA7480
GGCCTCTTGAGTACTTCTCCAAATCCGATAAAATAAAGTCCGATAGTATTTTACCGGGTTATAATAATACGTCTCATTAACGACACAATATTCATTATACTAAACTGCTTTTTCTTTGTCAAGTATCAACGTCTGCGTTAGGCAATATTGTTTTTCCTTCAGCAAGCACACGCTCATAAAGGTTGCTGCCCTCAGAATCTATCACAACGATAGCTGGAAAATTTTTTACCGTCAGCTTTCGGATCGCTTCTGTTCCAAGATCGTCGTAAGCTGNNGACACCTCAGATGCAACGATGGATTTAGACAGCAACGCTCCCGCGCCGCCCACCGCCGCAAAATATACCGCTTTATTACGCACGATTGCTTCTGTCACCTCCTGAGACCGTTTTCCTTTCCCTATCATTCCCTTTAATCCCAGATCTAACAGCTTTGGCGCATATTTATCCATTCGGCTTGCTGTTGTAGGACCTGCAGAACCGATCGGCCGTCCTTCTCTTGCTGGAGACGGACCCATATAATAAATAATATTACCGCTCATCGCAACCGGCAGCTCCTCTCCCCGTTCCAAAGCCTCCTGCATCCTTTTATGCGCAGCATCCCGCGCCGTATAAATTGTTCCGCTGATATAGACATAATCACCGCTGCGAAGCCTTGCTGTATCTTTTTCCGAAATCGGTGCAGTAATATATTGATCCATAATTTTACCTTTCTCCTTATTTTATTTTTACTCCGTTTAGGTAATTGCGAAACAATATCTGTATCATTTTTCGTTTCATAATTCCGTCCATGAGGTTTACATAACTNNGAGAGTTTCGCAATTGCCTGTTTTATGCCCCTAAGCAATTACAAAACAATTACAATATAATTCCTCAATTCTGTCTATGAGGTTTACATAACTCGAGGTTTGAAAATATATGTTCCAAAAATGATTTCATTTATGATGTTTTTGGAACATATATTTTCAAACAAAGAGTTATGTAATCCGGACTTTACCTTTCGCAATTGCCTATTTTACTTCCTTTTCTGAAAAGTGTTCCTGAGTGGTATTTTTATATTTTGAATATGCAACTAATATACTATCACCTGTTTCAACCATCAGTTCCAATACCTTAACTAGTTTTTCTTGAGTCATTCCTTTTGGTATGATTGTATAATTAACTTTTTTACCCCATGTCTTTTCATACTCTTTTTCAAGTATTTCAATTTTCTTAAATACACTGTCATTTATCATTTTCTTCCTCTGGTAACATAATTCTGAAAAGGGAGTATTTTGATATCATTCCCGCTTTATTTCTGTCTCATGGCTTTATTGCTCCTTTTATTTCTCCCTTTTAATTTCCTCTTTTCATTTCCTCTTTTCATTTCTTCTGTTTCTTTCTTCCGTTTCTTTATTTAATAATAGAAAATTCCAAAACCCCGACATGATTTTTCCTATTGCACATCACCCGCAATCCATCGCAGACATGCTTGCGCTATAAGATTTCTGAAATTAAAAGTTTCATAAATTTCATTTTATTTTATAATATTTCAATTCATTTTATAATATTTCAATTTAATTTCAATCTGCTTCATTTTCGATTTATTTATTATCATATGATCCTCATGCAATGCCTATTGACATGACAGCAGATGTTCACTGCTACCGGAAGCCCCGCAATATGCGTCGGATATGTATTAATATTAACAGCCAGCGCGGTAGTCGTTCCTCCAAGACCGCCCGGGCCAATGCCGGACGCATTAATATCAGCAAGAAGCTCCTCCTCCATATCTTTTATATATGGAATGTCTGAGCGGCAATCTACCGGTCGTGTCAGCGCCTGTTTCGCCAACATTGCACATTTTTCAAAAGTACCTCCGATCCCGACACCAACAACCATCGGCGGACATGCATTTGGTCCGGCATCTTTTACGGCAGTTAAGACAGCATTTTTAATACCTTCTATGCCATCCGCCGGTTTTAACATAAAGATCCGGCTCATATTCTCACTGCCGAATCCTTTCGGCGCTAACGTCAGTTTGATCTGATCGCCCGGAACAATCTCATAATGTATGACCGCAGGCGTATTATCCTTCGTATTGATCCGTTCTATGGGACAGCCTACAACAGACTTGCGGAGAAATCCTTCCTGATATCCCTGTCTGACCCCCTCATTGATTGCCGCCCCAATCCACGAACCTTCCACATGCACATCTTGTCCAACCTCTGCGAAGACGACCGCCATCCCCGTATCCTGACAGATTGGGATCATTTCTTCCTTTGCGATGGTAAGGTTCTCCTGCAACTGATTCAATATCTGTTTTCCCAATGACGACTTTTCCGAATGTACCGCTTTCGACAATGTACACTCCATATCCTTCGATAAAAAGTGATTGGCTTCAATGCACATCTCCTTCACCATCTTTGTAATTTCATCTGCCGCCACACTTCTCATATACATAATATCCTTTCCTATATCTGAGTTATCCTCATTTAAAATAATATCTACATAATGATAAACCCGAACTAAATCAAGTTATTCCGGCTTTTATCTTGTGGATCAAATAAATATAAAAGTGAAGAGACATATGCCTCTTCACCTATCATATCATATCTATAAGCTCTTATCAACCTGCGGCTGAGCCGACATATTTTTTCTTTATATCTTTAACCATATCGCAGGCAGCCCTATGTATCCGATATACTTTAGCAGTATTTTAATTCTTTTCCCTTTCAAATATTACGATTACCTGTTTTGTTGTCGTTGAGAAGCCTGCCATGGAAATCTTGCGGTTTGTTGTTTCTCTTGACTCAATGGAAATAACGCGCCATCCGGCTGATGCATATCTGTTCAACAACATCTGAAAGGACTCAAATTCCATCAAATTGCTTGGCTTGTCTGCATCCGTAAGAATATCGCTCAACACCTCAACTGCATACTCATATTTCTTTGCAGTTATATTTTCCATCTTTTCTTTAATTTTTAAAAGGGTGTCCATTTCGCAGATCTTCATTAACTTTTCAAGTTCTTCTTCATCCGCTTCCTGAAACAGATCCTCTACCATTTCACGCCTTTTTCTGACACGTACGGTCTCAGAAAACATGGAACTTTCAATAATGTGCTGTTTTGCACGCTCCAGATTGTCAATGCGTCGGGCAAATCCTCTTTCATCCAGATAATCCAAAGCTACTTTCTGAATATTTTCTTCCGTTTTTTCCAATCCTGTATCTATGATCTCTTCAATCTCGTTGACACTACTTGTCGTAATGCAGCCGCTTTTTTTGATCATTTCATACATAATTTCATTTAAATTTGCCATAGTGGATTACCTTCCCCCTTTTTATTTTGTAATATTAAATATCCCCTAATACATATCCTTATATAATAACATTAAAACATTTTACATCTGCAAAACTTTTATATACATACTTAAATTATCATCAAGCATATTTTTATTCTGCTATTATATAAAATAATACTATCATATGTGTTTTCATTTTACAAGTCGGATTTTATAAGGAAATTTTGTGCAAATTTCTATAATTTCCAAAGGTCGTATACAAAAGGTATCTCTATTGCTGCAGATTCAGGCTGCTCTGATCAAATCGGATCCCGCGTGCGGCCATATCGTTACACAATGCCAAAACATCTATCGTTCCCAGTAAATCCTGATTCGGCTCAATAGATTCTATGCCAGATTCTTCAATCCATATTTGCTGCCTATATGGCAAGTAATCCGTCGCCGATTCCTCTGCAAAATCTGCAATCATCTGCGCCATAAGCTCTGTATCATTCGAATTGTCCATTCGAACAATCATAAATCCGGCATCCGTCAATATCACCTCTGAGATATCTCCATTCGATAAACTTGCAACTACCTTGTTCAATTCTTCTGTATAAACTCCATTCACATTGATCTGCACACCGGAAAATGGAGCAACTCCATACTCCTGTGCTAATATTTCCATTGTAGCGGATTCATCTGCAGAAACTGTCCCATTAACAGCACGTTCTCTAAACTCCTCCGCCAAAGCCAATTGTTCTGCCATCTCTTCCTCTGACAGCGGTATAGAATTACCTTCATCATCAAGAATTGTCTGCCCTTCATCATCCACTTGAAAATTAGGAAATACGACATAATACATGTTATGGAATTGATAATCAGCATACTTTTCTTCATATTCCATAGTAAACTCTGTTATTAGATCATTTGTTGCCTTATCCGTCAGCAGATAAACATATAACTGCCTCTCAATCATATTACGAACAGCAGTTTCATCAATACCGTAATTCACTAAAAAATCTTCTCCAAAAGTTGCATAAAACGCTGTCATCATTAAATCCATCGTTTCCACCTGTTCATCAGGCACCGTAAATCCAGCTTCTTTTGCCATCTGGCTTTGAAGGAACTCAATTTTCAAATCATTCGTTGCAGTCTGCATCAGTAACGCAATATTTTTCTCTGTTAACTGTTCCGGAATTACACCATAATTATAAATATACTGGATCAAATATAGATAATAATCCGCCTCCGTAACAGAACATCCAGAAATGCTCATCACCTCAGGACTTTTGTTATCA
>DLOQ01000166.1:24335-33356 GCA_002479655.1 Lachnospiraceae bacterium UBA7480
CCATTCATGATTCCACCGCAGATCAGACAAATAATCAAACCAAAAACAATAAAATCCAGTCTTTTTTTCATCACTACATTTTCCTCCCACTAAATGCTTATTTAACTATCCTTGCAATTACTATATCTCCTGTGATATATCTTCGGACTCCTTTTCCTCATCGACGGCACTGTTAAGCGCTGCATTTTCATCCACTCCAAGTTTTTTCATAATCTTTCGGTAAAGCTGCGCGGAGCAAAATGCGCAAAATCCAACTCCAAAGAAAACCTCAAGAATCAAAAGCACCGGGTACAAACAGCACAACACGAATGGCGCTGCGTTAATAATCAACAAACAGATAGATACCGGCAAATCAGAAATCGACAACAGAAAAGAATTCTTAATCGTATTTGTAACTGTATTCTCAAAATATGCATTTAAGGGGAACAAATGCATCAATGCCAGCAAACAAACAAATATTAAAAGCAGTAAAATCACATCAACCGCAATCGGAATATTCAAGGAGAATCCCAGCACCTTTTCGTCAAACAATACCAGAATCAGCAGCCCACCTAAAACCAAAAAGGCATCCAAAACAATAACCCCTAAAATGATCCCTTTTTTCATATTCTCCCTATAGGCTTTCCAAAAAAGCCTTGTCAAATGGGCATCCTCATGTAAAATCATTTTCCTGCAGCAATACAAACCGGCGCTTACGGACGCACCAATCGTTATGATCGGTATACAGCCAATGATCATCAATACACTTAGCCAAAACAAGTCAACTATACGGCCCAAAAAAAGCAGTAATCCGCCATCGGGATCAAAAAAAAAGGAACGCATTCAGATATCTCCTTAAACTTTAATTTTTCTTATATTTCATATAAAAATGACATAAACAAATATAAATACTCCATGTGGCTGCTGTTTGATAAAGGAATCATAACTGGTCGGTCCGTCTCGTCAAATAACCCTATCTCATACGCCTTATCTTCAGGTTTCAGATAAAAACCAATACTTAAATCTTCACCTGATGAGGCACAATGATATGTATAAAGCCTGTCCTTCACAGCCTCGTAAACATCTTCATTCAAAAAATCACGTAAATCGACAATAAAGTATTCTTCCTTTTCAAAATAAGCAACATCACTCTCCGGCAGAATAATTGCCTCCAGCAAACCATCCTCCGAATAAGAACCGAATTTCTGAATCGCTGCAATCGAAGTATAATCAAACTGATCCTCTTTAAAAACATTGCCTGTATCCCAAATAAGATTATATTGTCCCGTATCAATACCGGCATATTCTGCAAACTCATCCATCAGTCCCTGATACATATACTGCTCCGAATTATTTAAAACCATTACATATAAAAGAGTTTCCCTGCTTCCTCTGACAAGATCACGGATCAAAATCGCCACAAAAAAAAGGATAATACACAAAACAACAACATGCCACTTATAATATGTTAGAAAATATTTTTTCTTTTGTTCCGGTGTCATATCTTTCCATTTTTTATTTTGCTCTCTAATCTCATCCTTCAGTGCCATGCTGCCATTCCTTTGATTTTCAATTTTAAAGCTTTTACAAACACGCTGTTTTTGCAGCCAATACAATTTGAAACACTCAGCCGTTTTTATTGTATCCATTATACTTTATATCATGTTCTTTTTCAAGCATGACGCAAATGCAAAAGACCTGATTAAATTCAATCAGGTCTTTCTTTTTATTTATTTTATTGCCTAACTTAATAATATCACCTTTTCTTTAACCTTTAACAGAACCCGCTGCAATACCGCCTACAATATATTTCGACAAAATCAGGTAGATGACAACGACAGGTAAAATGGAAAATGCTATCATAACATATACCTGCCCCATATCAAACTTAAGATAATCTGCCGAACGCAGCTGAGCAATCAGGATAGGAAGTGTTTTCTTATTATCAGCCTTTAAAATCAGCGCCGGAGTAAAGTAATTATTCCAGCTGCTTACAAATGTAAAGATTGCCTGCACTGCAATCGCCGGTTTTACAATCGGCATAACAATCGTATTATACGTACGAAGCTCTCCCGAACCATCAATACGTGCTGCCTCCACTATTTCAAGCGGCAATGCACTGTCCAGATACTGCTTCATATAGAAGAATGTAGCAGGCGCTGCAATCGCTGGGATAATCAGCGGCAACATCGAGTCTTTATCCAAATGGATCACTCTCAGTAATTCCAAGAAACCAAGCGCTGTAACCTGTGTCGGGATCATCATGACCGCAAGAATAAACGTTGCAATAAATTTACGTCCCGCAAAACGATAAACATGAATCGCATATGCCGTCATTGCCGAAAAATATGTACAAAGCGCAGCGCTACAGATGGAAATAATCAAGCTGTTAGCAAGACCGTTCCAGATCGGAAGTGAGCCATGTACCAGAGTCGACCAGTTCTTTAACAGATAACCGCCGGGCAACGGACTAAATCCACCTTGAATCGCAGAACTAGATCTCGTCGCATTGATGATCAATACATAAAACCAGAACAGACATAAAAATGTCAGAAGTGACAGCACTACATAGGCAACTGCCCTACGTCTATGGATCGAATTTTTATTTTCACCTTTTACGTTATAATCAATATGTATATTTTGTGCCATGTGTCAACCCCTCCTTAATCATCTTCCAGCTTAAAATCCGACAGTTTGAATACTATAATACTCAAAATACCTGTCAAAACAAAGAGAAATACAGAAAGTGCACCACCCGCGCCAAGATTCCTACTAAACAAGTGCTTATTCAAATACATAATCAGTGTCATTGTCGTGTTCGCGGGATCACCGGTACCATTCGTAAAGATCTGCGGCACATCGAACATCTGCAAGCCACCGATCAGCGATGTAATCATAACATAAATCAAAATCGGTTTTAACAGCGGCAGCGTAACCCTAAAGAATTTCTGACGGCTGTTTGCACCATCCACCTCCGCTGCTTCATAAAGAGAAGTATCAATACCCATCATACCTGCCATCAACAGAATCGTCGTATTACCAAACCACATCAGGAAATTGATCAAAGCAATCAATCCTCTGGCAGAACCCGTATTGGACATAAACTGATACGGCTGACTTAAGATACCAAGATCCATCAGTATGGAGTTGATCGGACCACCACCGGAAAACAATGTAAAGAATAACATTGAAAATGCCGATGCCATAATCAGATTCGGCAAATAAATAACTGTTTTAAAGAAACCGGCAGCTTTTAATCGCAGACGGTTATCTGAAAACCATGCGCCTAACAGCAGGGAAACCAGTATCTGCGGTACGAAACCCATCACCCACATAATCATGGTATTACCAAAGTACTTCCAAATTTTAGGTTTTGCAAACAAATCCCCGAAATTTTTTAAACCGACAAAATTCGGTCCAATCTGTGTTAAGCCGGCACGATAATTTTCAAAAAAACTGTTATATATCGTATTCAACAGTGGAATCAGCTGAAATACAGAATATACAACAATAAAAGGAATTAAAAAAATGTATCCCCATTTATTAAAAGCTGAAACTTTGCTTTTTTTCGATTTCATACTTTTACCTCCATGCAAGAATTTGCTACAAGCCCATTACATATTTCATATCTTCTCGTCAAATATATGTATTTCAAGCCATTCTTTATCAAACGATTATATTACATGAAAATTTGTTTAAGAATAGTGCCACTCCACCATCAGTGAAGTGGCACCTCTTTAAACCACCACATCAACTGTAGCTGTAACTTCTAAAACTTATTTATAGAAGCCCTTAGCCCAGTCATCAGACCACAAACCATATGTGGTTGTGCATCCAGTATCATACAGAGCCTTTGCATCATTTGCCCATTTCTCAATGTTGGCATCGATATTGATCTTACCATCAACAACCCAAGCAGATGTTACGTTGTTAGAATATACACGGTAAGTATCATTTACAGTAGCTACCATGTTATAACCAGCTTCGTTCATCTTTGCTGCTGTTTCAGAGAATGTAGCCCAATCAGCTACTGCTTTCTGAACTTCATCCGGATCGTCAGATCCAAGAACCTCTTTAGCGATCTCTCTGTTATAGAATAAAACGCAAGGACATCCCTGCCATGAAACACCCTTCAGATCACCGTTAGAGTTTGTAACAACATCCTTGGTGTACTGATACTGATCAGCATACTCGCTTGCTTCAATACCAAGTTCGCTTACCGGAAGAGAGAAATCAGAGTTTACATACTTCAATGCGTAGTCAGCCTCAACAAGGAAAAGGTCTACCTTATCATCTGCAGCTGCACTGGACTGATTAAGAAGAGTCTCATCAAGATTCTGCTGATATGCATTATCTGTACTCGGCGTAATGTTCCATACAACATCTACTGTTGCACCATCCAGCGTAATCGTACCATGAGTTGCATCAACCTCTGTGTACTTGGAATAATGATCTGTGATACATGACTTGAACTCTTCATTCCAGCAGTAGATATTAAGAACCTTGCCGCCTGTAGAAGACTCATACTCATATGTTTCGCTGGTAGCAACCGCGCTGCCTGAAGCCAATTCAGGATACTTTGTTTCAACCTTGCTTGTGAACTCAGCAATTGCCTCATCATAGGTGTAATTGCCTTCAAAGTAGTTCTTCATAGCGTTCTGGAATTCTTCATTACATCCCTGATCCCAATTGGAAAGATAATCCAGGCTGATGTTCTCAGCGCCTTCGCAGTACATCGGCAGAGGATTCTGACCGCCAAGGATCTTTGATGTGTAATCAGATGCTGCCATCTCTTCCATAGCAGGTTTGTTGTTTACAAAGTCATCATCATCAATAACGATCTGCTTCATAACTTCAGGGTTCATCGTCATCTCTCTCATGATGTCAGCTACTACGTCAGCGTTATCTGTTCCGTTAGCTGCGCAGATCCATGTACCGCCCCAGAATGTTGATTCAGGTCCAACAGTTGCACCCCAGCCACCGTCGATACCAACAGAGCCTTCTTCATCACAATGCATGGAGAAGTTTACAAACCATGCCGGTCCAAAGTAGCAGAATACCGGACGAATTGCATTCGTAGCAGCAGATGTACCTGCATCTGTTCCTGCTGCCGGTGCATCAGTGCCGCCGCAGGCAGCCAAGGAACCAGCAACCATGATCATTGCCATCGTAAGAGCCAAAAGTCTCTTTTTCATGTTACATATACCTCCCTAAAAATTTATTATTGCGAATGGCATAAACCACTCGTTGATACCAAGTCTACCACAGCTTNNATCACATTTGCAAGTATATTTTTATTTTCGACAGAAATATTATGCAAATTCACCAAGAATAAAGTCGTCAAATCAGTGGAAAACCATAAACCAAAGCCGCATCGGCACGATCACATCCCCCGGTATCTGAATACTGCCGCGCTGTGCGGCGGAAGCTTCATGGCAAGTTTTCCCTCACACAATGTATAGGTTTCTTTTTCTTCCGTATATCCGTCTGCCGTCGTCATGATCTTTCTCTCCACAACAGCNNTTAACGGCGTGCCGAGAAGGCTCATATCAACCTCCTTCTCCATCTCATTCTCCGTATTGTTCACGAGAACCGCCGACTGCATCTCGCGCGTAAATCTCCCGTAAGCGATAAAGCCGTAATCCTCTCCCAATTTCAGGAAAGAGCCCCTTTTCAACTCCCGACAGGATCTGCGCAATGCGGTCAGCGCTTTATAATACGCGATCAGCTCCTTATTCTCCCTGCCCCACGGATACGTCCTTCTGTTATCCGGATCGGTAAATCCGCAAAGACCGGCTTCTTCTCCATAATAGATCGTCGGAGCGCCATACCACGTCATCTGGATCAGCGCCGCCTCCCGCATGACCGAAAAATCTACGCCCTCATCAGCCGCTTCCGGTCCCAGCGNNAGCGTATTGGATCTGCCGACCTTATGGTTGGTTCTTGTCAAAAATCTGGAATGGTCATGATTGGAAAGCTCGTTCATCGTCGTCATCAGCGACGGCATTGCAAATTCCGCACCATAAAATATCATAGCGCACCAGAACGCGCTGGCATTATTCAGCATATCCCCCCTGTAATCATCACTGTGTTTCTGCATACCAGTCAGAAACCATGTCATCGGTTCCATAAAGGAATCATAGTTCATCACGGTATCCCATTCTTTGCCGCGCAGCCAGCTTTCCGCACTGCCGTAATGCTCCGCAAGGATCAGCGCATCCGGATTGGCCTGACGGACCGCCTTTCTGAAATCTTCCCAGAATTTATGATTGGTCTCCGGTGAATGTCCCAGATCCGCCGCAACGTCCAGCCTCCAGCCGTCCGCATAATAAGGGGCGGACACCCACTTCTGACCGATCCTTAAGATATACTCATACAGCTCTCTGGACTCCTCATAATTGAGCTTGGGCAGTGTGTCGTGATTCCACCATCCCTCATAAGTTGCATTATACGGCCATCTGCTCTCATCATGAAATTTAAAATACTTCCGATAAGGACTTTTATCGTCTATATAAGCTCCTTTCTCATATCCCTGCGCCTGTTCATAGATGCGCTCCCGGTCCATCCATTTATTAAAGGAACCGCAATGATTGAATACGCCGTCCAGAATCAGNNGTTAAATACACCGTCCAGAATCACCTTCATCCCGCGTCTATGCGCTTCCGCCACGACCTTGGCAAACAGCTCGTTGCTCGCCTTAAGGTTTGCGGGATTCGTGATACGGTTGATATACTTTGACGCGTCGCTGTTATTGCATTGCCCTTCTTTCAGCAACTCGCCCTTGTCCTCAACAATCTTCCCAAAATGAGGATCGATATTATCATAATCCTGAATATCATACTTATGGTTTGAGGGGGAGACAAACAACGGATTAAAATAGATCACTTCCACGCCAAGATCTTCCAGATAATCCATTTTATCCAGAACACCCTGCAGATCGCCGCCGTAAAATTCCCGTATTCCCATCTGCGCGGGATATTTATACCAGTCGTTCACATGAACAGAGTAATCTCCAATATAATAATACTCTCTGTCCTCTACATCATTTGACGGATCTCCGTTGTAAAAGCGGTCCACAAAGATCTGGTACATGATCGCGCCCTTCGCCCAATCCGGCGTCCTAAAACCGGGAATCAGCCGAAACCAATAATGCTCATCCACTTCCTGTTCCAGGATCCCCCGCGTGTCGTATCTGATGACTTTCTCAGCGTCATACGCCTCAAAATAGTATTTAACGATCTCGTTATCCATCTGGATCTCGACGCCGTAATAATCAAACAGCAGATCCTGTTCTATGATCTCCATCGGAAACATTCCCGCGGAAGATATCATCACCACGCGGTCCACCGCATCCCTCGCCGTCCGAAACCGTATCGTCACAAGATCAAATGCCGTGGGTTCCATCGGTGTCACAAAATTATCAGTCGTATCAGCGAAAAAAGCGTATCGTTCCATAAAAGCACTCTCCGGTATGAATTTCAGTATTTATTATATTTATTACGGTATATTGCATATCGTGACAAATTTCCAAGCAATACGACATTTATTATACAATATTTAGTATGATACTTCAAGATATAGTATGATACAATTCCATTTTTATAATCTTAAGGCAAAGTAAAAATGACAGTCACAAAACTGTCATTTTCAGAGAAGGTATTTCTTTCTTATGGGGTTATAGCAAAAAACTATAAAATGTATTGGGGGTTACATTTTGTATTATAACATCCTTTTCAATTTCGTCTATAAAAAATTTTTACAAATATAACAATTTTCAATCAACGATTTTGTGCAAATTGCTAAATCAAGCCGATTCCAACATTAGAAAGATCGCCTGTTACCTTAAAAAGATTCTCAAATTCCTCCCTGGTGATCCGTTCCTTCTCTAATAGAAGAGATGCGCACCGGTGAAGCACATCTTTATTCTCCAGGATCAGGCGCTTCGCTTCCGCGTAACATTCGTCGATGATCTTTTTCACTTCTTCATCAATCTCGCCGGATTTCTTCTCACTATAACTCTTGGTATGGGCAAAATCCCTGCCGATAAATACCTCGTCACTGTCCTCTTCGTAATTCACCGTTCCGATTGTTGATGACATACCATACCTTGTCACCATGCGGCGCGCCGCGCCGGTGGCTTTCTTGATATCGCTGGACGCTCCCGTTGTAATATCATCAAAGATGATCTCCTCCGCGATACGCCCGCCTAAGGATACCATGATATCCTGCTTCATCTTGCCCTTGGTCAGATACATCTCATCCTTCTCCGGCAGCGGCATCGTATAGCCTCCCGCGCTGACGCCGGTGGGAATGATGGACACCGTATAGACCGGTCCCACGTCAGGCAGCACATGGAACAGGATCGCATGACCTGCCTCATGATAGGCAGTGATCTTCTTTTCCTTATCAGAAACGATACGGCTGTGCTTCTCTGAGCCGATCCCGACCTTGATAAAGGATCTCTTTACGTCTTCCGCTATGATAAATTTACGATCCGCGCGCGCTGCCACGATTGCGGCTTCATTCAGCAGATTCTCCAGATCCGCTCCGGTAAATCCTGCCGTCGTCTGCGCAATCTGTTTCAGATCCACATCCTCCGCCAGCGGTTTATTCTTAGCATGGACTTTCAGGATATCTTCCCTGCCGCCCACATCCGGAGGGCTGACCGTGATCTTTCTGTCAAACCGACCCGGTCTTAGGATCGCGGGATCCAGGATATCAACCCGGTTGGTCGCCGCCAGCACGATGATCCCTTCATTTACACCAAATCCATCCATCTCTACCAGCAGCTGATTCAATGTCTGCTCACGTTCGTCATGACCGCCGCCCATACCGGTACCTCTTTTTCTTGCCACAGCATCAATCTCATCGATAAAGACGATACAGGGGGCGTTCTTTTTCGCATCCGCGAACAGATCCCTGACACGGGACGCGCCGACACCGACGAACATCTCTACAAAGTCGGAACCGGAGATGCTGAAGAACGGCACCTTCGCCTCTCCCGCAATCGCCTTGGCAAGGAGCGTCTTACCTGTTCCGGGA
>DLOQ01000166.1:33473-38672 GCA_002479655.1 Lachnospiraceae bacterium UBA7480
CCATGACAAGCTGGGCACGGCTCTTGCCAAAATTCATCATCTTACCGCTGCCGCCGGCTCCTGCCTGGGCATTGTTCATCATCACGAAAAAGAATACGCAGACCACCAGCACCACAAGACCCGGCAGGATATAATTCATAAACCAGTTTTCTCCCGGCACGTCATTGACCGTGACCGGCACGCCTGCCGCTCTGGCCTGCGCTTCGATCTCCTTGACATCCGTCACAAAAAATTCCCGTCGTTCCACTCCGTTGAGCAACACCGTCACGGAACCTGTCGGCACTTCTTCATTCTGCTGAATCAGGATCTCAGTGACTTCGCCTTTTGCCAGCGCCTGATCAAACTGCATCCTTGTATAATTCACCGACTGCCTGCTCATCAGGCTGACCCAGATCGCAGCAAACAACAGCAGAATAATAATGAAAAAATAAATGTTAAAACTCTGTCTTCTCAACCTACTGACCTTCTTTCTCCCCTATTCGTTCTCAACCACGCCGATATACGGCAGATTTCTATATTTTTGTGCGTAATCCAATCCATATCCTACCACAAATTCATCCGGGATTTCAAATCCCACATAATCCACATCCACCGGATGCGTCCTTCTGTCCGGCTTATCAAGCAGCGTGCACAGCTTTAAGGACGCCGGCTTCCTTTCCTTCAGCATCTCCATAAGGAAGCTGAGCGTCTTCCCGGTATCAATGATATCCTCAATCACAAGGACATGCCTGCCTGCAATGGATTCGCCAAGATCTTTTTTGATCTTGATATGTCCGCTGGATACCGTGTCGTCGCCATAACTGGACACCTCCATAAAATCCAGCGTGACCGGAATCGCGATCCGTTTGGCAAGTTCACTTGCAAAAAATACGCTTCCCTTCAAAATGCAGATGACATGCAGCGCCTTTCCTTCATACTCCCGGCTGATCTTTTTGCCTAACTCCCTAATCCTGCTGTCAATGTCTTTTTCAGGTATCATCACCCTGATCTTTACATCCATGCCTTTTGTACCTTTCTTCTTATTCTATCCATTTTCCCCGTATTGTATCTCTAAAATAACATTATCTTGATCTCCAGTATATTTTCCGTAGATTCATCAATATAATATCCATGGCTGCCACGGTGTCCCACGATCCACATGATATGCTTTCCGTCCGCAATCAGCAAAAGTTTTTCCCGCTCCTCACGAGGGATCTTCTCATTGATAAAATAGGATTTTAATGTCTGCGTGCCTCCGCGCGCGTCAATGACAAGATAATCCTTTGCCTGTCTTGTCCTGATACAAACAGTATCTTTTATTTTATCATAATCAAACCATTTCGTATATCTATCTTTTGGAATTTCACAAAAATTTTGTTTTTCTGCCGGAAATATCCTTGTTTCAATAACTCCGAACCCGGCGATCTCCGTACTGCCGAGAATGTTTATAGCAGCCGCTTCCGCCGCCTGACGGTCGGTCTTACGCTCACCCGCTGCTGCCTGACTGTCTTCTTTACCGCATTTTGTATCAGCAGCCCTCTTTCTTATGAGTACGCCGTCATAAGTCCTCTCCGCACTCACGCCGTATGCCAGATGCAGCTGTCTTCCGCACTGCATATCAAACAATCCTTCCAGCGCCTGTACATGGACAGCGCTGATATCCTTTGCCGTCCCTGCCGCCTTTTGCATCGTTCTCAGCAAAACGCAGCTTCTGAGATAAGGATGCAGATCCAACAGCGGTTCAGCNNCCTCCCCCTGCCCGGACGGCGTATCAGCATCCGCCGGCAAAGGCAGCTCAGCTCTCTGCGTCAGTGGTCTTACACAGGCTTCCCACGCATTTTCCGTCATGTCTTCCAGATAATCCTCCGCCATGGCAAGCTGCTTTGCGGTACGATTCATATGAAGCACCGCATTTTCATTGATCTCCTTTTCCGCAACAGGAATCATCTTATGACGTATCTTATTTCTTGGATAATCATCCGTATCGTTGCTGCAGTCATTGCACCACGCGATCCCCTGTGCCGTCAGCCACGCCTCGATCTCGCTCCGTCTTACGCACAGCAGCGGCCGGATGATATCACCGCGGCTGACCGGAATCCCGCAAAGTCCCTTGAGCCCCGTCCCCCGGAAAAGATTCAGGAGCATCGTTTCCGCATTATCCTCCATCGTATGCGCCACAGCGATCCTGATATCCCCATCCGCAGCCAGCTGATCCCTCAGATCATAAAACGCTTCATAACGGAGCTGCCTGCCCGCTTCCTCCGTCGAGATCCCGTGTTCCTTTGCATACCTCTTTACATCATAAGAGTAACAGCAGCAGGGAATATCCCATTGGCTGCAGAGCATTTCCACATACTTCTGATCGTCGTCCGCTTCCATGCGCAGATGATGATTCACATGCACCACATAAAGAGCCGTCCCTGTCTCTGCGCAGATCTCCCGCAGCACGCAAAGAAGGCAGACCGAATCCGCCCCGCCTGATACTCCGGCAATGACTGCGCCGCCTGATTGTAAGCAGCATATTTTTTCAAGATGGTTTTTGATTTTTTCAATCATACAGTAACTATAATCTTTTTATCCGCAAAAATCAATCAGCTGTCTTATCAATTTTCAAAACAAGCACCGTCATATCGTCCCGGATATGCTTATGCTCTGCGGAATCGCCGGCTGACAGCTGCAGCGCCTTATTCATAATGTGATTCGCCAGCACCGTAGGATCGCTGTAGCCTTTGCTTCCAAGCATCTTGGCAAACAGTTCTTTTTTCTGTTCTTCTTTAAAATAATCCGAGACGCCGTCCGTCATCATAAAAATATAATTGTCTTCCTTCAATTGACGGCTTATGACGGAAACATTCTCTATCTTCTCATACCCCAGCAGAAGATTTTCCGATGCGATCTCATCCATGATCCGGTCATATTTGATCAGCGTAGGGGCACTTCCCAGCTTGACAAACTCACATTCCCCCGTATGCAGGTCGATCTCACAAAGATCCAGCGTCGGAATCCTGTTTTCCATAGCATTGCCCATCATAATTCCTTCCAGTACGCCAAGCATCTGTTTTTTGTCAAATCCTGCCTCCATGTATTTTTCCGCAAGATCAACCAAATGGCCGGAATCTCTGCAGGCTTCTTCTCCGGATCCTACACCGTCCGACAGCAGTGCCCTCATCTTTCCATCCCGTCCCTGCAAAAAGGAATAATTGTCGCCGGAGATCGTCTCCCCTGACTTTGTCATGGATGCCGTACCCGTAGACACATGATATCTGCCTTCCTCAACAAAAAGATAATCGCGGCATTCCTCCCCGATAAAGACCGGACAGTTATCCGCCGGAAGGATTTTTCTCCCGAATACGCCGGAAAGGATAGCCGCGGCCGTCTCTGTCTCGCACCNNCCTGCCATATCCGCCCTTTCCCGTTCTTCTTCTCTGTCCCTCCGTAACCTTCATAGAAAGGCAGTATTCCCTGTGCTGATAACGGTTATAGATCACATAAATATTTTTCAGCGCCACATTCTCCCTGCGCAGCAGCAGATACAGGCTTGTCCTCTGGATACCGCGCGGTCTTCTGCTGGAATAACATTCTTTTGCAATGGCATCCATCATGACCGCCGCATCGGANNTTTTCCCCAGCCTCTGCCACTGTTCCGATTCTTTTTTCCGCGCCAGATATTCCCCTCTGGATTCTCCTTCCTGCATCTCCCTCTGGTCAAATTTCGTAAAATTAAATGCAAGATCGTGAAACGCCTCCGCGTAATTTTCTATCCGAAGACGGTTATAGCTCGAAAAGACACCCTCAATGTTTTTCTCTCCCCTGTCTTTGTTGGTCAACGTATCCATGATCATATCCCTCCGCCCATTTTTATCCGGTCTGTTGTCCGGCTTATTCTCCAGTTTGATGTCACCTGTACAACTATAACAAAACCGCAATAAAAAAAATGTCATATCCCTGTTCGAACATGACATTTTGCTTCGACATTTATTTTGTTAATCCCCTAATCGTCCAGCCGGAAGATGATCTCGCCGTCATACACATAGCCCAATACTTCCTTAGCCACTTCTTCCGCATATTTCTTCGTCTGCGTATATACCTCCAGTTCCCGCAGCTTATCCGTCCTTGCCTGTTCTGCTTCCAGTTGTTCCTGAAGCAGGGCAATCTCCGACTGCAGCCGTTCTCTTTCCAGAACTTTAGGTCTGCCGCCCACATAAACAACAAAGAAAAGCGCTGCCATTACAAGCATTGTAATCATTAGCAACGATCTATTCTTTTTCTCTTTGCGAAATGCTACCGTCCTCTTCAAGTTTCTTTTTCCTTTCGCGCAGGCGTACCCTAAAATGCCTATACAACCTAACTATAGCCCTTTTTACAGGTTCCGTCAATATTTTTTTACATTTTTTTAAGACTTTTTTTATAAGTTCTTTCACTTTATTTAATATCTTTGAAAAAAACGGCACCGCAAACCTGCCTAACAGCATATGATATAAAAGCATACCGACGCCCGCCATCAGCGCAACACTGTAGCGGAATATCCCCTGATTCATGACTCTCAGCAGTTCAAAAGCGCTGATCATGCATATGATCCAAAAAAGGATATCCTCCAGCGAAACCGCTATGATGTTATGCCTTATCACCCTTCTAAGGATCCGCAGCACATCATAAAGCGCCATCAGCAGGATGCCCATGAAAAAACATGCCAGTCCCAGCTGCAGTTCATGATGTATCATCTCATTCATCAGCGGAACATCCTTGAAATCAGGGAGCTTTCCTTCCCTCTGCCGGCTGCGCCGTCGGAATATTGAAAAGCATCCACCCTTCCTTCCACATCGACTTCGCCTTTTTCCAGCGTCAGCCTGCTCACATGCAGTCCGTCCCCGCGGATCGTCAACATTCCGCGCTCTGTCTCCAGAACGACCTCCTTCTCATCAAAAGATATTACATCCGACACACCGCTGAGATTCGTCGTCTGACGGTTCATGATCTGGATCTTGTGCGTTTTTTTAGCATTCAGTTCTTCCATTTGCCCTGCTCTATCTCACAGGCTTCCCTGCGGATGATTCGACCTTAATTCAATATATGCCCGCGATCCTTCTTCTATGACTTAGAGATACTTATACATATTTTCCGCGTCTTCCTTCCTCACACTCTCCTGTATGGTAAGGACTTCCACTTTCGTCTCCCTGTTGCCAAACCCGATCGTGATAATATCTCCGGGTTTTACATTGG
>DLOQ01000069.1:0-179 GCA_002479655.1 Lachnospiraceae bacterium UBA7480
GAAATGACCTGACAGCTTCCATCATTCCCTGCAGCAGATCCGGCATATCCATGGAATTGGCTTCCTCATAAAGCAGCCTCGCCAGCAGCGGCAGTCCCGCAACAGAGTACAGCTTTTCGCCGCTTCTGTTCTCATATGCATCTACGCCGTCCCTGATCTTGGCGCGCGCAACGCTCAGC
>DLOQ01000069.1:193-8486 GCA_002479655.1 Lachnospiraceae bacterium UBA7480
CAATCCGTTAAAATAATAAAGGATGACCGTTTTGTACTGGATATTGGAAAGTGTTTTTTTCATGATATCCATCACCAGTTTTCTTTTCTCTTTTTGGGTGATATACTCCTCCGGAAGGAAATTCTCATTTTCCTCCGTCAGCCCGCCCTCGGCATCTTCAACGTCCGTAAATACCTCTTTTCTTTTCATCAACAGCTGCTTGCACTTATTCACCGCGATCTTATTCAACCATGGAATAAGTTTTTCCGCATCGTTAAGCGCGTTGATCTTCTCATAAGCAGTGAGATAAACGTCCTGCATTACGTCCTTTGCGTCTTCCTCATTTTGCAGGAAACTGATGCATGTAAAATACAGCGGTCTGCTGCTGACGGAATACAGCTCCTCAAACGATGTCTGATCCCCCTGTTTGATCTTCTCAACCAGATTACTTAACTGTTCTTTATCCATTTATTCCTAACCCTCCTTTCACGGTCCGCTCATTGTCCCGTCTTTCGCAATTTCCTCCTCTTATTTATAGATTCTTATTTTTCTAAAAAGGTTGGGTTTTTATAGGATTTTTTCAAAATTCTTTTATCAGACTGTTATATTCTTCGGTAATTTTTTGAAATACCTCAGAAGATCCATTCCCATTGTCCGGATGATAGACCTTGCACAGATCCCTGTAGCGCCGCTTGATGCTTGCGGCATCCTTACAGCCGCTGAAAAATCCGGATGAAGCTGCTTCCGTTCTCTTACGTTCCTGCCTCTCTCTTCCGGTCTGTTGTCCCTGATATTCCTCATATGCTTCATCATCTTCTTCGTATTCTTCCTCATATGCCTCATCATCTTCTTCGTATTCTTCCTCATCATCGTAATCCTCGTATTCCGCATCATCCTCCATTTGGGAAAATAAATGCTTTTTCAAAAAGGAATACCGGAGGATCGTAAAAAAATCCAGCACCGGTCCACCAAAGCAGACCACGGCACCGATCAGTGTATTCCACACTTCTCCCATTTTTTCCATATTATACCGCCATATAAAAATCAGTGCGACAGCAACGATGATACCGATCAGATAATTACCGGTCATTTTGATGAAAAGCCAAAAATAAGAAAGGACGCCGTAAATGATAAAAAAAGTAACAATATACTCTGAAATATTCTCTTTAAATGTATCCATGCTAAACCGACACATCGCGCCGGCAACAACCAGGAATGCAATCAACAATTTCACCGGAATACCTGTCATCCGGCTTCGCAGCTCCGCAAGCTTTACAATCTTTAGTTCATCCATTAATTTATCTCCGCTATCCTTGTTTGTTTTCCGCCTCTTCTAACAGTTCTTCAAAGATCCGGTAAAGCTCCGGCTGCACGCGGGCAAAACGGACGACCTTCATATCCTTATTCAGCAGGCAGTGCTCCGATGTGCCTGTCACTACCAGATGTCCGCTGCCTATATGATACATTTCATACCCCACGGTAAATTTAATGGGACTCAGCTTCCGGATCTTTATCTCTATCCTGATTTCATCGGAAAATGTCGTATGTTCATGATATTCGCAGGATACCGAAAGCACAGGAGAAAGCAGCCCGTCTCCCTCCGTCCTTTCATAGGGCCAGCCGAGCTGCTCTAAAAAATCAGTCCTTGCCTCCTCCATCCAGCGGATATAATTGGAATGGTGGGTGATCCCCATCCTATCCGTTTCATAATACTGCACTTTGTGGATATATGGTTCTATTTTCACTATAATAACACTCCCTCCGCCTGCGGCGACATTCCCTCCCAAAGCAAAAATCCCTGCACTACCTTATCCCTATCCATAACGGAAATAATTATCCCCGGCTTTCTGCCGCCAGACATGCTAATTTTAACATAAGATAACCATAATTACAATTTAATTGTTCTTTTTTCAATCGTATTAAAAAGCAATAAAAAAGCCAAAACCGCACAATCACACAGTTCCGGCTCCTTTATCTCATTATCCGTATATCCTCGTCTCATGCTCCACCAGCTGCTCCCCTTCATACACCAGCTTAATGGTGAAAAAACGCTTTTCATCCTCCAACAGATATTTTAAGAAGATAGCATCCCCTGCCCATGTCGGCAGATCCGGCACTTCACTCTTGGGGATCCAGCAAAGCTCACCCTCCTTACACTCTGCCAGCTCTCCCGTAAATCCATCCGCCGTAAACAGGCACATCCCTTCCGGCTCACACCCGTCACTGATAAATGTAATCAGTCCGCGGAACTGCCATGAAGTCAATGTCAGTCCGGTCTCCTCTTTCACCTCGCGCAGCAAACATTCCTCCGGACTTTCTCCCTCCTCAAAATGTCCGCCTACACCGATCCATTTGCCCACGTTGATATCCTTCTCTTTCTTCACGCGATGCAGCATCAGATACCGGTCATCTTTCTCTATATAGCAGAGTGTTGTCATTTTCATAGGCATAATCCCTTGTCATAAAGGGCTCCCTTCCGACATTTCAAAGTTATAAGGCTCCGCCGCCCACCAGCGCGTCAGATCGCCTCATGGAATGTTCTGCTGATAACGTCCGCCTGCTGCTCCGGTGTCAGCTTGATAAAATTCACCGCATATCCGGATACGCGGATCGTCAGCTGCGGATAATTCTCAGGATGCTTCTGCGCGTCCAAAAGAGTTTCTCTGTTCAATACGTTGACATTCAGATGATGACCTCCTTTTTCTGCATACCCGTCTAAAAGATTTACTAAGTTATCAACCTGTGCTGAGCTTGCCATAACTAATACCTCCCGATAATTATTATTTTTAAAAATAGTAACTATTACTGTTTTCTAAATCAAATATACTACAGATTGTTTTCTAATGCAAGTGGTAATTTAAGTTTTTTTCATAAAATGTTTCCTCTGCAGATCACCATCCGCTGTGCCAGATCCTGATCCCACAGAACAATATCAGCCCATTTTCCCACACTGATCGTTCCCTGCTCCTTCTCAATGCCAAGACACCTTGCAGGATTGATCGCAGCCGCAGCCACTGCCTGCTCCAGAGGGATGCCTGCTTTTTGCACTGCCGTCCTTATACAATCCGGCAAAGATGCGGTGGAACCTGCCAGCGAACCATTCTTTTTTAAGACCGCAACGCGGCCTCTCCCCTGAACATTCTGCACCACTACTTCCTGCCCGCCCAGAGTGTATTCCCCTTCCGGCATTCCGGCAGCGCGCATACTGTCACTGATCAGTACGATACAATCCTCTCCAAGAAGCTCAAACGCAGTCCTGATCACGGACGGATGAACATGAAAGCCGTCACAGATCAGCTCCGCCATGATCTCTTTTCCCTCTGCTGCCGCATCCATCACTGCGCCGACCACCCCCGGCTCTCTATGATGCCACGGCGGCATCGCGTTAAAAAGATGCGTCACATGACAAGCGCCTGCTTCCAACGCCTGCCTCGCCGTCTCATAATCTGCGTCCGTATGGGCAAGACTGAACCTGACCTGGTCTTTCATCTGACTGATCAGAAGGAGGGCATCTTCCTTTTCCGGCGCGATCCCGACCACTTTGATCAACCCCTCACCGCTCTCTAAGAACTGCGTCATCATATCTTTGCTGCAGGGCAGGATATAAGAAGCATCCTGCGCGCCACAGCGGGCGGGACTGATAAACGGGCCCTCCATATTGATCCCTGCCAGACGGGATCCCCCTGCCTTTCCGGACTTCTGCAGTCCGGCAAACGCAGCCGCATATGTTAATGTCATCTTTAATCGATCCGCCGGCAGAGTCATCGTAGCAGGCGACATCCCCGTCACGCCGATGGATGCCTGATACTCCGCGATCTCCCGCCACATCCTGAATATGGCTTCCGGGTCTTCGCCGCTTTCCCCATCGGGAAGATCACAGATATCCCATCCTTTACAGCCGTGAAAATGCATATCGATCATGCCCGGCAGCGCATAACATCCCCCGCCGTCTACTATCGTCTCACTCTCCTCAAGTGAGACGCTGACTGCCCCACAGCCTTTCTCAGCAAGATTGCGCTCTCCCATCGCCTGAAGCGGTCGTCCGTCATCGGCATCCGTTTCCTCATACCGTATTGCAGTGATCCTGCCATCCCGCGTTTCTATGCTGCCGGAGCGAAATTTCTTTTCTTCCGTATATATCCTGACATTTTTTATGAACATATCCTACTCACCGGCTTTGATTTTCCATGTTTACTTATAATTTGCGCAAAGCTCCTCCGCCAATGCATCGATCTGCGCCAGATTCTCCTCATTGACAGCGGACATGATCTTTACCGTATTCTCCGCAAATGTAATATCTTTGCATTTCTCCATTTCCTGCCGCATACATTTCGCCGCAGTCGCCGCCCAGGAACCGTTTTCCATAAACGCAACCGTCCTGTTCCGGTATCCGTGTTCCACCAGATGCGCAATAAACGTCTTCATACAGGGGAACATATCCGCATTGTACGTCGTGCCCGCCAGCACCAGCGTCCCATAACGGAACGCATCCTCTACCGCCTCCGCCATGTCGCATCTTGCAAGGTCATTGACCGCAATCTTCGGACATCCCTTTTCTTCCAATGCATCCGCCAGAAGCATCGCCGCCTTTGCCGTATTGCCATAGACGGAATTATACGCAATCACGATTCCTTCCGTCTCCACGCCATAAGAGGACCACGTCTGATAAAGATTCAGGTAATACTCCAGATCTTCCTTAAGCACCGGTCCATGCAGCGGGCAGATGATCTTGATCTCCAGACCTGCCGCCTTTTTCAAGACATTCTGTACCTGCATGCCGTATTTACCGACGATGCCAAAATAATACCGCCTCGCTTCACAAGCCCATTCCTCCTCCACGTCCAGCGCACCGAATTTACCAAATCCATCTGCGGAAAACAGGATCTTATCACAGGAATCATATGTCATCATAACCTCCGGCCAATGCACCATCGGCGCCATCACAAAGGTCAGTGTATGCCTACCGAGCTCCAGCGTATCTCCCTCTGCCACGACTATACGCTGCGTCTCATATTCATTGGCATAAAACTGCTTCATCATGGTAAATGCCTTCGCGGTCGCCACTACTGTTGTCTCCGGATACTTTTCCATCAATGCGGTAATACTTGCCGAATGATCCGGCTCCATATGCTGGATCACCAGATAATCCGGTTTCCGTCCGTCCAGCGCCGCCTCCAGATTGGAAAGCCACGCCTCTCCGAAATTCTGATCCACGGTATCCATGACCGCGATCTTATCATCCAGAATCACATACGAATTGTACGCCATGCCATTCTCCACTACGTACTGTCCCTCAAATAAATCGATCTCATGATCGTTGACCCCGATGTATCTTACCTCATCCGTAACATTTGTACCCATTAAAATCATCCTCCTTTATGCTTTCTTCCACATGACAGACCAAAAGCTGCCTGATCACCGTCATTACAGATCCGACCGTAAATCATATCTATTATAATGGAAAATAATATGAATTTCCAGCTTTTTTGGTTGCAAAACTTCTTTATATATTTTATTATAATAGCAGATTTATCTTTAGGAAAGGATACCATTATGACTACATGTGCAACGATACGAAACAATATGAAAACTCCATTCGGACTGCATGGAAGACTCCATGTTCAGGGGACGCAGCTTATGGACGAGCATAACGCTCCCTGCCAGCTTCGGGGCTTGAGCACGCACAATCTTTCCAATTATCCGGAATATGTGAATGAAGCGGCGCTTACCCAGATGGCTGATGAATGGAAGATCAGCGTTTTCCGCCTTGCCATGTATTCCGGAGATGCTGACGGATTTCAGGGGTATGCCACCGGGGACGACACTCACCGAAAGGAGCTGGAAAACCTGATTCAAAAAGCAGCTGAGATCACCGCAAAATTAGGCATCTATCTGATCATCGACTGGCACTGCCTGTTAGATACCGATCCCAATACGCATGTTGATATGGCGGTACATTTTTTTCAAAAGATGTGTGCTGCCTTAAAAGAGCATGACCATATCATTTATGAAATATGCAATGAACCAAACGGTGACACCACATGGAAAGATATCTGCCGCTATGCCGATACCGTCATCCCCGCGATCAAAGCCATCGATGACAGTAAGGTAATCATTGTCGGCACGCCCAAATGGTCACAGCGTGTAGATGAAGCGGCTCCGCTTCCCTATGACAATCTGGTCTATACCCTTCATTTTTATGCGGATACCCATAAAGAAGAACTCCGCACCATTATGGAACATGCCATTGCGGACGGGCTTCCCATTTTTGTAAGCGAGTTCGGCATATGCGCCGCCGACGGCGCAGGCGCCATCAACCTTAAAGAAACAGATCTGTGGCTTNNGTTAAACCGCCACAACATCAGCTATCTCATGTGGAATCTGTCAAATAAGGACGAGACTTCCGCGATCATCACACCAACCTGCAGCAAGACATCCGGATTTACGGAGGAGGATCTTTCTCCCTCAGGCAGAGCGTTATTAAAGATAATGACCAACTCTTTATAAGCATCATACAATTATGCTTGCATTTTAAACGGAAAAGAAAAAACAACCGGACTTTATTCAACAGATAAGATCCGGTTGTTTTTATATCATTTTCTTTAATAATGTTACTGCGCCGTCACTCCCGGGATCTCTTCCACGGAAAGATCGTCAACATCCAGTTCCAGATAATGCGCATCATTATTATCATCCCACGCGTACAGATAGATGTCATCGCCCCACTGTGTCAAACCGGTCACATACCAGTAACCAAGATCCTCTAATGTCATCGTCTCATACGAACCGCTCGTAACATCCGCTTTCACAATCACTTCACCGCCGTTTACCGTATAGATGACATACTTGCCATCAAAAGCAACATTATACGTATCCATTGACTCGCCCCAGTCTGCGTCGCCGATCTGCGTGACATTGCCGTCATAATCCATCGCATACAGATAAACATTTCCTTCATCATAATTGTAAACGGTAAAGAACAGCACTTCATCCTCATCTCTGACAACGTCCACTTCGTATTCCCCATCCGTGCATACAAGATAGCCATGATCCGTTCCATCCTCCGGATCGATCGCTTCCCAATAATATCCATCATATATAAAGACATACTCATCAGTCACCTCAAAGGTATATACGCCATACTCATACAACGTCTCTATATTGCCCTCAAAATCCATCTTATATAATGTCGAATAATCGGTGTAAAAAATCGTATCATCATAAATGACAAAATCTTTAAGCGCAATATCATCAGAAAGCATTTCTACAGTGTCATCTGTCAGATCGACCTTATAAAACGCATTCGTGCTGGCGTAAAATACTTCCACTCCGTCCTCCTCTTTCGATCCGACGCCATAGAAAAGGTAATCCTTATAGACCGCAAAGATCGTAACCTGCAGTCCTTCTCCCAGAGACGTAAGCTGCACTGCATTGCCGCCGTTTTCATTGATACCCCAAAGATTTCCGTCCTTTTTAAAGATCAGGATATCGCCATTGTTGGATTCATATTTTGCAATATGCCATGTCTCCTTCACATTAGCAGCCCTGCCAAAATTAACGCCCGATACACTGCCCGGAACGATGCTTCCGGAAGTTCCACCCCCGCCGGAAGAACTCATGTCAAAATAGCTGTCAAGATCGCTTTCACTTTCCATAGCCGAGGAACTTCCCGCAAACACAAAATCCCAGCTGGAATCATAGATTTCACAGTTTTTACCATTCGTACAGACAACAAGATAATAATCATCATCTCCCTCGTACTCATTGCCATAGTATAATTCCTGTTCAACATCCACCTCTACCAGAAAATAAACACCATCAGCAATACCGCTAAACGGCTCTTCTCCGCCGGCATAATTTTCCGCTTTTTCCTGTGTCAGACCGGTTGTCGTATAGGTTCCCTTGATATAATCTTCCTGTTCTTCAGAAATCATATACATCTTTCCGTTTTCCAAGAAATAATACTGAAAGCCCTCCGCATCCCACGCAGTTCCGCTCAGTTCCACTTTCACTTCCTCTTCAGGTTCTTCTATTGTGACCTTAAAGGAGGCATCCTCACAACCCTTGGCAGAGATGGTCACAGTAATATTCTTCCCCTCTTCGACTCCTGTAATGGTGATCTTACTGCCATTCACCGCCACCTCAATATAATCTTCCTTCCCCTCCTGGACAGTAGCCGTCAGTTCCGGTTTCCCAATATCAGAATAATTCTCGACTTTTATCGTTACGTCGTCTTCCACGAGCACTGTAACTTTCGTCTCCGAAAGCACGATCTCTTTTTTCTCAAACTGAAACCAGCCCGCCAGAATACCGG
>DLOQ01000138.1:0-17097 GCA_002479655.1 Lachnospiraceae bacterium UBA7480
TGTCGGAAATATTGACGGCAGCGGAAGCTCTCCGGCGGCATTTGATGGTATGACCTGCCAGGTAACGTATGAGCAGATCGCAGAGAAATGCGGTGATGACGTATCTACCTGGGGAACGACGATGCAGTGTGAGGCTTCCGGNNTCCGGTGCATGGGAAGTATATTCTGTAGCCGTATGGCAGAATGTAGAGTAATTATTAGTTAAGCTTACAGTGAGCCGATGCAGTGGAGCGCTGCATCGGCATACAATAAAAAATAAGGAGGTAGAATATGAAAAGCTTAAAAAGATTTTTGGCTCTTAGTCTTGCGGCAATGATGACATTGTCTCTGGCGGCATGTAGCGGCGGAAAAGAAGGCGCTGGAACAACAGGTGGTGACGGAGCGGCGGCGAATCCCGGTTCCGGGACCGTAGCGGCGGACGGTTATGCTCACTATGATTCTGATGGAAACAGGGTGATCCTGATGGCATGCTGGTGGGATCGTTATTATGACAGCGACGATACGGAATTGGATGATGATCCCAGCTTTGCCTATACGGAGGATGGTGAGATCAAGGTTGCAGATCAGATGAGATTTGATGTAGTGGCAGCGATCGAAGAGAAGTACGGTGTTAAGATCCAATGGATCAACTTAACTTATCCCGGACAGGAAGAATCCATCAATAACTCTATCTTAGCAGGTTCTCCTGATGCAGATGTATATCTGGTTGACCTTGCAATGGGTGTTCCCGCTGCATTGAACGGATACTGTGTTGACTTAAAGACAGTGCTTCCGGCAGATTCAGATCTGTTCACGGATCAGGTCAATATGAGCTATTTGCAGTTGGGCGGCGATGCAGCATATCTGCTTCATCCGGTAGCTGCGGAATCTACTGTAGAGGCAACTTATCCGCTGGCATTTAATGTACAACTGCTCAAAGACGCAGGCTTGGAAGATCCCCGTGATCTTTATGCAAGAGGCGAGTGGACATGGGATAAGTTCAACGAATATGCAACGGCACTCGCAAAGGATACAGATGGCGACGGCGCCATCGATCAGTATGGATTTGCGGGATTTGGACCGGATGTGGCAATGCTTCTCTTAATGAGTAATGGAGCAACGATTGCTTCCGGTACAACACAGACGATGACAGATACGAAGGTTGCGGAAGCGCTTCAGCAGCTTTCCGATATGTACAATGTATATGGTTACTGTTATCCTGCGAAAGAAGGGGATAACGGCGATGAAGGGCGTTTTGTTTATAGAAGCGGTAACATCGGTTTCTGGCCCAGCGCAGCATGGATCGCAGCCAGCAACAATGATTATCCGACAGACGGTACGGTAGGCGTATCATTTGATACAGCGTATGTAGCATGGCCGGTAGGTCCCAGCGGAAATGCAGAGACCAATGCGCAGAAACTGACAAGTGGTTCCTACTATATGATTCCGGTAGGCATTAAGGATCCGGAGCTGGTATATAATGTATTTTATGATTATTGTAACTATTATAACGGAGACACTACCATCCGTGACAATCGTGAAGCTCTTTGGTGGTGGTATCAGTCCACAGGTTCCAATGTAGAGCTGCAGGATGCTAACTTCCAGGTAATGTTTGATGCAGGTATGCATGAAGCATTTGATCTGTGGCAGAATCTTGGAGTTGAGTATGACTGGGATTCACTGCTCTTTGGTGAGGTAACGCCGGCGCAGTTCCAGGAGACATACAAGCAGCAGATTCAGGATGGTCTGGATAGCTACTTTAAATAATGTATTATAAAATAAACTGATAGAGGTGCCCGCATCCGGCAGGGGTGCGGGCCTGCTATTTGAGCCGCCAAGGGCTGCTTCGCATAGAAGGAAAGTATATGTAAATGAAAAATGATGAAGAAAGACATAATAATACCGGGAAACAAAAAGACCGTAAGCTGCGAGAGTTTTTCGGGCTGGAGGGTTCATTTTCCGGTTTTATGAATACATTGGGAAACATCATTTGGACAGGTCTGCTCTGGCTGGTAACATCGATTCCGCTGATCACCATGGGATGCTCGGCTATGGGCGCTTCCCGCGCCGCGGAAATGACCAGAAAGAACCAAGGTTATGTTACAAAAGAATTTTTTGCCGGATTTAAGGGTGATTGGAAGAGAGCATTGCCGGTGCAGGTTATAAATCTTATTTTTTGGGCATGGTTGATTTTTGATTGTATATATTTATATGGATATGGAACAGAATATGCACAGGCGCTTTCTTATGTTTTATACGGCATTTTGTTTTTTGCGCTGGGGCTGAATTGTTATTATTATCCTTGTCTCCGGATATTTGAGGGTAATTTTTTTGAGATTTTTAAGATCTCATTTTATATGACATTTCGTCATCTGCTTACGACCATAGTATTGGTGGGATTGATCGCGGCGGCGTTACTGGCTGTCTATCTGATGCCGTGGAGCGTCATGATCGTACCGGGATTATGGTGGTATGCAGCGGACATTCTGATCAAGCGTGTGATGCAAAAGGAGATCGGGGAGACGATTTAGGGAGACGCTGATCAAAGAGTTTCCCACATCGAATCGGCGATGCGGAAAGGAGTAAGGAAAATTGACGGAAAAAGATTTTACATTATCCCTGTCGGACGGCATGGTCAATCGTGGCAGCTGGGAACGGATGAAAAAGGTGATGCGCCGGGCAGAGAAGGGTGAAAAGGTCACGATTGCTTTTTTGGGAGGTTCGATTACGCAGGGATGTCTTGCGACCGTACATGAAAAATGTTATGCCTATCTGACCTATTTGTGGTGGAAGGAAAGATATCCCAAGGCTGAGATAACATATGTGAATGCGGGTATCGGCGGAACAACATCGCAGTTTGGAATTGCCAGAGTAGATCAGGATGTGCTTTCCTATCATCCGGATCTGGTTTTTGTGGAATTTTCGGTCAATGATGAAAATACTCCGTTTTTTCAGGAGACTTATGAAGGTCTGCTACGTCATCTCTATGGGAATGAATCAGCTCCCGCTGTGATGATTATACATAACATCAAATATGATGATGGACAGACGGCGGAGAAGATCCATAAGGAACTGGGAAAGTATTATCAGCTTCCCTGTGTCAGCATGCAGTCGACTATTTACGCAAAGATGATGGCAGGTAATTTTGGCAGCAGGGATGTCACCGAGGATGATCTGCATCCGAATGACAGGGGTCACCGGATGCTGGCGGATGTCATTGCCTATTATCTGGAACAGATCGATCAGGAAAAGGACACGGTAGAGGATGAACCGGTGATGCCTGCTCCGATGACAGCAGATGCTTACGAACATTCGACCAGATATCAATGCAAGGATTGTACGCCTAAGATGCAGGGATTCGTGCCGGATACGAGGGAGAAGGATTATTATACGGACGTATATAAGGGCGGATGGACAGCAAAAGAAAAAGGCGCTGAGATTCAGTTTAGTGTGGAAGGAAACGGTATTGCAGTGCAGTTTCGGCAGTCTGTGAAAAAGCCGGCACCGATCGCTAAGGCAATCGTGGATGGCGACGAGAAGCGCGCGGTGATTCTGGATGCCAATTTTGAGCAGGATTGGGGCGATAACCTTGCCCTTGCCACGGTGCTTTATCATGGAGAGAATAAAAAGCATGATCTGTTGATCAGGATCGATGAGACGCATGAGGATGATGCGGTAGGATTTTATTTGGTGTCGGTCATTGCGTCGTATTGAGTATTTTAGTAAATTTATTTAAAATGAGGGAATATATAAGTATACATCATGCGGAAAGGATAAAGAAAAATATGTTTCGTGATGATTTTGTGTGGGGTGTGTCCTCCAGTGCGTATCAAATAGAAGGGACTGATCCGGAAGACGGCAGGGGAAAAAATATTTGGGATGATATGCCGGCGATGGGCAAGATCCAGGAGGGAAGAAATGCACTGACTGCCTGTGACCATATGCATCGTTATGCGGAAGATTTCAGGATGCTGAAGCACCTGAATATCAAGGCTTATCGTTTTTCCGTCAGCTGGCCGCGCATTATGCCGGAAGGGACCGGCAGAGTGAATGAGAAGGCGATCAATATGTACCGCGACATGATCCTCGAGATGAAGAAGAACGGCGTCGTTCCGTATCTGACCATGTATCATTGGGATCTGCCGCAGGCATTGGAGGATCAGGGCGGATGGCTGAATGAAAATGTGATCGAGTGGTTTGGGGAATATGCGAAAGTCATTGCGGAAAATTTTACGGATATCTGTGATTATTTTATTACGTTAAATGAGCCGCAGTGTTTTGTCGGTCTTGGCTATGACAGAGGCGTCCATGCGCCCGGTAAGGAGCTGCCAACCAAGGATGTATTCCAGATCGCGCATAATGCGCTCCGCGCGCATGGAAAAGCCGTGATCAACCTTCGTAAATATGCAAAGAAAGAGATCCGGATCGGTTATGCGCCTACCTGCGGCGTTGCGATACCGGCAAGTGAAAGACCGGAGGATATTGAGGCGGCGAAGAAGGTATATTTCGGATTTTATCAGCCGCTGAGCAACTGGTCATGGAATGTATCATGGTTCTCTGATCCGGTATTTTTAGGAAAATATCCGGAAGAGGGATTGGAAAAATATGCGGAATATCTGCCAAAGATCACGGAGGAGGATATGAAGCTGATCCATCAGCCGTTGGATTTTATGGGGCAGAATATTTATAATGGTTATTACATCAGTGCGGGAGAAGACGGAGAGCCTGTATGGGACGCGACTCCTGACGGACTGCCGGTTACGGCATCCAAATGGCCGAATACGCCGGAGTGTCTGTACTGGGCTGTCAGATTTGTTTATGAAAGATATGGGCTTCCGATCTATATTACGGAAAATGGTGTTGCCTGTGCGGATAATGTTGCCATTGACGGGCGCATCCATGACAATGAAAGAATCGAATTTTTAGATCAGTATCTCTCTGCCTTGCAGAAAGCGGCGGATGAAGGCGCTGACGTGAGAGGATATTTCCAATGGACGTTTCTTGATAATTTTGAATGGGAAAAAGGCTATAGCGAGCGGTTTGGCATGATCTGGGTGGATTTTGCCACACAGCAGAGGATCGCAAAGGATTCCGCATTCTGGTTTCAGAAGACGGCGGAGTGTAATGGAGCGAATCTTTCGATCAATCAAAAGTCCAGACAGATATTACATTTAAAACCGCATTTTGTAGAACGGATCTGGGGCGGTAACCGCTTAAAAACGGAATGGGGCTATGATACGGAGATGGAAGATCATATCGGGGAGTGCTGGGCAGTTTCGGCAAATCCTGATGCGGACTCCGAAGTCATCAGCGGTGTATACAAGGGCAGGACATTGTCGCAGTTATGGAAAGAAGCGCCGGAACTGTTTGGCAATCTGAATATGGAAAAATTCCCACTGCTGGTAAAACTGATCGACGCAAAAGAAGATCTGAGCCTGCAGGTACACCCGGGGGATGCCTATGCCAAGGAACATGAAAACTCCCTCGGAAAGAAAGAATGCTGGTATATTCTGGACTGTCCGGAGAACGCCTCGCTTATTATAGGCAATAAGGCGAAGGATCATGCGGATCTGGAGGATAAGATCTTAAATGCCAAATGGGAGGAGCTCATCAACGAAGTCCCTGTCAGGAAGGGGGATTTTGTGCAGATTGATCCGGGGACGCTGCATGCGATCAAAGGCGGGTTTTTACTGATTGAGACGCAGCAGAACAGTGATGTGACATACCGTATTTATGATTATGACAGGCTTTCTGATGGTAAACCGCGGGAACTGCATATCCGGCAGGGGTTAGATGTACTGACGACGCCGAATGTAATCAGCGAAAAGGATGTTATCCATTCGGAGGAAAAAGATGATGAATTGCAGCAGCTTATAGCTAATGACCGCTATATCGTATGGAAGCTGAAGGTTACAAAACCGACATTGATCGATAACAGTCATCCGTTTCTGATCATGAGCGTGATTGAGGGAGACGGTCTTGCGAATGGAATCATGGTAAAGAAGGGATCGCATTTTATCGTGCCGAACGGACTTCCGGAGTGCAGGCTGCAGGGGGATATGACGCTGATTATTTCAGCGCCTGCCCTTTCTGTTTTATGAAAGAAAATCTTGTAACAGACAGGGGAAATCTGATACAATTAAAAAGGATCGCGAAGGTCAGCAGCAGGATATGATCTGTTCTGTGGATCATATTATGAAAAATTACTTAAATACTATTACATAAGCGAGGAAAAAAACATGGGTGGATTTTTTGGAGTAGCGGCACAGGAAAACTGTACATTTGATCTGTTTTTCGGGGTGGATTACCATTCTCATCTGGGGACAAGGCGGGGTGGAATGGCAGTTTACGGGAAAGACGGATTCAACCGCGCCATACATAATATTGAGAACTCCCCGTTCAGAACGAAATTTGATAAGGACATGCAGGAGATGTCAGGACATTTTGGGATCGGCTGTATCTCTGACTATGAGCCGCAGCCGTTGATCGTCCGTTCCCATCATGGCACTTATGCGCTGACGACGGTCAGCAAGATCAATAATGTCAAGGAGCTTTCGGAGATGCTTTTTGACAGCGGACATTCCCATTTCTTGGAAATGAGCGGCGGGGNNATGCGACGGAGCTGATCGCTTCCCTGATCAACCAGAAGGAGAATCTGATCGAGGGGATCCGATATGCGATGGAGCAGGTAGATGGTTCCGTGTCGCTTCTTCTGATGAATCATCAGGGGGTGTATGCTGCACGGGATAAGATGGGGCGCACGCCGGTCGTGATCGGACGTAAGGAGGACGCATTCTGCGCTTCGTTTGAAAACTTTGCTTTTAAGAAGTTAAATTATACAGTATATAAGGAATTGGGACCGGGCGAGATCGTTGTGCTGACAGCAAAGAACTGCGTGACGCTGTCCAATCCCGGCAAAGATATGAAGATCTGTACATTTCTTTGGGTATATTACGGATATCCGGCAAGCTCTTATGAGGGTGTCAGTGTGGAACAGATGCGTTATAACTGCGGCGCAAAAATGGCGCAGAGGGATCATGTCAAGCCTGATATCGTGGCCGGTGTACCGGATTCCGGGACGGCGCATGCGGTGGGATATGCCAATGCGTCAGGAGTTCCCTTTTCCAGACCGTTTATCAAATACACGCCTACCTGGCCGCGTTCCTTTATGCCGACGATACAGAGTGAAAGAAACATGATCGCGAAGATGAAGCTTCTGGCGGTTGAAGACATTATCAAGGATAAGAGTCTTCTTTTGATCGATGATTCGATTGTGCGCGGCACGCAGCTCCGTGAGACGACGGAATTTTTATATGATTGCGGTGCCAAGGAGGTACATATCCGTCCTGCCTGTCCGCCGCTTTTATATGGTTGTAAATATCTGAATTTCTCACGTTCCAGTTCGGAGATGGATCTGATCACCAGACGGGTGATCGACCGCTTAGAGAATGGCAATGTGACAGAGGAAGTCCTGCAGAAATATTCTGATCCGGAGACAGAGGAATATGAACGTATGGTGGAGGAGATCAGGAAGGAACTGAACTTTACCACACTTCGTTTTAACCGGCTGGATGATATGCTGGATGCAGTCGGGATTGATAAATGTAAACTCTGTACATATTGCTGGGATGGTAAAGAATGATACATTAGGGCGGGAGAGACGCCGGGAGTGAATTAATGAAAAGGAATATTTTACTCTGTGGTATTATAACGGTAATGACAACTTGCATTATGGCATGTGGATATGATAAGGAACCGGAGGAGCCGGGAACTCCTGATATAGATGTTCAGGAAGAACTCAGCGCTTTGGAAAAGGAATCAGAAGAAGCTTTGGAAGCAGCCGTTGTTTCGGAAGCGGAATCTGAAGAAGATCAGATACAGCCGGAAGAAATGCAGGCAGCAAATCCTGAAGAAGAAATTTTCATACGGTTTTTAAATAATGAAATTGAGGCTGTGTTCAGTGACACGTTTCAGAGTGATATTGTTTATGCCTGTCGCGATTCGGTAATATATGATGAGGATGTCTATACATTTAGCGGGAAAGAGAGCCTTACTTATGAGGAATTGAAGGCGGCGGTCGATGCATCGGAACTTAATCATGGGGATATTTCGGAGGAGGAGAGATATTATGCCTTCCTTTCTACAATAGACGGAGGAGAAGTTTTTGCGGTAAAATTTCAAAATTTGGGTATTTATTGTTCGGGAGATGACAGCTATGCGGTTTTTTTCTTTGCAGTCAATGATGGTGAGTTATATGTGACATATGCTTATGACGATTGGGCTAGAAGCGCTACAACAATTAAAGAACCTCTTTTATTGAATGGCGGTGGTTCTTCGGGAGCGGAACATCACCATGGCTGGTCGGGATATATTGACAAAACAGGTNNTATAGGGAAATCTATAGTGCGGAGTACCTTACGGATGAATGGATAGCAATGGAAGCGTATTATCGTTATGATCTTGATGATTTGGATCGGTCTCAGTGTGAGGGATGTGCGCTTGAACTGCTGGAAATGCAGGGCTGCAAATATTACTGTTACTATTATTATGACGATGAAGCAGATGCAATTGCAGATGCAGAAACACTTGCTGCTTTTTTCGCTCATCTGGAAGAAGACGGCATGAGCAGGATTGAAACAAAAGAGGCCGACGGGATGGTTGATGCGGTGTATGAGGAGCTTGGATTCACGGAAGAACTTATGCCGTTTGATAGCTGGATAGCGTTGGATTAGAACATTGGAGGGAACAAAAGTTTATTTGTTTATTTGCGCGTAAAGACAGCTTCCGTGCTGCCGTCCGGATATGTGACCTGCAATGAAAAATCGTCGTTGACCGCCGTAGCGGTGGCGGTCTGTTCCCTGCCGGAGCGTAAGACGCTGACGGTCTTATGTAAGGTGGAGCAATGTGTCCGGTAAGCGGACAGATAGTGTTCTTTTCTGCTTGGGAAATCCATGCAGAGCTGATCTAAAGAAGTGATCATGGCTGCCGCAAGCTGTGCGCGGTTGATGGAATGTTTTAATTCCAACGACAACGAAGACACGCTTTCCCGAAGTCCTTTCGGAAACTCAGTTTTCTTTTCTGTAATGTTTAATCCGATTCCGATGACAATGGATTGTATTTGACCTGTTTCGCTTTCGATCGATAATTCTGTCAGGATGCCGCCGCATTTTTTCCCATTTAACAATATATCATTGATCCAGCCGATCTGCGGACGGATGCCGCAGACTTTTTCAATTGCGTCAGAAACGGCAACGGCAACCCATGCGGACAGAGTTGTAAGATGCTGTGCCTTTTCTGATGTTGCAGGTTCGTTCCCGAAGCCTTTAAGATCAGAGGTTTCCGTAAATGCTTCATCACATAAGATGAGATAGGAAAGATAGATACCCTGATCTTTGGGGGAGAAAAAAGAGCTTCCGGAGCGTCCTTTGCCATCCGTCTGTTTATTGGCTAATACGACCTGCCCATGGGGCGCGCCCTCATAAGCAAGATCACGCAGATATTTATTTGTGGAATTCACGGACTCCAGACATAGGATACGGTCTGTCCGATTTTTCGGTAGGAAAGGCATCAATTCACCGATGCTGATCAGGTCGGGAGAGCCGGTCAGCAGATATCCTTTATTGGTCGTGGAGAGGATTTCATAGCCTTCCGCTGCGAAGGGATTTGACCGCAGCATTCACTGCGGCGCGGCTGACGCCGATCGTCCGGCTGATCTTTTCTCCGGAGATATAATCTTTTTCCTGCCGCAGAATTGCGAGTATGGAATCCTTGGTCATATCGGAGGAACTTCCTTTCTTACCACAATAAAGAAAATTTTCAACTAATTTATGGCTTAATTTAGAAAACGTTGATCAAATCGGTACTTTCCCAGTATAACACAAAATAAGAAAAACAGAAAGAAAGCATTTTTCAATTGNNAGGAAGATGGCCTCCGTCAAATCATAATATCATTTTTATATTATTAAGATCTTGTTATCAATTATGAATTAAAAAAATATTAAATATAAATTTAAAGAGACTTCCTTTTTTGCAAACAGCGAATACCTATAAATTTTAAAATTTTATTCAGCACACATCCATATTTATATTCATAATATTTTTCTCCATATCTAGATATTGGATAGATGATACGATCAAAAAAGTTAACATGAAATTCCATGGATATATTCACATTAAATTTTTCCAAAACAAAATTAATTTCATCAATATTTTTCTCTGTTATAATAATATCAATATATTTACGATATAATCTTTAAGAAAAAAATCATTAGCTGCTCAATGTTAATAGCTATGCATAATGTAGTGTTATAGCAAAATGCAGAGACTTAAAAGGCAGCCGTGGCATGGAGGCAAAAATGAGGATAGCAGTATGTGATGATGAAAAAGAAATCAGGGATATGCTTGCGGAAAAGATAGAGAGACTTTATCCGGAAGCAGAGCTGTTACTGTACCGGGCAGGAGAGGAGCTGCTTTTAGCAGACGCAGAGCCTGATATCCTGCTGCTTGATATTCAGATGTCGGGGAAGAATGGCATGGAAACGGCAAGGGAACTGCGCGGAAAAAGCAAAAAAACGATCCTTATTTTTGTGACCGCTTTGGAGGATTTTGTATTTCAGGCATTTGATGTAGGGGCATTTCATTATCTGGTAAAACCCTTTGATGATAATAAATTTGCGGAAGTTTTGGGAAATGCAGTCAGGGAGTACGAGGAGAGAAAAAGCGGAAAAGCAGATCATTCCGATCAGGAAAAAAAGAGCCTTATGATCATGTCAGGCGGAAAGCATATCACTGTTGAGCTGGAGGAAATCATTTATGCGGAAATATTTGACCGCAAGATCATTCTTCATACCACGCAGGAAGATATTGAATACTATGGAAAAATGAAAGAATTGCATAAAAAAGCAGGGGAAGACTTTTTCCGTCCGCACAGGGCTTATCTTGTTAATTTTAATTATATTAAAAAATATGACGCCAAAACAATTTATCTGGAAAAAGGACAGGCGCTTATGGCGAAGCAGAACTATGGGGATTTTGTTAGAGCTTATTTGCGTTATAACCAGAGGAAGGGAAAAAGCAGATGGAACGGTTAGAAGTTTATGCGAAAATTATATTTAATGTAATGCCGATCATGGAAATCCTGATATCAGGTTATTGTTTTTATCGGCTTATAAAGCCGTTTATGGATCGTGGTAAAAGAGTGTTTTTGGTAGGGATAACGTATATTCTGATCATGTTGGCTCTATATTTTATGCCATTGAATATCGGGTGGTATATTATGGCATATGGAATGGGCGCTTTTGTGGCTTTTCTTGTAATGTGCCGGATAGATCGGAAGAATTATGGGCAGAAGATATTTCTTTCGGTAACTTTTTTCGCTTTGCGTGAGTTTGCATATGCAATGGCTGAAATTTTATACGACAGATTGTATCATCTGGCTGAAAATACAGAGTATATGCTGACGCATCCAAATATGTGGTTTGCTTTGTATGTTGGAGTATGTATCATTTTTCTGACGTTGGAATTTGGCTTTATGATATTCGGTATATGGTGCATTTCAAAGAGTTATCAATATAAAGTTGAAAAAATGTCGCAAAAAGAGCTGTTTGTGATGATCATTCCATCTCTTATGGGATTGGCGGGGTATGAGATCATATGGTACTATCGTAGATCGTATATGATAGATAATGGGTATCCATCGGCTGCTTATGAGTTTTTGTCATTGTTTTATTATGCGGTAGCAGTGGTAACCATCGTGGTAATGATCGTGCTGTATCAGAATATTAAGGCAGGGCAGAGGGAAAAGCTGCAAAACGAGCTGCTTGTGGTTCAATTGGAAAATACGAAAAAGCATATTGAACAGGTGGAAGAATACTATCAGAATATCCGCCGCATAAAGCATGATATGACAAATCATATCCTTACGTTGGAAAGGCTTTATGCCGGTAACCAAGCGCAGGAGGCAAAAGCTTATGGCGAAGAATTAAGAGAAACCCTTTCGGAAGCGACGGGCGGGATCAATAGTGGGAATCCGGTCACTGATGTGATTTTGCAGGAAGCACGGAGTGAAGCAGAGAAAAGGAACATACGATTTCAAACAGATTTTTATTATCCCACCGGTACGAATATCAACGCCTTTGATGTCAGTGTGATACTGAACAATGCCCTGCAGAACGCATTGGAAAATACAAAGAATCGTCCAACAAAACATCTGACAGATCCTCCATCAGAAAATGCGGGAAAGGGCGGAATGCCACATATATCCGTCCTTTCTTACCATAGGAATAATGCCTATATGATCGAGGTCAGCAACAGCTTCACCGGAAATCTGCAATGGGATAAAGAAAGCGGTCTGCCGCTTACGTCAAAAGAGAATGTGGATGGCGATGGGTATGGGAAGACACATGGGTATGGACTTGCCAATATCCGCATAGTAGCGAGGAAATATTCCGGAGATATAGCCATTGATTTAAAAGATAATGAATTCCGCCTCAGTATCATGCTGATGATGGAATGAAAAAAACCTCTTGTGTCGGGGAAATCGGTCTGACATAAGAGGGATTTTTATGGCTTTACAGCAGAAAAAGGTCGGTTCACCGCATATCGGTTTAGTTTATGAAATAAAGCTCCGAAACAGTAATTGAGGATAGGCGGAAAAGCCGAAAAGGCATGAGGATTATGCCCGGACTTAGTGAATGACGGATAAGTTGTCATTTGTAAAAGCAATAAAATCAAATTTTAACAGGGAGGTGATTTTATGAATGTACAGTTGCAGGGTAGCAGCCTGTTTATGGGCAACAGAAGTATCTTACAAAATTCTGGACTAAAAAGTACACAGGAAAAAATGCAAAGACAGACGCAGCGTGATAATCAGATTGCGTTTTGGGAAAATCAGAAAAGCAATCTGAAAAATATGGAGTGCGGCAGTCTGGAAGAAATCAGCCGGAAACTGGAATTGTTTCATTCTTATAAAGATCAGATTGCAGCAGCAAAGGAAGAATACAATCAATCGCAGATGTTTAATGCAATGGAAGAAGCAAAAGAGCGTGGCGAACAGATTGCGAAAGCGGCAGAAAAGTATGCGCCAAAGACACCAGAGGAAAGACGGGAAGAATTGGTGGAGGAAGCACTTGGAACAGACGAGAACAAGGGCGAGCTAACCGAAAGCATGGAAGAACTTGCGGAACTGGTAGAAGAAGTTACCGGGGAAATATCAGAACTTTCAGAAGATATTTCACAGGAAGAAGTGCCGGAGAGTTTATCTGATGAAGTTACCGTGGAAACGATTGGCTATGGCTTGGAAAATGATGTTTCTTCTGCTGAAACAAAGAAAATAAGTGAGATTTATAAACGGGTAGATATAAGGATATAACAGTTAAAAGGAGGAAAAAGAAAATGACAATTAACGGTATCAATGGAGCAAACACACAAATGGGGCAGATGGGGATGAATCAGGCAACGGACTCTTACAGCCGGAATATTCAGAGCCAGATTGCTAATGCGCAGAAGCAGATGCAGGAGCTTTCTTCTAATGAGAATATGTCGTTAGAGGAAAAAATGAAGAAGCGGCAGGAAATACAGCAGCAGATCAATGATCTGAATACGCAGTTAAGACAGCATCAGATGGAGCAGCGCAGAGCCGCAATGGGTGGATCGGAGAAACAGCAGGCAAAAGGTTCTTTGGACGATATGCTTGGCGGTACGAAAAAAACCGGCAATGCAAAAACCGGAAAAAAGGGAAGTGGAATCTCACAGGCAGGTATGACGGCGATCATCTCTGCCGACAGTTCCATGAAACAGGCAAAGGTTCAGGGAAGCGCAGCGACAAATTTGAACGGGACAGCGCGGGTTTTAAAGTTTGAAATTGAAGAGGATAAAGAAAGGGGAATTGATACGCAGAAACAGGAAGAAGATCTTGCCAAGTTGGAGCAGAATGCCCTGAAAGCAACCGCTTCACAAATGAATACGTTAAGTGAGGCAAATAAGACATTGGCAGAAGCGGCAAAGGAAGACGGCAAGGCGGAAAAGGCAGACGACAAGGCAGAAAAGACAGACCGCAGGGAAGGAGTGTCGGACGGCAAGGCTGGAAAGACAGACAACGAGGGTGTACAGACTGCCGGTACAGAAGGAAAGGATACGGAGGAGATCGTCAGTACACGGTCAGCCGAAGCGAAAGCGGCATCAGGCGCGGCAACATATACATCGGTAGACATTCGTTTATAGGAAAAAAGTGAATTAAAAAATAAAGAACATTATGGGAGGTAGGACTATGTCAACAATTAATTTTAACGATTTTAATCAATATACAAACTATGATAAGGGTTATGATTTTACGACTCTTTTGGGCGGGACTGCCAATTCTTCCGGAAACCTGCTTTCAGATTATGCGTCCCTGAAAAACGGAAGTTATGGAAAGCTGATGAAAGCATATTATAAACAGCTTGATGCGGAAAAAGCATCATCGGGGGATACCCAGCAGAAGCTGACGCTTATGAGGTCGGGAGCGGATGCGCTTAAAAAATCTGCGGATGCTTTAAATGATCCTTCCCTTTGGGAAAAAAAGAAATTTAAGATAAAAGACGAGGAGACCGGAGAGGAAACCGAAGCAGAGGACTATGACTGGGATGCCATTACAAAATCGGTAAAATCACTGATTGGAAATTATAATTCTCTGGTGGAGCATTTGGGCA
Organism: Lachnospiraceae bacterium UBA7480; assembly: GCA_002479655.1. Taxonomy (GTDB): domain Bacteria; phylum Bacillota; class Clostridia; order Lachnospirales; family Lachnospiraceae; genus NK4A136. The sequence continues at coordinate 14,667 of DLOQ01000138.1, forward strand.
GCTCTGATACAAAAATCATACTTCGTAATGCAGCGTGGATGACGAACATAACGGACAAAGCCAAAAATCTGCTTTCAAAGGCAGGGATCACCATAGGCAAAGGGAACAAGCTGGAATTGGATGAGGATGCCTTAAAAGCGGCTGATGTCACTACTTTAAAATCGTTGTTTACCGGATATGGTTCTTTTGCCGACAAAATTGCGCAAAAAGCAGACAATATTAGTAGAGAAGCGGCGAATGCCGCGTCAAGGGCAAAAGGGGCAACCTATACGAGAAACGGAGCTTATTCCGATACTCTGTCAAAGCTGTTTTCCGGTACGGTGGATAAAAAAGTCGGGGATGATAAAGATACAAATTCATGATAATCGTTTCAAATAGAATACACTTATGGGGTACTGCCATGACGGGTAGGCGGCAGTACCCTTTCATTGTAGTAGATTCTCCTTCGAATCTGTCAAATGCTGCGGAGTGTTCTCTGCGAATGGGAAAACTTATAACGCCTTCTTTGGACAACTCTTCACACACTCAAAGCACAGGATACATTCTGTGCCATTCTTTCGTTTTCGGGAATTATCCGTAACATCTACTTCCATGGGACAAGCTTTTTTGCATTTGCCGCAGGATACACATTTACTTTTATCACATGTAATTCGCAACAACGAAAAATAACTCATAGGTTTCAGAAATACAGTGATAGGGCATATGTATTTACAGAATGCACGATTATCCTTAAAGGCAAAAGCTAATATGATCCCGACAGCATAGTATGCAACATTTCCTATAATGAATGCCCAAAACATAATCTTTTCAATGCTGCCAACATGAGCAAGGAATAATGCCGAAACGAATATAAGGGAAATTACAAATGTAATATACCTTATCCATCCAATCTTTTTTCTCGGCAGTTCAGGAACTTTGTATGGAAGAAAATCAAGCACCATTGCTGTCCAACAGGCATAACCACACCAACCCCGCCCAAAAATTAGCGGACCAAATATCTTTGCTACTGCATANNCCCACACCAGCCTCTGCCAAAAATCAGCGGTCCAAAAATTTTTGCAACCGCATAATGAATCGTTGCAGCTTCAAATACACCTGTAAAAAGATAATACCAAAATCCCTCGATCTGCATATTTTCCCCGCATATAATCCCCAGATACACCAACATATAAAGCCCAACTAAAAGCTGTGCAACCCTGCGGGCATATTTGTATTCTTTGACATAAAGGAACGTTCCAAGAGAAATGGACATTCCGATATAGCTAAAGTTGAACAAATAAAATATATTGTTCTGTGTCAGCCATAACGTGACAGCAACGGTCTCAAATATTGCCAGCATGATAAGCGGTAAAACATATTTTTTCATCTTTATCCATTTCCTTTTTCATTTATGCTTTCTAACTTCTTAATGCACCGTTCTGACCATTCGATACAGTTTTTGATAAAACCATACCCATAGTCAACGGTAAACTGCCAATACATTGTCTGATAAGTTGCCATGTCAGAACCATAATTCTCTATGCTTTCGTGAGTGGAACCCATGCTATTAAGATATGTTTCGCAGTCCGCCTTATATTTTTTTAACATTTCAATGCTTTGTGCCGGGGACATATTGCCGCCAAAAAAGAGTTTCATAAGAAAAGCGCTTTTAAAATGCGTGGTATTTTCGTCTGCGCCTTTGGCAAGCCAATTCATAAATTCTTTNNCTGTTTCGGTAATCGAAAAAATCTTTTTGTTTGGGCGGTCAGATTGGATAACCGTTTCGCCGCAAATGTAGCCTTCCTTTTCCATTTTTTTCAGTTCAAGATAAATATGGCTTTTTTGGACATGCCAAAAAAATTGCAGAGAGGATTCAAAGGCTTTTACCAGATCATATCCACTCATGGGTTCATAATTTAAAAACCCTAAAATTCCAAATGTTAAAGACATTTTCTTCTCCCTTTTGTTAGTATAATATTATACTAGTATAAAATTGGAATATAGTCAAGGATAGAATATACCGCTTGACAGAGATATTATACAAGTGTATAATATATTATACCATCGTATAACAGGGGGTACATACATGAGTAATGTTCTAAAAAAGTTGGGCGAGGCGGAACTGGAAATCATGCAGGTAATCTGGGATAGTGAAAATCCGGTCACCTCAAATTATATCTTAAAAGAATTGCAGGGGCGGAGGAAGTGGCAGCTTTCTACTTTGATGACTTCATTGGCACGGCTGTCCGATAAGGGATTTGTCAGTTGTGACCGTTCAACGGGAAGTAATCTTTATACCTCAGTCATTTCGGAAAATGAATATAAAGCCGGAGCGAGCAGGCATTTTCTTGAAAAGCTGTATAACAATTCAATACGGAATATGGTAGCCACGCTGTATAGCGATAAAGCAATCAAGGATTCTGATATTGAAGAACTCAGAAATTTTCTGACA
>DLOQ01000138.1:17102-17898 GCA_002479655.1 Lachnospiraceae bacterium UBA7480
TTTTTGGAGATTTCCATACCAATCAGCGTTATTATTGCGGTATTGCTTCTGCTTACTCCATTTCTGAATAAGCGGTATGCCGCAAAGTGGAAATACTGGATTTGGATAGTGCTTGCATTGCGACTGATGATTCCTTTAGGCGGGAATGGCAGGGAGCCTGCCACGGATAGACAGCCGCAAATGGAAACGCTGACATCAGCGGAATCTGAAAAAACATCTCCTGATGCGCTGACTGACGGGACAGTCCGTGGGCGTGTCAATGTTGAGATTCCGGCACAAATGACGAATCCAATTGTGATACAGCCTGAAAAATCGGGCAGCAATATTTCCATGTTGGATATCATGGCTTTGGTCTGGATGTTTGGCAGTCTGCTTTTTATATCTGTGCATCTGGTCAGCTATTTTCTTTATAAACATCAGATTCTTAAAAAAGGAAAGGTTGTAAAGGATAAGGATGTTCTGCGTCTGCTACTGAAGCTGAAACGCGAATTGCGCATAAACTGTACGGTATCTGTTATGGAATGTTCGGAAGCAGCCAGCCCTCTGCTGATAGGTTTTTTTCATCCTATTTTAGTCCTGCCGAAAGCACAATATAATATGGGAGAGGGACGTTCCAAAGGAGAAGGGTACTCCGGGGAAGAACTGTTTTTCATTTTGAAACATGAGCTGGTTCATTTAAAACGGGGAGATATCTATTTTAAACTGCTTTTTGTAGTGGCTAATGCAGTTCACTGGTTTAATCCGCTGGTCTGGATCATGCAAAAGGAAGCTGCTGTTGATATGGAATTGTCCTGTG
>DLOQ01000020.1 GCA_002479655.1 Lachnospiraceae bacterium UBA7480
ATGGAAGTTTGCTGCTGACGCGCCGATGCTGTATGCACGGAAAAGGAATAGGAAACTCACGCGCTTCATATACTTACTGTAAGATCAATCTTTTGCAGGGGAAATATGAACCTTAGAATAAAAAGAAGCTTTTCGATAGTTTGCCTGACATTAATTATTATGATGAACCTCATGCAGACAGTCGTGGTAAATGCGGCTCCTTTAGAGCTTACATCGCCGTCGGCAGTGTTGATGGAGGCAAGCACCGGCAGCGTGATCTTTGAAAAGAATGGCGACGATCGAAGAAGTCCTGCCAGTATTACAAAGATCATGACGCTTTTGCTGATCTTCGATGCGATAGAGAGCGGCAGGATCACGCTGGAGGATGAGGCGGTGACAAGCAGTTATGCAATGTCTATGGGCGGCTCCAAGGTTTTTTTGGAAGCCGGTGAAATACAGTCAGTAGAGACGCTGATCAAATGCATTGCGGTTTCCAGCGGCAATGACGCCAGCGTGGTCATGGCTGAGCATATTGCCGGATCGGAAGCGGCGTTTGTAGAGATGATGAATAAGAAGGCGGCATCCCTTGGCATGGAAAATACGCATTTTGTGGACTGCTGCGGTCTGACAGATTCNNAACGCATTTTGAAGACTGCTGCGGACTGACGTCATCAGACAATCATTATACCAGCGCATATGATGTGGCGGTCATGAGCAGGGAGCTGATCACTCATTATCCGGAGATCTTTCAATACTGCGGCATCTGGATGGAGGATATCGTGCATCATACCCCCAGAGGGGATAATGTTTTTACTTTGAGCAGCACCAATAAGCTGTTGCGTCAGTATCCGTACGCAACAGGATTAAAGACCGGTTATACTTCTACGGCAAAGCATTGTCTTTCGGCGACTGCTGAAAAAAACGGAATCTCCATGATCGCAGTTGTTTTGGCGGCTCCGGACAGCGCCACAAGATTTCAGGAGGCGCAGACGATGTTGGAATATGGCTTTGCCTGCTGCAACCTGTATGTGGATGAAAATACGGATCCGCTGCGGCCGGCGGCAGTGGCAAGAGGAGCAGGCGATACTGTCTCCGCTTGTTATGCTTCGGAATTTCGATGCATTTCAATCGACGGGACGCCGCTGAATGGGATAGAGAAGGAGATCGTATATCAGGATGGGCTGACGGCGCCGATCAAACAGGGAGAGGTCATCGGGACGGCAGTCTATCGGCTTGGCGATAAAGTGATCGGCAGCGTGGATATTTTAGCGGGCGAAAATGTAGAATCTGCGGCGCTTTCCGATTATTTTAGTAAAATTTTTATACAATTTCTTTTATAATCCCTTTTCTAAAATGATATCTTGTGCTATAATCTCAAAATAGCACAAGATATTGTATTCCATATGGAGATAGAGAGAATGAAGCTTATAACATTTCTGATTTCTTTTTTCAGTGCGTTCTTTTCGGGCGTTATGTGGTCGGATTCTACGCATTTTAAAAAGATATATTATCGGATCAAAACCAGAAAGATCACAAGGGACTGCAGGATCATCCTGCTGGCTGATCTGCATGAGAAGACATATGGCAAAGACAATATTGAACTGATACGGGCGATTGAGCATGAGCATCCGGACTGTATCATCATGGCGANNACCATGGCGGGAGACATGATCACGGCAGGCAAAGAGCCGGATCTGAATCCTGTAGCGAAGCTGATCATTGCCCTGAGCAAAAAATATCCGGTTTATTATGTCATGGGCAATCATGAATTAAAACTGAAAGAAATGCCATGGCGTTATAAAACAAGATACTCATCTTTTTGTCACGCGCTGGAAAGCTGCGGCGCTATTTTGCTTGATGACTGCGGGAAGTATCTTCCGGGTACAAATATTAAAATTTTCGGATTGACACAGAAGCTTGCATTTTACCGGAAGCGCGGCAAAACGCAGATGGAGGCGTCTTATGTGAGGCAAAAGCTTGGCGCCAAGGATAAGTATTCCTATCAGATTCTGGTCGGTCACAATCCGGAATACGGGAAGGCTTATGCGGACTGGGGCGCGGATCTTTCGCTGGCAGGTCATTATCACGGCGGGTTTATGAGGATTCCGTTTTCAAGAAACCGGGGATTGATCTCACCGAAATATAAGCTGTTTCCGCACTGCGCAGGTGGATTGATCAGATACCGGAATGGCTGTATGGTCATCAGCAGGGGGCTTGGCATGCATACGCTGCCGCTTCGGATCTTCAATCCCGGAGAGCTTGTGGTGGTCGATCTGATGCGGATGCCAAGGTGAGAGCCGCAGGAATGAAATGCAGATAAAAAGCGGACATATAACGCTTCAGAATAAAAGGAAATAAGACAGGCATAGAAATATTACAATAAAGAACATTAGAAAATAAGGGAAGGACAGGAATCATGGCAATTTCAGTAAAGCTGGAAGTATTTGAAGGACCGTTGGACCTTCTGCTTCATCTGATAGAAAAAAACAAGGTGGATATCTATGATATCCCGATCGTAGAGATCACAGAGCAGTATCTGGATTATATCAAGGCGATGGAACACAGTGATATGAATATCATGAGCGAATTTCTTGTGATGGCGGCGACGCTGGTGGATATCAAGTGCAGGATGCTTCTTCCCAAAGAGGTTAATGAGGAGGGTGAGGAGGAAGATCCGCGCGCGGAACTGGTACAGAAGCTGATCGAATACAAGATGTATAAATATATGTCTTATGAGTTGAAGGACAGGCAGCTTGACGCGCAGCGTTCCATATACAAGATGCCGTCNNTTAAATTACAGGGAACCGGTGGATTATGAGGAGCTGGTGGGCGATATGACGCTACAGAAGCTCAATGAGATATTTAAAGAGATGATAAAACGTCAGGAGGACCGTATCGATCCGATCAGGAGCAAGTTCGGCAATGTGGAAAAGGATGAGGTCCAGCTGGAAGAAAAGCAGCATTATATCCTCTGCTATCTGAATGAACATGAAAGGTGCAGTTTCCGTGAACTGCTGGAAAAGCAGAACAGCAAGATGGAGATCATCGTCAGCTTTCTGGTTGTTCTGGAACTGATTAAGGTAGGGCAGATCTATATCGAGCAGGACAGGCTGTTTGACGATATCATCATACAAAGAGCCGATACGGCTTCGCCGGTTGCATTGGATGAAGNNGCCGGTTGCATTGGATGAAGCGTTTGCGATCATGTGACAGCTGCTAAATGCAGGCGGTTCGTAAAGCGGATCAGAGGATGTACAGCGCAGACTCCGGTGAAGCTGATGATATTATAGCGGAAAGGAAATAGGATAAGGTGGAACAGACAAAAGCGGAAGCGATGATAGAAGCGATATTATTTGCCATGGGAAGCTCGGTCAGCTTGGAAAAGCTGGCGGAAACGCTGGAGCTTGATAAGAAAGAGACGCGGGAGATCCTGGCGCATATGAAGGAAAAGTATCAGGCCGAGGACCGGGGGATCGAACTGGTGGAGCTGGAAGGCTCATATCAGCTGGGAACCAAAGGGGAGGCGTTTGAGTATCTCAGCAAGATTGCAAGGATCCCGCAGAAATATGTGCTGACGGATACTGTTTTAGAGACATTGTCCATCATTGCCTATAAACAGCCGGTGACGAGGGGTGAGATCGAAAAGATCAGGGGAGTAAGCTGCGATCATGCAGTCAATAAGCTGTTGGAATATGAGCTGATCGAAGAGGTCGGCAGGCTGGATGCGCCCGGAAAGCCGCTGTTATTCGGGACGACAGAGCAGTTCCTTAGGAGCTTCGGAGTATCGTCCATTCAGGAGCTTCCGACGATGAATCCAGAGCTGATGGCTGATTTTGCCGCACAGGCAGAGGAGGAGATCAGCATGAAGGTGGATGTATAACCGGCACGGGGTATGCATATAATTAAAAAAAATCCGGAGTTTTATGTATGAAAATCAATAATGCCGGAAATAATAACAGAAGTGTAGATAATGAAAAGGATTTTCAGATATTTTACATGATCAGAGAAGCTGTCATTTGGGTTGTCCTTGTGGCAGCTTTTTTGATTCCCTTTTTGCATTTTTATTATGAAGATGTTTCAGACGTTCCGGTGATCGCTCTTGTCAGTAATAATTATGTGCTGCAGCAGGGAGAGCAGCCTCCGGATCTTTCTTTATACGCGGGGGCGGCAGTCTTGATGGATGCAGAGAACGGAAGAGTGCTTTATGGGAAAAATGAGGACGCCGTAATGCCGATGGCATCCACAACTAAGATCATGACGTGTATCCTTGCGCTGGAATCAGGAAAACTGGATGAGCTGGCGGTCGTGAGCAGTTATGCGGCTTCCCAGCCGAAGGTGCATGCCGGACTCAGGACGGGAGAACAGTATTATGTCCGAGATCTGTTATATTCCATGATGCTGGAGTCCCACAATGATACAGCCGTTGTGGTTGCGGAGCATATTGGCGGGAGTGTGGAAGGATTTGCGGATATGATGAATGAAAAAGCGGCGTCTCTTGGCATGGAAAATACCTATTTTATCACGCCCAACGGTCTGGATGCCTCGGATGAATACGGCGTACATTCCACGACGGCAAGGGATCTGGCGGTTTTGTGCGCGTATGCACTGCAAAATGAGGATTTTTGCAGTGTTGTCACGACGCCGTCTTATCAATTCTGGGATGTGGAGGGACGGCATTCGATCAGCGCATATAACAAGGATGCCTTCTTACAGCAGATGAGCGGCGCCCTGGGGATCAAGACCGGATTTACAAATGCCGCAGGGTATTGTTTTGCGGGAGCTTTGGAAGATCAGGACAGGGTATTTATCAGTGTTGTGCTGGCTTCCGGCTGGCCGCCCCACCGGAATTATAAATGGCTGGATACCGCGGCATTGATGAATTATGGCATAGAGAATTATGAAAGCAGGGAGATCGGCGTCCCGGCAGTACAGGGGACGACCGTGGTCACGGGATGCGTGCAGACGGAAACTTCCTGGATGTTTCCGGCAGATACTATGCCGATGCTGACGGGAAATTGTGATACGGTCAAAATGGTGACATTATATCCGTCAGCCATCGAGGGACCGGTGGCACAGAGAGAACAGATCGGCACAAGGTTTCTGTTGGTTAATGGAGAAGTCTGCGCCATGCAGAAATTGTGGCAGCCGGAGACGATGGAAGTAAGAGACTTTCCCTATGTGGTCAGGTCGCTTCTGGAAAAATTTATGTTATGATGCACCTGCCAATTTTTGATTGTAAAATTTGTCCAAAAAATGAAAAAAATCCTAGGATTAAAAAAATATATATGCTATAATATTCAAGGTGTGGTTTGCCCACATAGGAATCTTAACACTAAGTATTAATATGGAGGTCAAAAGAATGGGTAGTTCAACAAGCTCGGCGAGTCAAAGAATAGAAGCTTTGCTCGATGAAAAAAGTTTCGTTGAAATCGGCGCTAAGGTGACAGCCAGGGCAACTGATTTTAATCTGAAGCAAAATGATACTCCGTCTGACGGTGTCATTACCGGCTACGGAACGATCGAAGGTAATCGTGTCTATGTATATAGCCAGGATGCCTCTGTACTCGGCGGAAGCATCGGTGAAATGCATGCTAAGAAGATCGTTGGTATCTACGATCTTGCCATGAAGACGGGAACGCCGGTGATCGGTATGATCGATTCTGCCGGACTTCGTCTGCAGGAGGCGGCAGATGCACTGAACAGTCTGGGGGAGATCTATTTCAAGCAGACGATGGCAAAAGGTGTAGTTCCTCAGATCACTGCAATCTTTGGTACATGCGGCGGGGGTCTTGCTATCGTTCCTTCCATGGCGGATTTTACTTTTATGGAGGAGAAGGCAAAGCTTTTTGTCAATTCGCCCAACGCTTTGGATGGCAACAATGCGGATAAGAACGATACCGCGGCAGCCGGATTTCAGTCAAAAGAAAGCGGCGTGGCGGATTTTGTGGGAAGCGAGGCGGATATCATCGCACAGATGCGCGAGCTTATTTCCATGATCCCGGGCAATAATGATGATCTTGCACTGGCTGACTGTACGGATGACCTGAACAGGATATGTCCGGATCTTGCGAACTGCGCAGGTGATACATCCATTTTGTTGAGCAATATTGCGGATGACAATAACTTTGTTGAGGTGAAGGCAGGTTATGCAAAGGATATGGTGACCGGTTTCATCCGTCTGGATGGCGCGACGATCGGCTGTGTTGCCAACCGTACGGAGTTTGTCGGCGAGGATGGAAAGGTTGCGGAAAAGTATGACGGCGTACTCAGCGTCAAAGGATGTGAAAAGGCAGCGGATTTCATCTATTTCTGCGACAGCTTTGGTATCCCTGTACTTAGCATCACCAATGTCAAGGGGTATGAAGCAACCGTATGCGCGGAGAAGAGGATCTCCAGAGCGGCTGCTGATCTGACGGCGGCATTTGCAGGCTGTGATGTGCCCAGAGTCAATCTGATCGTGGACAAGGCGTATGGCAGCGCATATGTATCCATGAATTCTAAGGGAATCGGCTGCGATCTGACATTTGCATGGCCGGATGCGCAGATCGGGACGATGGAAGCCGGTCTTGCCGCGAAGATCATGTATGACGGACAGGGAGCTGACGTAATTGCTGAGAAATCAAAGGAATATGCCGCTCTTCAGAATAATGTTGAAAGCGCTGCAAAGCGGGGATATGTTGATTCGGTCATAGCGCCTGAGGATACAAGAAAGCACCTGATCTATGCATTTGAAATGCTGTATGCTTAATATGAGAAAGTGAGGAAAGGATGAGAATTTCTATGAAAAAGTTAGCAACTATATTGCTCATGCTTACCTGCATCATTGGCTTAACTGCATGCGGCGGAGAAGAAAAGGTAATGCGTCACGATCCTGATGTGGTGAAGACACAGTGTCTGTTCCTGTATGAGGCTGTGTCATGGGAGTGGACCGACAGTGATCTGGAAATATATGATGCTTTTACCAAAGATGAATATAATGATTATGCCGCATTGCTCTATGAGGGAACAAATATCCGTACGGACGGCGAGGTGTTTGTTTCCGGTATCCATTCCTGGATCGATAACAAAGAAGAAATCGGTCGTGTAGAGAAGGAAGTTACGCTTGACGATATCACCATTGATGCAAAGGAAGATGAGCTGATCGTTTCTGTTGCCATTCATGGAGAGATCCATGATGCAGTGATGGAGATGATGTATGATAAGAATCTTCATGTTACGAGTATTAATACAAATATAATCTACTCTTTTGGCGAACTGATGGAGAAGGCCGGTGTTAATACGTTGATTGGTATGGGAACGGTATTTGCAGTGTTGATATTGATCTCATTGATCATCGGATGCTTTGGAGTCATCCCGAAGATCCAGGCATCCTTTAGTGAGCGGAAGCAGGTAAAGGATGCGGCAGAGGAGTCTGTTGACAATGCAATTGCAGGTATCATTGAACGCGAAGAGGTTTCAGATGACTATGAACTGATCGCAGTCATCGCGGCAGCNNCCATTGCGGCCAGCGAAGGAGCTTCTTCCACAGACGGCTTTGTTGTCAGAAGCATTAGAAGAATAAGATAATTTAATATTAAATCAGGAGGATAATAAAATGAAAAATTATACAATTACCGTAAATGGCAACGTATATGATGTAACCGTAGAGGAAGGAACAGGCACGGGCGCAGCTCCTGCCGCGGCAAAACAGGCA
>DLOQ01000039.1:0-1175 GCA_002479655.1 Lachnospiraceae bacterium UBA7480
ACTTGACTAAATAGGGAGGTTATTAAGATGTATAAGAAAGTCTCAACCGATCTGAATTTTGTGGAGAGGGAAAAAGAAGTTGAAAAGTATTGGAAGGATCATGATATTTTCAGGAAAAGCATTAAGTGCCGCGAGGGCTGTCCGACCTATATGTTTTATGACGGACCGCCGACTGCCAATGGCAAGCCGCATATCGGTCATGTGCTGACCCGTGTTATCAAGGATATGATTCCGAGATACCGTACCATGAAGGGATATATGGTGCCCCGGAAGGCAGGCTGGGATACCCATGGACTTCCGGTAGAGATCGAAGTGGAGAAGCTGCTTGGTCTGGATGGCAAGGAGCAGATCGAGGAATACGGATTAGAGCCTTTCATTGAAAAGTGTAAGGAAAGCGTCTGGAAATACAAAGGNNGGAGGATTTCTCCGGCACGGTCGGATTCTGGGCGGATATGGATAACCCATATGTTACCTATCATGATGATTTTATCGAATCAGAATGGTGGGCATTAAAGGAGATCTGGAATAAAGACCTTTTATATAAAGGATTTAAGATTGTGCCGTACTGCCCCCGCTGCGGNNTATAAGGATGTGAAGGAGCGTTCTGCAATTGTGCGTTTCAAGTGTAAGGACGAGGATGCGTATATTCTGGCATGGACCACAACGCCATGGACGCTTCCGTCCAATGTTGCGCTCTGTATGCATCCCGATTATGAATATGTCAAGGTAAAAAGCAATAAAGATGGTCTTACCTATTATATGGCGCAGGCGCTGGTTGCACAGGTGCTTGGTGATGATGTGGAGGTGCTTGAAAGCTTCCGCGGAAAAGATCTGGAGCATAAAGAATATGTTCCGCTGTTCCCTTATGCGGATGATATCGTTGCAAAACAGGGAAAGAAAGGCTTCTATGTCGTATGCGACGAATATGTCACACTGACGGATGGTACGGGCGTTGTTCATATCGCACCGGCATTTGGTGAGGACGACGCAAACGTGGGAAGGAAATACGATCTTCCGTTTGTCCAGCTGGTGGATGGCAAAGGCGAGATGACAGAGCCTACCCCCTGGGCGGGAACCTTTGTGAAAAAGGCGGATATGCCGATCTTACAGGCATTGGAGGATGCGGGACTTTTGTTTGACGCGCCTAAGTTTGAGCACAGCTATCCGCATTGCTG
>DLOQ01000039.1:1198-1505 GCA_002479655.1 Lachnospiraceae bacterium UBA7480
AAAGATCAGATGATTGCCAATAACAATAAGATCAACTGGATCCCGGAATCCATCGGAAAGGGACGTTTTGGAGACTGGCTGGAGAATCTGCAGGATTGGGCGATCTCCCGGAACCGTTACTGGGGTACGCCGTTAAATATCTGGGAATGTGAGTGCGGCTATCAACATTCCGTGGGCAGCAGGGCGGAGCTTGCGGAGTTGAGCGGTAATGCGGAGGATGCGAAAGTGGAGCTGCACCGTCCGTACATTGATGCGGTGACCTTCCCCTGCCCGAAGTGCGGCAAGACCATGCACAGGGTGCCGGAGG
>DLOQ01000039.1:1589-1712 GCA_002479655.1 Lachnospiraceae bacterium UBA7480
AGAGGCTGGTTTTATTCACTGCTCGCCGAGTCAACACTTTTGTTTGATTCCCCATGTTATCAGAATGTTATTGTGTTGGGACATGTGCAGGATGAAAACGGGCAGAAGATGAGTAAATCCAAA
>DLOQ01000039.1:1764-2383 GCA_002479655.1 Lachnospiraceae bacterium UBA7480
GGCTGCCGAACCGTTTTCATGCGGGCGCTGTAACGGAGGGGCAGAGAAAATTTATGGGTACTCTTTGGAATACTTACGCATTTTTTGTCCTGTATGCGAATATTGATAACTTTAACGCTACGGATTATCAGTTGGAATATGATAAGCTTCCGGTTATGGATCAGTGGCTGTTGTCCAGATTAAATACGGTGGTCGGCGAGGTTGACAACTGTCTGGAGAATTATAAGATTCCGGAGGCTGCAAGGGCTTTGCAGGATTTTGTGGATGAGATGAGCAACTGGTATGTNNGGAGCAGGATAAGATCAACGCTTATATGACGCTTTATACAGCGCTTGTGACGATCTCCAAGGCGGCTGCGCCGATGGTGCCGTTTATGACGGAGGAGATCTATCTGAATCTGGTGAAGAGTATTGATCAGGATGCGCCGGAAAGCATTCACCTTTGCGATTATCCGGTAGTAAATCAGGAGATGATCAATAAGGAACTGGAAAAGAATATGGACGCAGTTCTGAAGACGGTCGTTCTTGGTCGGGCGGCAAGAAATACAGCCAATATCAAGAACCGTCAGCCTATTGGGACGATGTTTGTAAAAGCGCCATTTACTCTGGATGAATTTTAT
>DLOQ01000039.1:2402-3426 GCA_002479655.1 Lachnospiraceae bacterium UBA7480
AATTTACTTCCTATACCTTTAAGCCGCAGTTAAAGACGGTCGGACCAAAGTATGGCAAGCAGCTTGGCGGTATTCAGAAGTATCTTGGCTCGGTCGACGGCAATGCAGCGATGGATCAGCTAAAGACGGAAGGAGCCCTTGTCTTTGATGTGGATGGCACAGAGATCCGGCTTGCCGAAGAAGATCTGTTGATCACAATGGCACAGAAGGAAGGCTATGTGGCGGAAGCAGACGGCGGCGTGACGGTAGTCATGGATACGAATCTGACGGAGGAGCTGATCGAGGAAGGCTTTGTATATGAGTTGATCAGTAAGATCCAGACGATGAGAAAGGATTCCGGATTTGAAGTGATGGATCATATCAGGATCTCCTTTACCAACAATGACAAGATCGCGGCGATCGTAAAGAAGAATCAGGATGCGATCATGGGTAAGGTGCTGGCGGATGAGATCTTATCGTCAGATTGCTCCATCCATAAGGAGTGGAATGTCAATGGCGAGAAGGTAACAATCGGCGTTGAGAAAATAGGTTAAAATTTATATAAAGTTATGCTTGCGGAAAATGCCTTGCATAGTGTATAATTATTAACCGTATAAATTACTTTTGACGAATGAAATTTAGAGAAATCAAACGGAGGTAAGCATATGTCAAAAAAAGCATCACCTGCTAATACGTCGTCCGGTATCACAATCCGTGATACGTTTGACAAGGAACTTTTTAAGAGGAGCGTACTTTACAATATCAAGACGCTTTATAGAAAAACGCCTGAAGAAGCAACAGACCAGCAGATCTTTCAGGCAGTAGCATATGCATTAAAAGATCAGGTTGTTGATATGTGGCTTGATACGCAGCAGCAGTATGAGAAGAAAGATCCGAAGACGGTTTATTATCTGTCTATGGAGTTTTTGATGGGCCGTGCCCTCGGCAATATGATGATCAATATGAAGGCATATAAGCCGATCGCGGAAGCATTGGACGAGCTGGGACTGAATCTGAACGTTATTGAGGATCAGGAGCCGGATGC
>DLOQ01000140.1 GCA_002479655.1 Lachnospiraceae bacterium UBA7480
CATAGACTGGCTGATGCCGGACATGAACGGGGTCGAGACTGCAAGGCAGATCAGAATGGAAGTGGGTGACAGTGCACCTATTATTATCCTGACAGCCTATGACTGGGCAGATATCGAAAAAGAGGCGAGGGAGGCAGGCGTGACAGATTTTGTCAGCAAGCCACTGTTCCTTTCGGATTTGCAGAGAACGCTGTCCAGGCTTTGCGCGGAGGAAACACAGACGGAAGAAAAGGAGGATGTTTCCCTCGATCTTCACGGCTTCCGTATCCTTCTGGTAGAAGATAATCTTTGGAATCAGGAGGTGGCGCAGGAGATCCTTATGAATTTCGGGCTGACAGTGGAAATCGCTGGTAACGGCCGGGAGGCGGTGACGGCAGNNAGTGGAAACGGCGGAGGCGGGATGGTACGCCATGGTATTTATGGATGTGCAGATGCCGGTAATGAACGGCTATGATGCCGCCAAAGCAATCCGCACTCTGACTGACCCGGAAAAAGCGAAGATTCCGATTGTCGCCATGACGGCAGACGCTTTTGAGGAAGACAGGCAAAAGGCATTGCAGGCCGGAATGAATGACCATATCAGTAAACCTCTGGACATGGAGGTGCTGGTAAGGGTATTGAGAAAATATATTGGGAATAACATAGAATAATCATTCAAAAAATTTAGAGTGAGATGGAAAGCCGGACAGGACAAAGAACATGGAAACGATGGGAGAAATGATATGATAGCAGAGGATGAGTTTAAGCGTATTGTGGATTATGTGAAAAAAAGATATGGCATTGACTTAAGCCAGAAAAGAGTTCTGGTGGCAGGCAGATTGGAAAATTATATTCTGCGCAACGGCTATTTGGGCTATCATGATTACATGGAGGAGGTGGAAAGCAATCCAAACGGGGAAGAAGCGGCCAATCTGATCAATATCCTGACAACGAACCATACTTATTTTATGCGGGAAACGGTACATTTTGATTTTTTGAAGCAGACAGTTCTCCCGCAGCTGAAGATATCCGCAAGCGCACACAAGGACTTAAGGATATGGTCCGCAGCATCGTCTACAGGAGAGGAGCCTTACACCATCGCCATGGTTCTGATGGATTTTTTTGGAATCGAACACAGCAAATGGGATACCAAGGTGTTAGCCACGGATATTTCCACCAGGGTATTGGAATATGCATCCAAAGGCGTCTATCTGGACGAACAGATTGCCCCCCTGCCTGACAGATGGAAGAAGCGTTATTTTAAGGCAATCAGCGATAAAGAGTATCAGGCGAAGGAGGAGCTGAAAAAGGAAGTGATTTTCAGACAGTTTAACCTTATGTCCCCTTTTCCTTTTAAAAAGAAATTTCATGTGGTTTTTCTTCGAAATGTGATGATTTATTTTCAGGATGCCACAAAGTATGAACTGCTGTCCAAGGTTTATGATTATCTGGAGCCGGGAGGCTATTTGTTTATCGGGACGACGGAAGGGCTGGACCGGAACAGAATCCGGTTTCAGTTCGTACAGCCCTCTATTTACAGAAAGGTGTGAGGAAACAAATGAGAACAATTAAAGTTTTGGTTGTGGATGATTCCGTGATGTTTCGCAGTCTGCTGGTACAGTGCCTGCAGGCGGATCCTAATATTAAGGTAGTAGCACAGGCAGGCAACCCTTATGAGGCCAGAGACATGATCGTCAAGTACAGGCCGGACGTCATGACGCTGGATGTGGAAATGCCGAGAATGAACGGAATCGAATTTTTGAGAAAGCTTATGCCCCAGTATCCGCTGCCGGTAGTAGTGATGAGTGCTTTGGACAGCAAGGTTTTTGACGCTATGGAGGCAGGGGCGGTGGATTTTATCAATAAGCCCGGCCAGATGAACCGTCAGCAGCTTGAGAATTTCTTAAAAACGGAATTTGTCACAAAGGTAAAAATTGCCTCCACCGCAAAGGTTGGCGCCCTGAAGAGGGTGGCGGGCGGACCGGTGGCGGGCAGTATCAGTGAAGCTGCTAAAAACCGCATTATTGCAATCGGAGCGTCTACCGGAGGGACGGAGGCAATTTTTGAAGTAGTCAGACAATTTAAGAGGGATATTCCCGGCGTTGTGGTGGTGCAGCATATGCCGCCCGGCTTTACCAAAATGTATGCGGAACGTTTGAATAATCAATGCACAGTCGCCGTGAAGGAAGCCCGGACGGGCGACAGAGTGCTGCCCGGACAGGTGCTGATAGCACCGGGCGACAGGCAGATGAGACTTGTAAAGGTTGGGGATGATTATCAGGTGGAGTGCAAGGGGATGGAGAAGGTAAACGGTCATTGCCCTTCCGTGGATGTACTTTTTAATTCTGTTGCAAAGACCGCAGGCAGACAGGCACTGGGCATTATCCTGACCGGAATGGGCGGTGACGGCGCAAAGGGACTTTTGGAAATGAGAAACGCCGGAGCCCAGACGATTGGTGAGGATGAAGCCAGCTGTGTCGTATACGGCATGCCAAAGGTCGCTTACGATCTGGGAGCCGTACAGTATCAGATGGCGCTGACCGCTATTGCAGGTAAGGTTTACAGCCTGCTTGGCCGATAAACAGTAGAAAGGAGAAAACGGTAATGAAAACATTATTGGCAGAGGACGATTTTACAAGCCGCAAATTTATGGACAAGTATCTTTCGCAGTATGGAGAATGTGACGTGACGGTGGACGGCGAGGAGGCACTGGATGCTTTTATGATGGCGCTGGACGATGAGGAGCCTTATGATCTGGTATGCCTTGACATCATGATGCCTGTGCTGGACGGATATCAGGTATTGAAGGCAATCCGCGACATCGAGGCACAGAAAAAAATTCCAAAGGACAAGTGCGTAAAGGTAATCATGACTTCGGCGCTGAATGAGGAACATAAGGTAAAGATGGCTTTTGATTTGGGCTGTGAGGCGTATGCGGGGAAACCGATTGATGTGCAGAAATTAGAGCAGGTACTAAAGAAATTAGAGTTAATATAATGCGGTAAGAGAAACATTAGGAATGGAGGAAATATGGCTGAAGAATTAGACGTAGGCGGCATGCTTGACATGTTTATTTATGAAAGCAGTCAGCTGCTTGAAAAACTGGAAAGCATCATTTTGGAAAAGCAGGATGCGGAATGCTTTGATGATGCCGATATCAATGAAATCTTCCGAATCATGCATACGGTAAAAGGCTCTTCTGCTATCATGATGTATGATAATATCACAAAAATCACACATAAAATGGAGGATGTTTTTTACTATCTGAGAGAGTCCCATCCGGAGAATGTCCCCCATCTGGAGCTGGTAGAGAAGGTGCTTTCCGTATCCGACTTTGTTACGGGGGAAATCGAGAAGATTAAGAACGGGGAAGCGGCGGACGGTAATGAAAGCGAGCTCCTTGGGGAACTGGATGCGTTTTTAAGCCGCATTAAAGGAGAAATCAAGGAGCAGGGCATCCGGCTCCCAAAGGAAAATAAGAGCGAGACACCCAGACAATTCTATATTGCGCCGGTGGCCAGCGAGGACAGCAGGTTTTACCGGATTGTGCTGCATTACCGCAACGATACGCAGATGAGCAATATTCGCGCATATTCGGTTACCTTTGCGTTGAAAAATGTGGCGGAGGATCTGCTGTATACGCCGGAGGACATCATTTCCAACGAGGAAAGTGCAGATGTTATTCTGTCGGAGGGCTTTTATATGCTGCTCCAGACAAAGAGCAGCAAAGAAGAAATTCTGGAGCTTATCGACAGCTCGGGACTGGAACAGATTGATATTGATGAGATTACCTCGGAGGAATTCGGCAAAGGTCTGGTGGAAATTGGGCAGACAAACGAGCCGCCGATTGTCATCAGTCTGGATGATGAGGAGAAACCTGCAGAAAAGCAGGAAAGCATTGCCCCGGGTGATTTTGTCGTAAAGTCAAAGGATATGGGGAAGGGCAAGACGCTGGCGAAAAACCAGCCGAAGCAGCAGACGATGCTCAGC
>DLOQ01000191.1 GCA_002479655.1 Lachnospiraceae bacterium UBA7480
GTTTCGCAATTACCTAATTTTTTATATTTGGTAATTGTAAGACAATTGCTTTACAATTTTTCGTTCCACAATTC
Organism: Lachnospiraceae bacterium UBA7480; assembly: GCA_002479655.1. Taxonomy (GTDB): domain Bacteria; phylum Bacillota; class Clostridia; order Lachnospirales; family Lachnospiraceae; genus NK4A136. The sequence continues at coordinate 75 of DLOQ01000191.1, forward strand.
TGTCCATGAGGTTTACATAACTCTTTCGCAATTACCTGTTATACTTTATTTGGTTTTTAATGTTATTCCTCCATATACAGGGTGATGGCATTATCCGCCTCATTCATATACTGATCCAGCGAAATCGAACCATTTAAATACTCTTCCATGCCCGAAAATATCTTTTCCTCCAGAATCGCATTCCGGTAAGTCGGAACCGAAAAGCTGCCAAGCAGATCCATAAAGCGATCTACCTCTCCCTCGGGAGCAACAAGAGTGTTCGACCCATCGACGTACCGAAATGTTTCTACGCGGCTTTGCAACACTTCCATGTTGATTGTTATACCATATCTATGCTCGCTGTTGCTGTCATACCTGCCCATTCCTATGTTGCTTTGGGTCTCCTCACTTAACATATATTTTACAAATTCTTCCGCCGCGTCCGTGTTTTCACTTTTGGCATTAATGGAATAGATCAGCAGCGGCGTAAATGTATTAACATCATCAATGGAAAATATATCATATGTTTCATGCGGATATTCGTTCATCATATGCCAGATAGACCGTATCTCGGAGGCATAAGTAATATTATACAATCCGATACTGCGTCCTGTATAAAGCTGCATTTCCGGTTCCTCCATATGCCAGCGTCCTCCTGCCAGTCCCAAGGAACCCCATTCGTCAATCAGTCCATGCATCAGTTGGCCGGAGTTAGAGTATGCCCAGTCCCCTTCTTCAGCAACCAGAGCTTCCCATTCCCGGATCTGCTCCTCTGTGGTATGCTCCATCAGTGCATCCCACACATCTTTCATACCGGACGCAAAATTTTCCAGTTCCTGCCTGTCATAACTCTCCCCATTGCCGAAGATTCTGTGGGAATACGCCGGATACAGCAGTTGAAATAACTGCTTCGCGTCATAGATCCGCAGATCGTTACTAAACTCAGGATTCGGATTGGATTGATTTATATATTCTGCAAGTCCTTCCAGACTGTTCAATGAATCTATACTGTCCGCAGGCGCGGATATTACCGAAAATCCGAATTGTGACGGTATTGCATAGATCTCACCGTCTTCCGTACGATAGCAGGATAAAATCGTTGTATTGATTCCCGGATTATCACTCATGATCTCATCATACAGACCGGACAGTTCTTTCAGCATGCCGCTATCCCTGTAGGCAGCGTAGTTCAGTCCGTCCATAATGATAACGTCCGGTCCGTTACCCGCCAAAAGCTGCGTATTCAGTGCATTGACCGCTTCCGTAATGGTCGTATTGCTTCCTTCCTCACGCCCGACTTGAAGATTGATCTTAATGTCCGGATATTCATCTTCAAATTGTCTGACGGTTTCTTCCAGATACGCCTGCGAATACAATGTGTATACTGTGCTCTCCCTGACAGGCACGTTTTCCACCGGCTCCACCGCCTCATCCGTCTCACTGCAGCACAGGAAATAAAGGGTAATGTCATTTTCCAGATACCCCAACAGATAAAACAGATCTCCCTCCCGTACAAAGCAGAGCGTATTATCAAGCCTGTCAACGCCGTTTTGGCTTGTACCGTAAATGCACTCTATCACCGAACTGCCCGGCACATGCCGGTACATACCGGAATTTAAAAGGATATAGACTGCCCCACTTCCATCAGAACACATCATCTCATGGTTATTGAGCACATCATAAGATAAAGACATATCATGCGCCTTCTGTAGTTCTTCCGCCAGAGCTTCATGAAATCCAAGATCCTCTGTAACCATTTTCCCGGAGGTCTCGTCATAAACTCTGATGGCATCATTCGTCAAAAATACGATCTCCTGTCCCATAAAACACATATCCATCACATCGGTAACAGGATAGGAACGGATCAATTTGCCATCCACCCCATATTCCTCAACTTCATATTCGGTACAGACCAGTATGGCATCTCCTGCTTCATTAAAACAAACTTTGGATATCCCGTCGTCATATTCCGCAATCAGGCGGCTGTCGTTTTGACCCACAAACATCAACTGGAAACCGGCAAATTCATAATCTTCTTTCATCTGCATAATGAGAAGCGCATATTCACCCGCTGCATTCATATCACTCTTAGAGATCGTCCAATTCTCCCCATCTACGCAATCCACAGTTACAACCTGTTCCTTCCATGTGGCTCCCCCGTCAGTTGTATAACATTCGGAAAGCTTTCCCTGACTATCTACATAGAGAACGGCAAATCCATCTTCCGTTTTCTTCATAGTCTGGAAAAACGCGCTGCCGCTTTTTAAGTCCGATACCTCATTGATCTCCGTAAACCTGTAAGTGGAAAGCGGCGTTTCCATCGTCGTATTTAACGGATCCTGCGCCTCATTCTTCCCGCATCCTGCCATCAATACTACAAAAATGGTCAAAATGCTCAGGAGTATATTTTTTCTGATTTTCACTGATTTTTTCTGTACCATCATATCTCCTCCCGCTTTCATACTTTATATAGGTTTTAATGTTATTCCTCCATATACAGGGTGATTGCGTTATCCGTCTCATTCATATACTGTTCCAGCGTAATATCGCCGTTCAGATACTCTTCCATGCCCGCAAATATCTTTTCCTCCAGAATCGCATTTCGGTAAGTCGGAACCGACGGACTGCCAAACACTTCCATACCGCGGTCTATCACTTCATCTGAAAGCATGGGATTACGGTTTTCCATAGCTCGTTTGTAACCTTCCAACAGCTCTTGCAAAACATCCATGTTGATTGACATACCGCGTCTATGCTCAAAGTTCTGGCTGACATCGACCCATGCACTGTTGCTTTGCGTCTCTGTACTTAACATATATTTTACAAATTCTTCCGCAACATCCGTATTTTCACTTTTGGCATTGATAGAATAGATCATCAGCGGCGTAAATGTCTTAACATCATCAACAGTAAAGATATCATATACCTCCTGCGGGTATTCGTATATCATATGCCAGATAGGCCGTATCTCGGAGGCACCGGTAATATTATACAATCCGATGCTGCGGCCCGAATAAAGCTGCATTCCCCCTTCTTCTGTAAAAAGCCAGTCTGCCATACTTCCAAGTGAATGCCATTCGTCAACCAGTCCCTGAAGCAAGTAAAGTGTGTTAGAGTAAGTCCATTCCCCATATTCTTCCTTTGTCTCGGCAACCCAGGCCTCCCATTCCCGTATCTGCTCCTCGGTAGTATGCTCCATCAGGGCGTCCCACACCATTTTTGCACCGGACATAAAATTTTCAAGTTCCTGCCTGTCATAACTCTCCCCATTGTCGAAGATTCTGTGGGAATATGCAGGGTACAGCAGTTGAAATAACTGCNNAGGATTCGGATTGGATTGATTAATATATTCCGCAAGCCCCTCCAGACTGTTCAGGGAATCTATGCTGTCCGCAGGCGCGGAAATCATGGTAAATCCATATTGTGACGGTATCGCGTATATTGTGCCGTCTTCCGACCGGTAACAGGACAAAACCGCCGTATTGATTGCCGGATTTTCGCTTAGAATCTCGTCGTACAGACCGGAAAGCTCTTTCAGCATACCGCTGTCCCGATACGCCGCGTAGTTTAAATCGTCCATCAATATGACATCCGGTCCGTCGCCCGCCAGAAGCCGCGTATTCAATGCATTGACCGCCTCCGGAATCGTTGTATTGCTTCCTTCCTCCCGTCCGACTTCAAGATTGATCTTAATGCCCGGATATTCCTCCTCAAACTTTCCGGCACAATATTCCAGATATCCCTCCGAATACAGCGTATATACCTAATNNCAGGCACATTTTCCACCGGCTCCACTGCCTCATCCGTCTCACTGCAGCAGGCAAAATACAGGGTGGTATCATTTTCCAGATATCCTGACAGGTAAAACAGATCCCCCTCCTGCACAAAGCTGAGCGTATGGTCGAGCCGGTCAACGCCGCCCCTGCTTGTATTATAGATACACTCTATCACGGCGCTGCCCGGTATATACCGGTACATGCCGGATTCCAGAAGGATCATTACCGCCCCATTCCCATCAGAACGCATCAGCTTATGCGAATCAAGCGCATTAAATGATGAAGTAAGACCATCCGTCTCCTGCAGTTTCTCCGCCATAGCCTCGTGAAATGCGTAATCCTCGGTAACCATTTCCCCGGAAGTCCCGTCATAAACCCTGATGGCGTCATTTGTCAAAAATATGATCTCCTGTCCCGCAAAACACATATCCATCACGCCGGTAACAGGATAAGTACGGATCAGTCTGCCGTCCACACCGTATTCCTCAACCTCATAATCGGTACAGACCATGATTGCGTCCCCCGCCGCATTAAAACGTACTGCCTGCACCCCGTCGGCATACTCCGCAATCAGACGGCTGTCGTTTTTACCTGCATATACCACCTGAAAACCATCCAATTCATAATCTTCCTTCATCTGCATAATCAGAACAGCGTATTCGCCCGCCGCGTTAATGTCACACCCTGTTGCCGACCAATTCGCTCCGTCCGCAATATCCAGATCGACAGCGGATTCCTTCCATGTCGCTCCCCCGTCAGCAGTATGGCACTCACGAAGCTGCCCCTCCATATCCATATAAAGAATACAGAATCCGTTTTCCGTCTTTTCCATTGCCTTAAAAAATGCGTTTCCGCTGTTGACACCTGTCACCTCATGGGTCTGCGTAATCCGGTAAGTGGATAGGGGTGTCTCCATCGTCGCGTTCAAAGGATCCTGCGCCTCGTTCTTCCCGCACCCTGCCATCCAGACCATAAGAATCGCCAAAAGGCTCAGGAGTATATTATTTCTGATATTTACTGATTTTATCTGCCCCATCTTGTTTCCTCTCTTTCACACTTTATACAGGCTTTTGCGAAACAATTACTTTATCATTTTTCGTTCTACAATTCTGTCCATGAGGTTTACATAACTCGAAGTTTGAAATATATGTTCCAAAAATGATTTCATTTATAGATGTTAGAACATCTTTGTTAGAACAAAGATGTTCGGAACATATTTTTCAAACAAAGAGTTATGTNNTAAGCCGGACTTAACTCTTTCGCAATTACCTTATATTTTATTTAGGCAAATTATTCCTCCATATACAGGGTAATCTCGTTATCCACTTCCTCCATATACTGTTCCAGCGTGATTTCGCCATCCAGATAACGCTCCAGATTCATGCGGATCTTTTCCTCCAGAATCGCATTCCGGTAGGTCGGAACCGAAAGGCTGTCAAGAACGGACATATAGTACTCCTGTTCTCCATCAAAGAATACATTCATCCCCGGATTTTGCTCCTGCCAATCTATAAATGCTTCTTCCAGACCCTGATAAGTATCAAGCAGACCTCTCATATTTACCGGCATGCCGTAAGGATGCTCACCATTACCAATATAATAACCAATTGCTATTTTGCTCTGAACCTCCGTACTTAACATATACTTTATAAACAGTTCCGCCGTATCCATNNCGTAAATGTTTTGACATCATCATATGCAAACACATCATATGTTTCATGTTCATATTCCCTTGTCATGTATATTAAATAAAATATATCAGAATAATAATTAAAATTATATAATCCGATGCTGCGCCCAGACTCTGCCTGCATATTTTCCACATTCAAACCATAATAATAATTGACATCTACCAGTCCATTACTCCGGTCAGCGACATTATAATACTGCCATGCCCCGGTTACTTCAACCAGATTTTTCCATGACCGAATCTGTTCATCCGTTGTATGCTCCATCAAAGCATCCCATACTTCCTTAAATCCGGATACAAACTTTTCCAACTCCTCTCTGTCATAACTTTCTCCATTACCAAATATTCTATGAGAATATGCCGGATACAGCGTCTGGAACAGTCCGGTAACATCATAAATATTCAGATCGTTGCCATATTCCGGATTCGGGCACGGACTGTTTTGAATATATTCAGCAAGCCCTTCCAGACTGTTCAGGGCATCCATGCTGTCCGAAGGCGCAGATATCATCGTAACTCCAAACTGAGACGGTATCGCATAGATCTCACCGTTTCCCCCACGATAACAGGATAAGAACGTAGTATTACATTCCGGATTTTCCGCCAAAATCTCATCATACAAGCCGGATAGTTCCGCCAGCATGCCGCTGTCCCTATACGCAGCGTAGTTCAAGTCATCCATCAGTATGACATCCGGCCCGTTGCCTGCCAAAAGCTGCGTGTTTAATGCATTGACAGCTTCCGTAAAGGTCGTATTGCTTCCCTCCTCACGTCCCACTTCAATATTGACCGTAATGTTAGGATATTCTTCTTCAAATTGTCTGACGGTCTCTTCCAGATATTCCTGCGAATACAATGTATATATAGTGATCTCCTCATGAGGTATATTTTCATCCGTCGCAACCATCTCATCCGACTCACTGCAGCACAGGAAATAAAGGGTGCTGTCATTTTCAAGATATCCCAGAAGATAAAACATTTCCCCATCCTGTACAAAACTGAGTATACTTCCAACATTTGGAGTTTTAATATCCCTGTTGCGATAAATGCCCTCTATCACGGAGCTGCCCACCACATACCGGTACATACCGGAATCCAAGAGAAGCGTTACCGCACCGTTCCCATCTGCCCGCATGACCTCATGGGTATTGTATACGTCCCAAGACTTAGACCGGTTATAAGCATTCTGCAGATCGTCCGACAAAGATTTGTTCACGGCGGAGTCTTCCAAAACCAATTCCCCCGATGCTTCATCATAAACCTTAATAGCGTCAAGGGTCAGAAAAAAGATCTCATTCTCCGTAAAACACATGTCTATGACGTTTGTTACAGGATAGGACCGGATCCGCCTGCCATCCACTCCGTATTCCTCAACTTTATGATCGGTACTAAACAGTATGGCATCTCCTGCTGCATTAAAACGTACCAAATTAACTCCCTCGTTATTTTCCGTAATCACACTGCTCCCATTTCCGTTTATATATACCACCTGATAACCATCAACAAGAACAACATATTCACCCGCTCCATTCATATCGCTTCTGGAGAAGTAGAAACCCATATTCCCCTCTTCTATGAGATCTAAGGCTGCCGTCTGTTTATCCCAGGTAGCTCCCCCATCAGCCGTGTGACATTCGGCAAGATTCCCTTCACCATCCACATAGAGGATGCTAAATCCATCCTCCGTCTTTTTCATCGCCTGAAAAAATGTATTGCCGCCATCCTGACCAGATACCTCATTGATCTGCGTATATTGATACACGAAAAGCGGTGTTTCCATCGTCGTATTCAGCGGGTCCTGTACCTCGTTCTTCCCGCATCCTGTCATCCAGACCGCAAGAATAGTCAAAAAATACAAAAGTATGCTTCTTTTCATTTTTTGAACTTTTTTCTCAAACATGCCGTTTCCTCCCTTATTTTTACCTGTTTAATTTTATATAATTGAAACGCAATCTTTCTTTCGTCGCCTTACCAGTGAGGTTTACATAACTCAAGTTTTGAAAATATATGTTCCAAAAATAATTTCATTTATGATTTTTTTGGAACATATATTTTCAAACAAAGAGTTATGTAAATCGGACAAGACCATTTTACAAATTATTATTTCCTAGTTCCTAACACCACTCTTGCCACAAGTCTATACACCCCTACGATCAGTACCACTGCAAGGATCCCCAGAACCGTCCGCAGACCCATCATCTGATATGATTTCCTGAGACAAATCTGTTCCGTGATATCCTTGTTGTCAAAAAAGATATGCTCCAGACGCATTTTGAGATCGTCGGAATAGCTGCTCCAAAATTCAAAGTCAGACCATTTTGACGGCGTTTCGATCCACTTTGCCACAGATACATAATCTGTCAGGTAATAAGACTGCTCAACCGACCCATACACACTGTTCAAAAGTTCCGCATACTGATTGCGGTACCACTCATCAGTCGTATTAAGAACCAGTCCGTCAACTCTCTGATCATCCTCAAATTTACAGCTGATGACCATAAGGGGAACATTCACATCCAGCACCCCGCGTACCATGTATTCCCTGTCGTCATAAATGACCGTCTGTCCAAATGTATCCGTCGTGCCAAACAACTCATACAGCGTCCCCGCATCCAGCAGACATCCTGAAACGTCATCATACGCCAGCCGGTTGAATGCCGGAAACAAAATATCCGAATCTATATTTTCCCCTACCAGCGTCACCGTGGCANNCAGCACGGTGGACGATCCCCTCTACCTGCCTGTCATCCTCAATAAAATAACATCCTTTTACAAATTCCTGCGATTGCCCGCCGGATGACAGAGCAGAATAGACGAATCCCTCCATTCCGCAGATCACCTGATAATTCTCTTTTTCCTGAAAGAAATATTTCTGCCGGCTGATATGTACCCAGCATAATATACAGAGAAATACCATTCCGCACGCCAGCATACTTTTTATTATGATCTTTTTCACACTAATCCTCCATG
>DLOQ01000072.1:0-1002 GCA_002479655.1 Lachnospiraceae bacterium UBA7480
TTTAAAAAGCCTTGCCGCCAATCTCACGCCCCTGTTTCAGATCGGGAAATCCAATCTGACGCCGGAGGTCACGGAGGCAGTTGCAGAGGCATTCAATACCCATGAACTGATCAAGATCTCCGTATTAAAGGGAGCTGAGGATGATCCTGCGGTCATGGCGGGGNNTGACCGCACCGGTTCTACATTGGTGCAGGTGATCGGCAGAAAGATCGTGCTTTATAAAGAGAATAAAGATAATAAAAAAATCATGCTATGATCGACAAGACAGAGAGAAAGAATTTTATAACATAAATGCAGGAGGGATTAAAATGGATATATACATAAAGAGGGAAAAAGACATATCTTTACAGGAATGGCTTGATTATGTTAAAACAGATAAGGATCTGGTTTTAAAGGAATTGTGTGAAGGAATTAACCCGATTACCAAACAAAAATTAAAGATAAAAATCGAAGGAAGAACTCTTTTTGATGATTCTGTAATTATATATAGAAACGGTATGATCGGCTGTGATGAAGGATACTCTGAAAAAGCAGCAGCAAAGCTGAAAGAAATAGCGAAGTCATTAGGCGCAGAATTTTTTGAAGAGTAGTGCGGAATGTTGTGAATGATGAAAATAGGTATTTATGGGGGAACATTCAATCCCATACACAATGGACATATCAAACTTGCTGAAAATGCAAAAAGCTTATATCAACTGGATAAAGTGATCTTTCTGCCAAGCGGGAATTCTTATATGAAAAGCAATGTGCTTTCAAGCAGGCATAGGTATCAAATGGTTTGTCTTGCATTAATGGGCAGAAGCGGTATGGAAGCATCGGATCTTGAGATCCACAAAGAAGGTCCCACATACAGTTATGAAACCATGGAAGAATTTCACGATATCTATCCGGAGGACGATCTGTTTTTCCTGCTGGGAGAAGATTCCCTGCGGATGATTGAGTGTTGGAAAGAGCCCGCCCGGCTGATGAAGCAATGCAGCTTTATTGTTGCTTCCCGAATAC